>JAQVSG010000004.1 GCA_028700655.1 Caldisericia bacterium
TAACGTCTGATGGGATCATAGATTTTCTACATTTCAATGCCCTGGAAGAAGCTCCTAACATCAAGTACAGAAAGCCCATTGAAATCAAACAAGAATATCCCTATTTGGAACAAATTTTTAAAAATTCCTTAACTGGTCTTCCTATTGGGGGAGGTAAAGGAGGGTCTGATTTTGATCCAAAACGAAAATCAGATCATGAAGTACGACGTTTTTGTCAAAATTTTATGTTAGAGTTATCCAGACACATCGGCCAATTTCTTGATACTCCTGCCGGCGACATCGGCGTTGGCGGAAGAGAAATTGGATATTTGTATGGTGCCTTCAAAAAAGTAACAAATTCTTTCCAAGCAGGAGTTTTAACCGGCAAAGGTCTAAATTATGGTGGTAGCCTAGTGCGAACTCAAGCTACCGGATATGGTCTGCTTTACTTTATGGATGAAATGCTTAGAGATAAGGGCATTTCCATTAAAGACAAAATCATTTCCATTTCTGGCTCTGGCAATGTAGCCATATATGCTACCGAAAAAGCCCAAGAATTGGGCGGGAAAGTAATTACCTTAAGCGACTCTAATGGTTACATTTTTGATCCCGATGGCATTAAACTCGACACCGTCAAACAAATTAAAGAAGTCGAAAGAGGCCGAATTAAAGAATATGTAGACCGCCATCCAAAAGCAGAATACCATGACGGCTGGGAAAATGTATGGTCTGTAAAATGCGACATTGCTCTTCCATGTGCAACTCAAAATGAAATTGATGCCAAAGCCGCTCAAACCTTAGTAAATAATGGTGTCATTGCTGTCGGTGAAGGAGCAAATATGCCCTCAAGCCCAGAGGCTATTGATATCTTTTTAAACAATCAAGTTTTATTTGGTCCTGCAAAGGCTGCGAATGCTGGAGGCGTAGCCACATCTGCTCTGGAAATGTCCCAAAACAGCCTTCGCTATTCGTGGTCTTTCGAAGAGGTAGACCAGAAGTTAAAACACATCATGGAAACGATCTATCACACTACTGCTAATACTGCTCTTGAATACAACCTAGGAAACAACTTCTTGAAAAGCGCTAATATTGCTGGGTTTATCAAAGTTGCTGATGCTATGTTGGCACAAGGGATCATTTAAGAATACTTCAGTTCACCCTTCTTGAAAACAAAAAAAGCTGCTTCACCAAAGCAGCTTTTTTTTTTTGCTTTTTTCAGTATGATCTACTTAAAAATGTCAGGAGGATTTAAATGCGTAAACCAGTTCTATTAACTCCAGGACCAACACAGGTTCCGGAAGAAGTTTTAGCATCTGCATCTTTGCCTATTATGCATCATCGTACCCCTCAGTTTGAAGCTATCTTTGAAGAAGCTGCTGAAAATTTAAAATACATTTTTCAGACAGAAAACCCCGTTATTATGTTAACATCTTCAGGTACAGGTGCCCTAGAATCTTCTGTCATCAATCTTTGTTCGCCTGGAGACAAAGTCATTGCCGTAAATGGTGGTAAGTTTGGAGAACGTTGGATTGAATTATGCCAAACATACAACCTTGATTTAGTTGAAATTACAATCCCGTGGCACCGTACGGTAAAACCAGAAGAGATTGAGAAAGCACTGCAAGAAAACCCGGATGCCAAAGTTGTTTTTACAACCCTTTCTGAAACCTCTAGCGGTGGTGTTACGGATATTGAAGGTATCGCAAAGATTACTCGGTCGTCGTCCGCTATTTTGGTTGTTGATGCCGTTTCTGGCTTGGGTGTTACTCCTTTGTATACAGACAAATGGGGTGTTGATGTTGTTGTGTCTGGATCTCAAAAAGGATTCATGCTACCCCCCGGGCTGGCCTTCATAACCATGAATGAAAAAGCACGTAAAGCGATGGAAACGTCTACTCTCCCTAAGTATTACTTTGATTTAAAGAAAGCATACAAAAATGCAGAAAAGAATACAACTCCTTGGACCCCTGCCATCAGTATCATTGTGCAGTTAAATATCGCCTTGCGTATGATGAAAGAAGAAGGCATCGAAGCCATTTACGCTCGACATCACCAATTGTCAGAGGCAATTCGCCAAGGTGTTAAAGCGTTGGGTCTCACTCTTTACAATGAAGATACTGGCGATTGCTGTATTGCTGTCAATATCCCCAAGGGAGTCGATGGTGGTAAATTTGTTAAGTTGGCTCGGGATAAATATCAAGTCACTTTTGCCGGAGGCCAAGGAAGTCTGAAAGGAAATATTTTCCGTATTTCCGCGATGGGGAACGTAGGCCCGAACGATGTTATATTGGGTCTTGCAGCCATTGAAAGAGTGTTGGCAGATCTTGGTTATTCCTTCGAAAAGGGAAAAGGTATTGCAGCAGCCATTGATTACTTAGCCAAATAAAGGAGATATCAAATGAAACGTATTCTCATTGCAGACCCTCTTGCAAAAGAAGGCGTTGAGCAATTAAAGTCGTATGGAATCTTTGAAGTCGTTGAAAAAACGGATATTAGCCCCGAGGATCTGAAACAAGAAATTGGTCAATATAACGCTGTCGTTGTACGATCAAGATCAAAAATCTTGAAAGAAACATTAGAACAAGCAGGAAATTTGGAACTCATCGTTCGAGGCGGCGTTGGGACAGACAATATTGATAAGGCAACTGCAAAAGAAAAAAATATTGCCGTAAAAAACACTCCTCTAGCTTCTTCGATCTCTGTAGCTGAACTTGTCATTGGAATGGCTTTAGCAGGCGTCAGAGGTTTAGCAGATGCAACAGCATCTACAAAAAAAGGGCTTTGGGAGAAGAAGCGATTTAAAGGCCTTGAACTCTATGGTAAAACATTGGGCATTATTGGTTTAGGCAATATTGGAAAAGAAACTGCAAAGAGAGCTGTAGCTTTTGGAATGAAAGTGCTTGCATATGATCCCATTGTCACTTCTTGTGCCATCGATGGCGTCACATTGACAACCTTAGAGAAAATCAATACCGATGCAGATATACTCTCTGTGAATTGTCCGAAAACAGACAGTACCTGCAATTTAATCGATGCTTCTTTTATCGCAAAAATGAAAGATGGAGCTGGTATTATAAACTGTTCGCGAGGTGGCATTATTGTAGAAAACGATCTCGTGAAGGCTCTTCAATCTGGCAAGATATCGTTTGCCGGCATTGATGTATACGAAAAAGAACCGGCCAAAGAAAATCCCTTGTTTGCCTTGGAAAATGTTGTTCTCACCCCTCATATTGGGGCCCAAACAAAAGAAGGTCAAACACGAGTTGGTGTAGAAGTCGCTTCGGTTATTCATGACTTTTTTCAATAAGATGAATTAAAAAAATCTATCCGTCCGTTCGAAAAAAACCCAGATTTGCGTTTTGCAGTCTGGGTTTTTTTAATCCTCAGTTCGCAATCTGTATTGCAATGCTTCGCAAATATCGTCCATTTGGATGGTATTGGAAGCTCGTATATCCGCAATGGTTCGAGCCACTTTTAATACTTTCATATGCCCCCTCCCTGACAAAGAGAGTTTTCTACTCACCTCAGCAAAGAACATTTCTGTTTCAGAATCCAATTTGCACACCTTTCGCAAAGAACTGGAATCCATTTCCGCATTGTAGTGAAAACAATCCTCTTTGTATCGTTCTTTTTGGATTTCATGGCACTGCTGAACTCTGCTTCGAATATCAGAGGATGGCTCCGAAGATTGCATTTTTAAAAGTTTTTTTGGATCCACCCGTAGTACTTCACTCACAATATCAATTCGATCCAAAATAGGTCCCTGGATTTTTGCTTGGTATTTTTGAATCTGTGACGGCGTACAGGAACAATTCTTTTGAGTATCTCCATAGTATCCACAAGGGCATGGGTTCATAGCAGCTACTAGCATAAATCGAGAGGGCCATTGCACGCTGCTATGCACCCTAGAAACTGTAATAAAACCATCTTCTAGGGGTTGTCTGAGAGCGTGGATCACATGTCTCTGAAATTCTGGAAATTCATCTAAAAATAGGACTCCCCGATGAGCATACGAGATTTCTCCTGGTTTTGGTTTTGTCCCTCCCCCCATCAAAGAAGAAAGAGAAGAAGAATGGTGTGGAGCTCGGAAGGGTCTTTTTTGGATTAAACCACCCTTTTTTGAAAGCAATCCTGCAGAACTATAAATCCTTGAAACTTCAATGGACTCCTCAAAAGTTAAGTGCGGTAATATTGTGGGAATTCGCCTAGCCAACATGGTTTTTCCGGTACCCGGAGGCCCTACAAATAGTAAATTGTGCATCCCGCAAGCGGCCACTTCGATCGCTCTTTTAGCAAAATCCTGTCCAATAATGTCTTTCATATCGTCGTTGTTTTCTGTTTCAGTAGCAATCTGAGGGGGAGGAAGCTGCGAAGTATAATGCTCGGATTGAATCGAGTCAATAGCCTCTTTTAAAGAAGAGGCAGGAAGAAGATTCAACTGAGAATATACAATTTCATGGATGTTTTCAGCTGGAAAGCAAAAAATGGGAGAAGATTTTGCTTCTAAATTTTGAGAAATAGAATACAGAAAGCAATTCATGGATAGTATTCCATTTACGTCCCGTAAAGACCCATCCAAAGATAACTCTCCAACGAAATAATAGGCATCAGATGACAACGTTGGCATTTGTCCAGACGCCACTAAAATACCAATTGCTATGGGAAGATCAAAACAAGCTCCTTCTTTTTTTATATCCGCAGGGGCTAAATTCACCGTAATCCGATGAGTGGGGAATTGAAACCCATTGTTTTTGAGAGCGGACCGAACTCGTTCTCGTGATTCTTGAACAGCAACATCGGGAAGTCCTACAATAGAAAACGATGGCAAACCTCGTTGGGTAATGTCTACTTCGACATCAATGGGTACTGGATCGAGTCCTTGTAGTGCAAAACTTTTTACTTTTACGAGCATTCCTACTCCCTTGTAATGATTGTATCTTTCTTTGTAAGACAAGAATATGCTTCTCTGATTTAAGAGATTGATACACAAAGTGTTCTTTCGATTCCCATTGAGGATTTTGAGTCAAAAAAGAAGCAATTTCATCAGGATTTTTCCAAAGAATTGCTTTCCCTTCCGAAGACAATGATTGATCAAAAAAAGGCGCTACGTATTCAATCGAACCAACACCCCTTGCGGTAAAGACTGCGCAATCGCGCGCTATACCAGGAGTATTTACAATGTTCTCTGCCCTGTCATGGAATATGTGGACATTGTTTAACTTGGCCTCAATCGAAGCATATAGAAGAAAACTGTATTTTTTTCGTATAGATTCCACTAAAATGATTTTTAAACAAGGATAAAGAATGGCCGCAATAATACCTGGTAAGCCCCCACCAGAACCTACATCTATCCATGTTTTATCGGCATTTGGAATCCAAGAAAAATGAAAAAGCTGCATGCAATCCTGCAATTGAGAGTATATAAGTTCCTCATCACTTTCATTGGAAACAAGGTTTATGTGTGGGTTCACGTTCTGAACCAACAAAAGAAATTGCAACAGTTTTTCTTTTTGCTCCCCGGAGAGATTCCACGTATTTGTTTCTAAAAATGTTTGTAATGTTTCTTCTATCATTGGTGCACCAGTTTGGTATTATACCATATAAATATTGTCTTATTGACGATTCGCTGTAATAAAATATAATAGTTATTTGTTTGAATCTCACGAGAAAGGGTGATCCTATGAAGAGAATTAGATGGGGACAACTCATAGTAATAATAGTTGTGCTTGGACTCTCAATATGGAGTATTGGTTTTAACTATTCAAAGAATCTCATTAAGTATGGGCTTGATTTACGAGGTGGTGTACACCTTGTAATGGAAGCACAAGCCATTAAAGAGACGGGAGAAATCCCACAAGAAGAACTGATTGAATCCGAGTCAGAAGAGACAACAGAAAACACGAATGTAGAGGCTTCTGAAGAAGCAACTGAAATTGATTCTGAGCAGGTAACCGAAGAATCACAAGAGGACAACCTTGTGATTACTAACGAAATACTTCAATCCGAGAAAGAATCTGGTAGTATTACGGCAGAAGAATTGAAGCAAGCAAAAAAAGTGATTGAAAAACGTATCAATTATTTAGGAGTATCGGAAGCTACGGTTTCTATCCAAGGAAAAGATCGTATTGTTGTTGATATCCCTGGATACTCCGATGTTGACCAAGCAAAAGACATTATTGGTCGAGTGGCTGTTCTTACCTTTAAAGACGAAAACGGAACCGTTTTGGTCACGGGCAAGAACTTGAAAAAGGCCACCTTTGCATATCAGCAAATGGAACAAATGGGCGCTCGAGAACCCGTTGTCCAGCTAGAGTGGGATGAAATTGGCAAAGAATTGTTTGCCAAAGCTACCCGAGAAAATGTTGAAAAAACAATTTCCATTTATCTTGATGAATCCCTACTCATTGCACCCAAAGTCAATGAAGAAATTACATCAGGAGACGCCGTCATTACCTTTGGTAGCAAAACAGAAGAAAGCATCAAAGAAGCCCAAGAAGTAGCCATTCTTTTACAGGGCGGATCCCTGCCGGTAAAAATGTCATTCTTGGAAGAAAGAGTCGTTGGTCCATCATTGGGACAAGACACCATTAAAAGCTCTGAAGTTGGATCCATCATTGCCATCCTGGGCATTATACTTTTCCTACTTCTCATGTACAAATTGCTTGGTGGTGTTGGAGCTTTGGCTTTGTTAATGTATAGCATTATCTATCTAGGATTCCTTCTAGGAATTAGAGCAACACTTTCTCTTCCTGCCATTGGTGCTATGGTTTTATCAGTAGGTATGGCTGTAGACTCGAATGTTATTGTGTTTGAACGCATAAAAGAAGAATATGCAAAAGGTAGAACTTTTCTCTCCGCAATTGGGGCAGGATACGCCCATGGATGGACAGCCATTTTTGATTCCAACTTCTCCATGTTAATTGCAATGATTATCCTGTATTCCTTTGGTACAACACAAATTCGAGGATTTGCCATTACTCTTGTAGCAGGTATTCTTGCAGCACTTATTACATCCTACTTCTTTACCCAGTTTATTTTAAGCCTTATTGCTGTTACCAATCCCAAAGTAAACGGCAAACTTTTTGGTTTGCAATCCCCAGAGAAAGATAATTAGAAAGGAGGAGAGAAAATGACCCCAATTAAAAAGTGGAATATTATCGGACAAAGAAAAACAACGCTTTTGATTTCGTTGATACTATTTCTTGTCAGCGTAAGTATTATGAGTGTTCGCACAATGACAAACGGCTCTCCTTTTAATCTAGGTGTAGATTTTACCGGTGGAGTCGTCATCAACGTTGACTTTGTTACGGAAGAACCACCTTCTGTAAAGATGATCCGAGATGTTTTGGCTACTCATAACCAAGAAAGAGCTACTATTCAGCAAGACAAACTA
The DNA here is from genome assembly GCA_028700655.1 of Caldisericia bacterium. Classification (GTDB taxonomy): domain Bacteria; phylum Caldisericota; class Caldisericia; order UBA6126; family UBA6126; genus JAGLCW01. The sequence continues at coordinate 7,373 of JAQVSG010000004.1, forward strand.
AATCCAAAACACTTCATGATCCGTATGAAAGAAATCACCAATGAAGAACAAGATGTAATCATTGATTCTTTGGAAGAGACAATAGGTCAAATCAACGACGATTCGAAACAAATTGATTTCATTGGTCCTACCATGGGAAGTGAACTTCGTAGAAACGCTTTTCTTACAATGGGTTTAGCACTTTTACTCATCCTTCTATATTTGGCCATTCGTTTTCGATTCAAAGATGGGGTTGCCGCAATCATAGCTTTGGCCCATGACATTAGCATATCCCTTGGCGTCATGTCTTTGCTTTGGATTCAACTGAATACCTCATCGATCGCAGCTATACTATCAATAACGGCCTATTCATTACAAGATAGTATTGTCATCTTAGACAGAGTTCGAGAAAACTTGAAGTATTATAGAGACAAAATGACGTTTGCTGAAATTGCTAATATGTCCATTACTACCACCTGGATTCGGTCCTTCAACACATCTGCTACCACCCTGATTGGTGTTATCGTTTTAGCCGTCTTCATGGGTAGCGCTCTGCGTGATTTTTCCACCATTTTACTGGTTGGACTCATCGCTGGTACCTATTCCTCTCTCTATATTGTCGTACCCCTTCTTGTTGGATGGCTAAAAGGCGATGACGACAAAGAACTGCGTCCTGTTTACCTGGAAGCACTACAATCCGATTCTTACGACCTTATCAAAACAAGAAAAATCACACAGCAAACTAGTAAAATAGCACCATCAAACCAAGTAGAAAACTCCTCTCACGCAGACAAGAAAGCTTCAAAACCAAAAAATAAGAACAAACGTCGAAGATAGCCTTCGACTCTCCCACGTTGTGAGGGATGGTTTCCATTCCCTGCTATAAAAAAAGCCGGTAGAAATAATTCTACCGGCTTTTTTATTATTATGTAACGTCAATAGGAAATGTTGTTTTAATGCCTAGGATTTTCCCTTAGCTGCTGTTGGAACCTCTTCAACAATTCGAAGAGGCGCGTATTTAAAATTCAACATTCTTTCCCCAACTGTATCAAAATCAATATGAATAATGTGTTCACTATCAATCTCTTTCAAATCAAGTACAATTCCATGTCCCCATATTTTGTGGCAAACAATTTTCCCCGCAGTTAAATCTCCAAGAGATACTGGGTTCCCTTTGCTGTAATCTTTTTTACTTCGGTTTACCGAGGATACTTTTCGTTTCAATCCGGTTTCACCATCTCTGGGGGTTGAAATTTTCAAACGCTCAATAAGATCTTCAGATATCTCTTCCAAAAACCTTGATGGGGTCGATTTTGTAGTCTTCCCATACAATTCTCGGTTCATGGCATAGGATAAGTAAAGCTCTGTTTTTGCTCTGGTAAACCCAACATAACACAATCTTCGTTCTTCTTCCAATGCATTTTGCTTACAATTGGATAAATAGTGAGGGAACAATCCTTCTTCCATACCTGCCATAAAGACAATAGGGAACTCCAATCCTTTGACAGAATGAATTGTCATCAGTGTAACTCTTGATTGTTCTGGGTCCATGTTGTCAAGATCGGTAAACAAAGACACTTGTGCTAAAAAGGCCTGAAGAATTGGCTCAGTACCATCGTATTGTTGTTCAAAATCATGAATGGCAGAAAGCAATTCACGAAGATTGGATACTTTGTCCTTCGCAATATCTTCTGCATACTCCGTTTCCAGCATTGTGGGGATATTCGTTCTCTCGTAAACCAATTTAGCAACATCAAGAAGAGACCCTTTTTGTAATAATTTTCGGCCTGCTTCAACAACATCGATAAACTCTTGTAGCCCTTTGCGTCCGCGTGCAACAGCCTCTTTCTTCTTTAAAAGGTGATGGCATGCGTCATAAAAGGAGCATTGATCTTCGTGAGCCATTTTTTCGATTTTTCGAATAAAAACAGCCCCTATATTTCTTTTGGGATAATTGATGACACGGTTAATACTAACCCTGTCGTCAGGATTATTGACAATTCGTAAATAAGCGATGAAATCCTTTACTTCTTTTCGTTGATAAAACCGGTATCCACCGACCAATTGATAGGGTATATCATCCGCCATCAAGGCTTCTTCGAAATTTCTACTCGCAGCATTAATCCGGTATAAAACAACGAAATCGTTATAGGTTCTATTCTGTGTTTTAATCCGCTCTTGAATTAACTGAATGGTTTTTTGTGCTTCATCTTTTTCATTGGAACACACCACAAGTTTTACGGGGGTTCCTTTTTCATTGTTTGTCCACAATTTTTTTTCTTCTCGTTTTTCATTGTTTTGGACTACGCAATGAGCGGCATTTAAAATCATTTGGGAACAACGGTAATTCTCTTCGAGTTTAATCACCTTTGCATCTGGGTATTCTTGTCGGAATCGCAACATATATGTTGGATCTGCACCGCGAAAAGCATAAATGGACTGGTCATCATCTCCGACTACAAAAATATTACGATGTTTATTGGCTAGAAGACGTAAAAGCTCATATTGTACAGCATTCACATCCTGGTATTCATCCACAAGGATATGCTTAAAGATCTCTTGGTATTGGTCTAAGGTGGATGGTTCATTTTGGAACAGAATCACGGTTTTGTAAATGAGATCATCAAAATCAAGAGCGTTATTCTCTCGCAATCGCTTTTCATATAAAGCATAGACACTCGATACTATATCCACAAAATAGCCTGTTCCAGCAACATTTGGGTAATCTTCAGAGCTTACCAAAGCAACTTTAGAATCTGAAATAGTTTTCGAGACCGTTCGAGGGTTCACTCTTTTGATGTCGATGTTGCTTTCTTTCATACAGTCTTTAATAAGAGACAAAGAATCCTCTTCGTCAAATACTGTAAAATCGGGTCGAAGAGAAATGGCTTTGCCGGATTGCCTTAGAATTCGAAGGCAAATGGAATGGAAGGTTCCAATCCAGAGTTTTTTCGGATCAATTTCCACCACTCCCTGTATTCGCTCTTTCATTTCGTTGGCAGCTTTGTTTGTAAAAGTAACTGCTAGAATATTTGTTATGGGGATTCCCTCATTCAACAGGTTAGCAATACGATAGGTAATAACTCTTGTTTTACCAGAACCAGCTCCAGCAAACACAGCAACTGGTCCGTTAACGGTGGTGACAGCATCATATTGCTGAGAATTTAAAGAATCTTTTAAAGTCTTTTTTACTTTATTTGACATAAAAGCTCTCTTTCGTAAACACAATGAAAAGGAAAAGGGAGTCCCTTGGGACTCCCTTTGTAGGTCCTATAAATACTAGTTAGAGCCTTTTGGAACGTATACGTCCACATAGCTACTGAAATCATCCGATTTGGATTGATCATGATTGTTGTCTGATGAAGAAGCTTCTTCTTCATCAGATATTTCATCTTCAGGTGGAATTATATTTTTTCGGCTTAACTTCATTTTCTTCTGGGAAACATCGAGTTCGACAATCTCGCCGCGAACTGTGTCACCAACTTGGAATATCTCTTCAATAGAATTAATTCTTCGGTGGCTCATTTGAGAAATATGCATGAAAGAATTGATTCCTTCTTCAATTTCTACCAGTGCTCCAAAGTTTAGGTCTTTCACTACTTTTCCTTCAACGACTTGGCCAATATGGTAATTACCACCAGATATTTCCCAAGGATCAGGAAGGGTACGTTTTAAACTGAGAGATATACGATTGCGATCATCCGAAATACCAATCACTCGCACTTTGATTTTATCGTTCTTTTTGACAACATCAGATGGTTTCTTAGTTGCCCCCCAAGCAAGTTCAGATATGTGAACAAGTCCTTCAACATTATAACCAATGTCGACAAACACTCCATAGTCAACGATATTGGTTACAATACCCTCAAGCATAGTGTTTACTTCAAGACCCCCCACAAAATCATTTCGTGAAGCCTTGTTGTGCTCTTGCTCAATGATCTTATGAGAAACGACTACTTTTCTACGATCTTTTTCAAATTCAATGACTTGCACTTCAAGTGTTTGACCAATATATTTCGAGAGATCATTTTGTCTTTTCACAGAAACCAGGGACCCTGGCAAAAACGCTTGAACTCCATCGATATCAACAACCAAGCCACCTTTTACTTTTTCGTGAACAATGGCTTTGACTTTTTCTCTTTCCCTGTAGGCGGTCTCAATATTATCAATATTCAATTGATAAAGAGCTTTTTTGTGGGATAAAAAAATGCCACCTTTCGAAAATTCGTCCCGAACAATTTTTACAGGTATCAAATCATCGATTTTGAATTGAGTACCGAGTTCAACATTGGGATCATGGACGATTTCTTCAATGGGAACGAACACTTCACTCTTTCTTCCAATGTCTACAAGAAGACAATCCTTGTCAACTTTCACAATGCGAACATCAACAATGTCTCCTCGTTTGTAATTCTGAACTAAGCGATCTGTATTCGATAGAATTGCATTCTCAAATTCATCGAGATCTCTTTCTTCATTTTGATCAACGTTTTTAAAATCATCTGATATCATTATAACACCTCATAAACAACAAAATTCCGTTGTTTATTGTACCACAAACAGCTGTCAAGTAAAGCCAATTTGAAAAGTCATTAAAAGGAGCTACAATTAACGAAAATAACTTCGTGAGGATATTATGAAAAGAACGATATGGATTTTTATAGTTTTTATGATTTTAGCCTCTTCTGTAAGCAGTTGTACTTTTGGTGGCTGCATGCAGGATATTCGGTCACGTTTCTCGAAAGAACCCACGACGATACAAAGCGATTTCCCTACTTCCGATGAATCATCGACAGACAACTCTTTTTCCACGGTTCTTGAAATTCCCATTCACTCTCCCTTTGTTTATTTAAATGGAGAAAAAACATCTCTTGATACCCCACCCGCATTTATTACGGATGCTGAAATTACAATGATCCCTTTGAAGTTTATCTCGGACGTATTGGGTGCAAAAGTAGAATGGTATCCAAATACAAAAGAAATTTCGATTCTTCAACGAGATGGGGAAATCCAACTACAGATCAATAGTCCAAATGCGTATGTAAATGGGGTTCTCTATTCTTTATCCACACCCCCGCTCATTCATCAAGAGTACTCTTTTGTCCCTCTGGCCTTTATTGCAGAACATTTACAATTTGAAGTAGAATGGATCCCGGAAACCAAAACCGTCATTCTTCGAAAGTAAAGAACTCTACAGCACCACTTTTTTATTTCGAAACTGAACTGCTTTTTCTAATTCAGCTCCTATATCTGAATGGTTAATGAGGTGAGTAGCAATTTCTTTTGCTTTTTCTAACAAAGGATAGTCCTCTTCCAATCGAACCAATTGTGAAAAGATATGCCCGCTTTGAAGAGTCCCAAAAAGCTCTCCTGGTCCCCGTAATTCCAAATCTTTTTCTGCAATTGCAAATCCATTGTTGGTTGTTTCTAGTATCGCCAGTCTGGAAGAAGAGGAAGCATCTGTGACTAAGAAACAGTAGGATTGTTGAGATTTCCGACCAACCCTTCCTCGAAGCTGATGCAATTGGGCCAAACCGAATCGTTCTGCATTTTCAATCACCATCGCTGTAGCTTCTGACACATCAACACCCACTTCAATCACTGTAGTGGACACCAATATAGCCCTTTTGGCCTGTCTGAAGTCATGCATTACTTGGTTTTTCTCTTCCATTTTCATTCTTCCATGTAGCAGAAAAACATCGATATCTGGAAATGTCGTCTTCACTTCCTCTGTTTTGTGGATTGAATTGGCCACATCCAGTGAATCAGACTCTTCAATAAGAGGGCACACAAAATAAATCTTTTCGTTCTTCTCCAAAAGGGTCCGTAAAATTCTATTCATTTCACTTCGTTGAGTGGAAGAGACGATTTTCGTTTGAATATTTTTTTGTCCCTGTGGCAATTCTTGAATCACAGATACATCCAAGTCTCCAAATTGTGTTAATGCCATTGTTCTTGGGATAGGCGTAGCGCTCATCACAAGAAGATGTGGGTGTAAAGCTTTTCCAAACAGACGTTTTCTTTGTTCCACACCAAATCGATGTTGCTCATCAATAATGAAAGTTGCAGGACGATGAAAGAGAATTTTGTCTTCAAAAAGAGCATGGGTACCCACAGCAAAATTCACAGTACCTAGTTGCAATGCTTCTTCTGCTTTCTCTCTTTCTTTCTTTTTCATATCTCCAATCAACAACACTCCTTGGATCGTTTCATCCGATAAAAAAAGAGTGGTAAGTACTTGAAAAACTTGTTTCGCAAGAATTTCCGTAGGCGCCATGAAAATTGCTTGATACTGGTTTTTTATTGTGAAATACAGCAAGGCTGCTGCCACTATTGTCTTCCCAGATCCAACATCTCCATGCAGCAATCGATTCATTGGATACCCGGAGGCAAGGTCTTGTCGAAACTCCAACACTGTTTTTTGCTGATCTCCCGTTAAGGAAAAGGATAGTAAAGATTGAAAAGAAGAGACCATAGTATCGGGAATAGAAAGTTTGATCCCTTCTTTCTTTCGGTGTAATATTTTGTGTTGCAAAGCTGTATATTGATTCATTAGAAATTCATCAAGAACCAGTCTTTTCCTAGCCTCCTCTGCGACTTGTAATGACATAGGAAAATGCATGTGACAAAGGGCTTCCGCTCGATGCATTATGTGTTCTGGTATACGGATACTGGAAGGTAGAAATTCATGAATGTGGACAATGTGTTCTTCAATAGTATGCCTGATTAACTGCCGATAGACCTTTTGTGACATCCCCTCTGTTAATTTATAAATCGGTACAATATCGTGAAATGTGTGTGAAGACTTTGAATTCTGTTGTATCTCAAACTCTGGGTTGTTCATCTGTATTTTTCCATATTGATATTGTACTTTTCCAGACAAAAACATCAGATGCCCTTTGTGATCTTGAAACATCTTTTTCAGATACTTTTGATTAATGAAAGTCGTTAACAAAAAACCAGTTTTATCCTTTACGACAAGATTCGTAATCAAAAACGATCCTTTTTTTTGCTCCACTACATTGTCTATGTAGGCTGCAATCTGAACCGTCTCTCCTTGCAACATATAAGCTTCTTGGATAGTATTTGTTTTTCTTCGATCGTTCCATGACTTCGGAAACGTATACAAAAAATCATAGATTTTATATATACCCAATCTGGACAACACTTGTGCTCGTTTTGGGCCAAACCCTTTGCAATATTGCAAAGGCTTTAACAAAATATCCTGCATAACGGCCGTTGGAATTTGATTATCCCAGTAGTCATAGAGACTTCCTATGGAGGATACGAGTTGAGCATAAGTGGACGTACTGGGTTCCACTTCATAAGATTGAAGACTCTGAACGAGAGAATCTCGAAGAGAATTCGGATACTCTTGTACAAACCATTCTTCAGTGGACACTTTTTGTAAAAAGTGAGAAAAGCCCTCCTTGATGGAAGTATTGGAATACTCTGTTTCAACTTCTTTATGCAATGCTACGTGAATTCTTTTCCATAAAGCAAAACTACGTTGGCTTTTCAAAAGAAATTACCTTCACAATAGGCTTGGAAATATGCAGATAATAGTCTAAATAGTGCTCAAGAATGGAGGGTTCAGCACTTGTATAATAGTCGTCGTTTACAGGCTTCAAGTTCGCAGTATCTTGAGAAGATATCGCTAGAAAGACTTTTTTTGCTTGTTTCGCAACACCTTCAATTGGATCTATAACTTCAAAGACGTCTGGGAAATGCGTGTCCAAATAGTGTTTGACATATAAAAAATGGGTACAACCAAGAACGACAACGGAATATCCATTTTTTTGTAATTTCTGAAAAAAAGTTTTCAAGTACTGCTGTGTAGAATCCTCATGAAATCTGTTATACTCGACAATACTGGCCAAATCTGGCATTTCAAAAGTATCCATCGTATTCCCATGTCTCCATGCTTCCAATAAAAGCCCATATTGCTTACTTTTTGCTGATAAAGGGGTTACCAGAACGGCAATTTTTCTGTTTTTTCCATTGGCAGAAGCAGGTTTTACGGCAGGTACAATTCCAACAAAAGGAATGGGAAACATCTGTCTTAATCTTCCGATTGCAGTAACAGTAGCCGTATTGCAGGCCACAACAATCATTTTGCAACCTTGTTGGACAAAAAAAGAGGATATTTTCGTGGAATACGCCAAAACTTGTTCATCTGTTTTTTCTCCGTAGGGAAAATGAAGATGATCGGAATAATATTGAAAAGAAATCCATGGAAGACTTTTTTTAATTCTCTGATAGATGATTAATCCGCCAACGCCAGAATCAAAAATTCCTATCATCCCGTTACACTACACTAGGTTCCACAATACGCTCTCCCCGATCATATCGACCCAGATCCAATTGGGTTCTGGCTTCAGGAATAGACAACTCTTCATTGGTAATCATTTGGGCAATCATTTCAGAAACCATGGGGGCAACCATAAATCCGTGTCCAGAAAAACCAACGGCTAGAAACATATTGTTTACTTCTTTAGGCAATCCTAGGATAGGAGCTTTATCAGGGGATATATTGTACAAGCCAGACCATTGTCGCACTACTCTTGCTTTTCCTACTGCCGGCAAAACAGAGGTGACAAGAGAAGCAACAGTATGAAGAAAATGATAGGAATGATCCATATTATATCCCTTGGGTTCATGAGGATCTCCCACTCCCATCAAAATAGCCCCATTGGGTTCTTGTTGGGTATAAAAACCATGTGTAAAGCTCATCACCATTGGTCGGAATAAAGGCTCAATGGGTTCGGTAACAAGAATCTGGTGTCGTTCAGAAAACAAGGGAAGTGTTACATGTGCCATTTGGGCAATTTCTTGAGACCATCCCCCCGCAGCATTCACTACACAATCGCAAGATATATCTCCCCGGTTCGTTTTAACAGAACGTATCGTTTCTTTTTCCATAGTAAAACCAAGTACTTCCGTGTTCTTTTCGATACAAACGCCGTTCCTTTTGGCAGCCTCGGCATATGCTGCTGTAGTGTGAAAGGGACTTAAATATCCATCTTTATCGTAGTATGTGGCTCCTAGTAACCCGTCTAAAGAAACAATGGGAACAATACTTCTACATTCTTCTGGTTGTAAGTATTGAACATCAAGTCCAAATTTTCTTTGAAGACTTACATTTTTTTCAAATTGTTGTCGCTGTTTTTCGGTATATACGGGCATAAAATATCCCGTTTGGGAAAATTCAATGCCGTGCGGATAGTCCAATTCTTCAGCTAAGGTTTCATATCGTTTCACAGACCCAATAGAAAGTCGCAGATTCATCTCTGTACCCCACTGTTGTCGGACGCCAGCCCCACATCGAGCAGTGGCACCAGAGAACAGAGTATTCTTTTCCACCAACACAATATCTCGTACACCTCGGAGGGTTAACTCGTAAGCGATTGCCGTACCAATGACACCTCCACCTATAACAACAACGGCTGCTTTAGTTTTCATTCGCATCCTCCTTAGCAAGCAATTCAAGTGGAATTGTTACAGACGGAGGCCGCAACCGCGATAGTTCCACATCGGTTGGCGAAATGTGAAGTTCGTTGGCAATGATTTGAAGCAAAAGATTTCGACACGTTTTTCCCTGACATTGACCCATACCAGCTCGAGTAAGACGCTTTATCTCATCGAGTGTGGTATAACCTTTCCGAATGGCTTCTTTTATTTCGCCAAGAGTTACATCTGCACACCTACAAACGATTGTATTATCATCTTTCAAATTCATTCTTTCACCATCCGAACATTTCGTGCTTCTTTGTACAGTTTTTTGGGGATTTCAACCCATACTACTCTACCCTTTGGATTGAAGGCATATTTCTGGACCCTTTCAACCCTTCCTCTGCCAATAACAGATCCCTCTCTGGAAAGAATATCGCAGATATCGTTTTTTTCTGGTATTGGAAGCATTTCATAGGGGATCTTCATCAAAGAGGTATCGGGGGTATAGTTTTTCTCAATGACATAAATAGCCAATCCTGGACAAACAGAAATACAATTTCCACATCCGTTGCAAAGATCAAACTGAATAACAGGAAGGTCCGTAATTTTCTGAAAAGGTTGGATTGCTCCTCTGGGGCAAGCTTGTTGACATGGATTGCAAGGTATATGTTCTGGGCACTCTATAATAGCAACAGGACCTTCGTTCAGTCTATCTTCGTCTGGCATTAAAGAGGAATATTCTATAGAAGACAAACAACCTGTATTCTTAAACATGGGATTCCTCCACTTTCTTCAAACCACTGCATATTTTCTCTCCAATAGGACCCGATCGCATTGCTTTTAAAAATTCTACCGAGTTTTCACGCAAAACCAGATGTTTTGGTGTAGCAATCTGAAGATCTTCTGCAATGGATACTCCTGCAATATAGCCTTCCAACATAGCCGAACTTGCTTCTTCAATACCAGCCACATCGCCTGCGATATAAACATCTTTGTTGGTACATTGCATTCTGTGGTTTCGTATGGCCACAGATCCTCCCAACTCGGGTACATATTTTGTTTCACATTGCATCTGGGATAATAACTCTGACATAGGACAGAGTCCCACTGCTAAGCACAGTGTATCACAGCTTTCTATGCGCTCAGTACCAGGAATACTTTGCCATTTTTCATCCAACGATACAATCTCAACACCTTCCAAAGAATCAGTTCCAATAGCCTTTCGGATTGTTGTTTGTGTGTAAATGGGAATTTGCAATCTTCGAATTTTGGCAGCATGTACAAAATAGCCACCAATAACGGGCGCTGCTTCAATAATGCATTTTACCGATATACCCGCCTGTAGAAGTTGGTAGGATACAATGAGTCCAATATTCCCTGATCCAACCATAATGACTTCTTTTCCCGGTGCTACACCGTACATATTCATAAGGGTTTGTACAGCACCGGCACCAAATATTCCTGGTAAATCGTTATTTTCAAAAATCAGCGCTTTTTCAGAAGCTCCCGTTGCCACAATCACTTTTTTAAAACCGATTCGATGGAGCGTTTGATCTTGCTCAATTGCAAGCATAAAACCATCTTCTGGATAATATCCTGCCGCCACCGTTTCTGTAAAAATATGGATATTCTTTGCTTGAAGAACAGATTCTTTTAGAATATCGCTAATGGCAAAGCCTCTTGTTCCCGCATATTGTTCTTTAGAACCAAAAAACATATGGGTTTGTTTCAGTAGTTGACCCCCAAGAAAGGGATCTCTTTCAATGACAACAACCTGGACATTCGTATTCACAAATACACTTGCGGCACACAAGCCAGCAGGTCCTGCACCGACAATTAACACATCACAGTTTTGTTTCATGGTTCCCTCTTTTGTGTTTCTACTTGCATTCCTTCTTCAATTCTCTTTGTACAAGTTCTCACATTGGGTATGCCATCTACTTTCATCAAACAGGAAGAACAATTGCCAATGCAGCAAAAGATTCCCCTTGGTCTGTGGTAGACAAGGCTCTCATTGATGTTTTTGTACCCCTGTTCAAACAGAGCAACCGCAATGGGTTCTCCTTCAAATCCTTGTACGGGTTTTCCATCCAAGAAAAAAGACACTTTCTTCTTCTCTTTAAACTCTAAAATCGGATGTTTTTCTATGCGCATATGGTATCCTCGTCATATTTGTAAACTTTGCCACTCATTATATCACTTGTGATATATTTGTGAATATATTGACCTGATGAGCTTAGATCATAGAATCATTATCAATGAAGAAAAAAGTTGCCATCGGAATCTTTATTTTGTTATGTGTATTTTCATACTCTCTTTCCGTCTCTGGAAAAGAGCTGGATATCCATATTGACAGAAGCCTGTACCCAACCATCCGTGGATATTATTATGCCCCCACCGTAGAACCATACACGATTCAAGTAGAAAACACATCGATTCATGCAAAAGAAAAAGTAATACGATTTCCGTTCACTTCTCAGCCCAAGATTTATCTTTTGATTCAGAACAGCCCTTCTTATAACAATATCCGAGAAAGAGCTCACAGAGAAGTTGTTTTGATGGAAATCGAAAAAGCACGAAAAAAGCAGTCATTTTTTAACGATATTGTAGTATTTACATTTGGATCGGACATACAGGAAATTTCTTTTCCAACAGACAAACTCAGTACTTACCCTGTCGATCTATCCACCGAAAAGGGGCAGCTGGAATCTCTTCTCGGCGTAATATATTCGAGAGAAATGCAAACATCGCAAGATGTTATCATTGTCATCCTTGGAGATGGAACAGAATTCCCCACTTTTAAAAACATCTTTGCACCGATATTCTATTTTCAGACCAACAATTCTTCTCGAAACCCTTCGGATGTTTTCATGATCGAATCCACAGGCGGTTCTTATTTGGATCCCACAACCACCGACGAGGTATCCCAAATGGAAACCCTGATTCAGTCAAGGAAACAACCTCTTCATTCCTTTGTTGTTACGATCCCCTTCACAAAAATGGTATCGTTGGCCACAATAACCATCCACGATCCTTCTTCTCCCGTTTCTCTACACATCCAACCCGTTGTTTCTCTCCACAATATTGTGTACTGGTCTCTTCTTTTGATAGCCCTTGTCATCTTGTTTCTTTTCTTTTGGTTTCTTCTGAAATCTATTCTTTGTATTGTTCGTCGTCAAACAAAAAAACGGAGCATTCAAGAAAAAAATGCCGAGGAAAAGTATCAAAGAAGAGCCCTATCTTTTCTTATTCAAGAACCGAATACAAAGTCTCGATGTGTAACAATACATACCTCATCATGGATTGGTTCTGGTAAAGACTGTCAAATTTCTCTTCGAGATATTTCTGTGTCTTTAGAACATTGTTACATCCAAAAAACCAAAAATGGCTTTTTTGCTGTTGATCTTCAGAGCTGTAATGGTACAAACCTAAATGGTACAAGTATTCAAAGAATGAAATTGCAAAAAAATGATGTTCTTCAAGTGGGAGAAACCACATTAACAGTAAAGGAGGAATTGTGAGAATAAGAAAGTTATTTGTAGCACCTACCGTAAAGTTGTATATTGTGATCCTTCTCCTCGCGTTTCTGTCCTTTCCACCTTTTCCCTCTTATGCAAGTCAAGAGAATCGTACATGGAACGAAATGAAAATTGAAACGCAGTTAATGCCTCTCTATGCTTTTACAAACAAAATATCGTATTTTGAATCCTCCAAAAATGGTCAGAAATTTGTTATACAGAGTACTGGCTTGAAAAGTGGGGAAACATTTGTTCATGTAGCAGATGCAGGAGGAACAAATGTAGAAGAAGTTTTTTCACCCGGAGTCTATACCGTTGAAAAGAAGACGATAACTTTCACTGCCATCCATCAGTTACCCTCTATATCAGGGGATGGTCGCTATGTTTGCATGGGGGTTCAATCCAATGAATCGTCAGCAACTAAAAAAACTGATTATATCCTTGTGTTTGATACAGTTACGAAAAAACAGGATTTTTTCCCCTTACGAATTTTGGTACCTGGCACCAATCAGGTCCTTTTTTCATCGTCCTTTCACCAAGTGCCAAACATTGATATTGACCCGTCGGGAGAGTACATTACTGCACAAGTCGAAATTGGTTACATAACCCATGCTTCTTCCTGGACACAAACAGCAATTCTTGTCATGAATAGAAACGGTTCCAACCAAAAAGTAGTAGCCGGTCCTAAAGAATTTTCCAGAACACAACAATCCTTTGTATATAATGCCACTATTCATAGCCCCCATTTACCTAGGTTTGCACAAAAGAATTCAATTGTATTTTATGCACAACTCTTTGAGAATACATCTCCGTATGATTTAAGAGGAGAGCTTTTTGCATACGATCTTACCTCCGGTTTTTTAAACCAGCTTACTTCTTCACGAAGATTCGATCCTAAACCTGAAGAGTTAGGACCTTTTGTTCTCAATATGTACGGAACAAAAGTTTTCTTTAAAATGTTTGTTGAGGGAGTATCGATGGTCTCTTCTATTGCAACAGATGGCACTGGATTAACCCACATTATTCCTTTGCCCAAGGAAAGTCCCTTTTGTATCAGTGGCGATGGAAATAAGGTTTTCTTTATTGATGAACACAACCAAAATTCATTGGTCTATATTTCTCTACTCACCTCTGAAAAATTTTTCGTTCTAGATAAGACTACAACTGGAGAACCCTTACGAGGTTCCATTTACCATTCTTTAGACACCTCTTCTCTCCCCATTATTTCTCACACTACCTTTACCGGGAATACCATTTTTTATACGGTCTCCTCCCATACTTTTATCCGTTTGGATTTATTACCAAACATTATTGCACCTAGAAACGTTTCCTCTGTTTTTGAGAAAAATCGATCGGTTATCATGATCAACGATAATCCCGTATCGGTCTTTTCAAGCCCCTATATCAAAAACAATCGAATCATGATCCCCTTATCCATTATCACAAAATACTATGGGATGCAGTATTTTCCCAATTTAACTCGAGGCATCCTTCAGGTTACCTACAACGCCAATTACTATATCTTCTATACCGGTTCTGCAACCTACATAAAAAACGGGGCAAAGTACACTTTGCCACAACCTATTGAAATCAACCGCAATGAACCTTTTTTCCCCGGTGGTTCTGTACCCGATGTGTTTTCGTTTCAAATCCAATGGGATTCCATTACAGAATCCTTAACGGTAATTCGATAAGATGGTTTCCGTCCCACTTTCAGCCCAAAAAATGTTGGCTACTATGTCCAATCATCCTCATATAACGGCTATTGAAACCGGCTTTCGTATGATCTATACAGCGGGACACAATGCTCAAAAAAAACATGCCGATATTGCAGTGGAATTTAAAGGGGACATTGATTTGGTTACAAATATTGATATTGAAACAGAAAAATTCCTCATTCACGAGATTCTACAGGTATTTCCAGACCATTCTATCATCTCTGAAGAATGTGCTGATATAGAATCAAATAGTCCTTATTGTTGGATTATTGATCCCATTGACGGAACTACCAATTTTGCTCATCATCTTCCAATATGGGCCATTTCGATCGCTTTTTACAAAAACCAACAACCAATTGCTGGATGGGTATATGCTCCCGAATTGAACCAGCTTTTTTTTGGTCTTTCTTCATATGGTTCGTGGTTGAATTTCTCTCCTATTCACGTCAGCCCCATAGAAGATCTTTCTGCAGCACTACTGGCTACAGGATTTCCCTATGATATTCGCGATACTCCCTACACCAACCTGGATCTTTACGAGTATTTCTCCAAACGCTCACAAGCTGTACGACGTTTTGGATCAGCATCTCTTGACATCTGTTTTGTCAGTTGTGGAATGGTCCAAGGATACTGGGAACAAATGCTTCAATTATGGGACTTTGCTGCGGCTAGGATTATCCTAGAAGAAGCGGGGGGGAAAATAACCGATATGTACAATGCTCCTCTCCCTTTTTGCCCTTCTTCTGTCGTTTGTTCCAATCCGATCTTACACTCTACCATTGTTCGTGAGATTCATATAAGTGGAGCGGTATTACGGAACCATTTATGAAGAGAAATGTTCTTCTTTTTGTCATTATTGTTGGTCTGATTGGTTCTTTATTTCAAAACACTCGGATATCCTTTTCCCATTCTGATAATTTCTCAATTCCGCTTTCCCCTGGAGACTGGAAAAGTTATGGTAGAAACAGCAGTTTGTTGTGGAAACAAAAAGTACTTCTATGGAAACCAGGCCAAAAAAATGCTTCCATGGTTACAAAATTGGTACCCACCAATTGGTCTTCATTTCAAAAGCTTGTCATTGAATATTCCTCCAATCAAGCTACCGGGAATTGGATTACACTGATTGTAAGAGACCAGTCCAACCATATGAAATTTACATATTTTACCATTGATTCCACACAAAATGCAACGGTATCCTTCTCACTTCATGAACTTTTTGCTGCGTTTGGAGGAGACCGTGTGTTTTACTGGAACCAAATCGAATCTCTTGCTATTTGCTCACATCCATCTGCTGATCAGAATATAGACACTCTCGAGATTCAATGGCACCAGATTTCTCTCAGTACAGAACCTCCTGCTTCTGATGACCCTTTTCTTTTTCAGCTTACCGAACCCATTCAATCCGACAAAGGCATCCTCTTTCTAAAACGAGATTTCCCGATACTCCAAGAAAAATTTCATACAGATACCCGGCTACAGAACATTCTCTCTTATGCAAAATCAAGCCCCTCTCCTTCGGTTTCTACTGAACACCTGCGAAATCTTGTGTTTCAGTATGTATTCCAAAAGCAAGGAAATAGGGATGACATTCTACACTATGCGAATGAAATTCAACCTAGGTATTGGGATCAAATTCAAGCCCAAAATGATATTTTCGTACAAGAACATGCCATTCACTACTTGATTTCGATGGAATTACTGCAAACCATTACAGATCTACCTGATCCCCTGCAACAGGTATTCCAGCTCAACCTTCAAACGCTCTGTGACCTTGAATACGAAACCTGTCAAAAATGGATCCATCATTATCCCTATGGAAAAGGTAACAATCATGTAACAAGAGCGGCTAGTCTTTTAGGCTTATGTTCCTTGTATCTGGAACCATCCGAAAAACAAAATCAATTCTTACAGTTTTCCCTCCAAATCCTTCATCATTATTTTCAATTTCAAATATCTGACGATGGTGTATTAAACGAAGGCACCCACTACTACACATATCTATTGGAAATTTTCACATACTTTGCATATGGTTTGAAAAACACTATTGGTCTGAATCTATTCCAAGACTTTCCTTTTTCAAAACGTCTACAATCAATGGTTGAGTGGGCAATATCCATTCAAAAACCCGACGGGTACCTGCCTTCTATTGATGATTCTTGGCAAACACGAGTGATTTTTCCGTTTCGATATCTTATCCCTTTTTTCCCCACAGAGGCAGGTTTCTTTCTCTGGGCCTCTACCTGTTACCAAAATCAAGAACCGTTTGAAAATGAACCGTGGAATATTGTGAAAAGCTTGTACATTCCTTTCTCTCTTTTGTCAGCCATAGACAGCGACAATACAGTGCCCGTCCAACCTTCTCGCAAAAGTGTTTTTTTCCCTCATGATTCGGATATTTTGTTTCGATCGATGGATCAAGATATTGAAACCTATTTGCTATTCTTGGGCAAAAAGAATTCTTCTTTACACGAACAAAACGATACGGGTCAAATACTTATCCATAAAGGAGAACTACCTCTTTTGTTGGAGAGCGGTTATGGGCCTTTTGGATGGACGTCTACACATCGTACATACTATGTTTCTCATGAAGCCCACAATGTGCCCATTGTGGATGGGATTGGTTCTGAATCTTGGTACAATGGCGGTGTAGGCCCCATTGATACGTCCTTTATCCAAGACTATTTCTACAGTGACCTATTCTCTTTTTCTAGCATGGCTATTCAAATGCAAATTCATCATCCAGATGTTGTTTCCACAAGAAATGTTTTCTTCGTTCCTTCCTTTTCTTGTTCACACAACTCCATTTCCAAAAGGATCCCCACCTATACGTTCATGGTTGACATGTTCCAATCCAAAAATATCCACACCTACAGTTCCATTTTCCATCCCAATGGATCTTTGTACAATCAAAACGAAACAGGGATCCACCATGCATTGCCTTCGAAACAACCTCAAAATCTTCATGTAGAAACTGTAAAAACTACCGACATTCATGAAAAAATGGGATGGTACTCTGCCTATTGGGAGCATGAAATCCAAAAACCCTACTATCTATTCTCGAAAAAAGGCACATCGGTTTGTATTGAGTCACTACTTTCTGTTTCGGAGGCAAGCGTTTCCCCTTTTTCGATACAACGAAATTCTTCGAAAATAGGGATTGAATATTCAATTCTACCCACATCCCAAGATACTCGACCCTGGACACAAGACGTTTTTATGATCAATGACAAAAAAAGCATGGCCAAGGGGGACGTTATATCTACGAATGGAACTTTCTGTTTTTCTCGAATGGAAGAGGATACTCCCTTTCCAACTTCCTATTTCGTAACCAATGCAAGCTATTTAAACATCCATCAAAACGCTCTGTTTTATGCCACCTCAAAAATTGATCAAATTCTCCACTACGTCACGTATTCCCCTGCAAAAAAGAAAACATGGAATTTTGAAATCCATGTGAAACAAGAAAAAATGGTTCTTCACTTTTATGTCCCTCCTTTGGAAACCATCCAAAGAGTAATGCTTGACAAGGAAGAACTACTTTTCCAGCAAAACAATAATAAGATTTCAGTGACACTGCAATCTGGAAAACATTTTTTGACATTTGAATGATAAATACTACATTTGTCTTAAAATTCTCTAAGGAGTCTCTTTTGGAAAAACTTGTGCATGATATTCTGACCCTCAAAGAGGCACAAAATGCTTGTATTTTAGCGCATAATTATCAGCCTGGAGACATACAAGATATAGCCGACTTTGTGGGTGATTCATTGGAGTTAAGCAACATTGTTACGCACTTGCCTAATCCCACGATTGTGTTTTGTGGTGTTTCGTTTATGGCAGAAACAGCAAAGATATTGTCTCCAGAAAAAACAATCCTTTTACCAGAACCTACTGCCCTTTGCGACCTAGCAGAATCAATACACAAAGAAGATCTTCAACAGCTGAAAAAACAATACCCTCATGCATCTGTTGTCTGTTACGTTAACTCCTCGATAGAAACAAAAGCACTTAGTGATTATTGTTGTACTTCTGCAAATGCATTGAAGATTGTGGAATCGATCCCTGCCGATACAATTATCTTTATTCCAGATCAAGGTTTAGGTTCCTGGATACAAGAAAAATCTCACAAAGAAATCATTCTTTATCCTGGCAGTTGCCCCATCCATTTCCTGTTGGATCCCCATGAAATTTCACGCACTTGGGAGCACTACCCCAAAGCTGCCTTAATCACTCATCCTGAAGCAAACAAAGCAGTGCGAGATATGAGTACGTATGTAGGAGGAACAGGTGGAATGATTCAATATGCTGGTGAAACATCCTTCGACACATACCTAGTAGCCACCGATATTGGAATGATTCATCGATTGTCCAAAGAATATCCTACAAAACGCTTTATCCTTGCTGCGGAAAAAATTGAATGCAAAGATATGAAATCAATATCTCTCCAAAAAATCCACTACTCTTTGCTGCATAACTATTCTCCAATCGAAGTTGACCCCTCTGTTGCAATAGCTGCAAAAAGAGCCATTCAAAATATGATGGATATCCAACAAAAATGAAGAAAACTACTACCAATTTCTTTGATGTGATTATTATTGGCACTGGTATTTCTGGTCTCTATACAGCGTATCATATAGACCCGAGCAAAAAGGTTCTTCTCATTTCAAAAGAGAGTGTAAAAAACTGCAATACTCGAAAAGCTAAGGGAGGTATGGCAGCTGCCCTATACGGACCTGACAACCCTTCATCACACCTAGAAGATACAATGAAAGCAGGAGGGTATTTAAATAGCGAAAAAGCAGTCGATGTTTTAACCAAAGAAGTAGTAGACCGTATTCATGAACTGGCAAACGATGGTTTTGTGTTTGACAAAGATCCCACCTCAGGCCATTATAATATGGGTTTAGAAGGATGCCATAGTCATCGAAGAGTTCTTCATTCGCAAGGTGATCGAATGGGTGTCGCTATTTTTAATTTTCTCTATGAAAAAGTAGAATCCCTTCCAAACACAACCTTTTTAGAACATACCGAATTGACGGATATTATTACAGAAGACAACGCCTTACAAGGAATACAAATCCACTCTTCTCAACTTGGTGAAACCAACCTTTACTGCCATTCTTTGGCAATCGCTTCAGGAGGTTATTCTGGGATCTATAAGCGGAATACCAGTGATAAAAGTTTTTTTGGCAATGTTCTCACAATTGCGTACAAAGCTGGGATTGGCCTTACCGATCTTGAATTCATTCAATTCCATCCCACTGTTTTTGTAAAAGAAGATTTTGAAACCCTTCTCATGTCTGAGGCAATACGAGGAGAAGGAGCTATTTTGCTTAACCCGCATCATGAAAGTTTTATGCATCGTTATCACCCAGATGCAGAATTGGCTTCTCGGGATATTGTCAGCCAGTCGATGTGGAAAGAATCTCTGCGATGCAAATCGCAAGACTTTTATTTGGATTTACGACCTATCGGAAAAGAGACAATTCTTCGGTTGTTTCCAGAAGTATACGACAATTGCTTGCTTCGAGGCATTGATATCATTCAAAATGTTGTTCCTGTTTTCCCTGGGGCACATTACTCCATGGGAGGCATTTACGTTGATCTGTTTGGAAAAACAAATGTAAAGGGGATTTATGCCATTGGCGAATGCAGTTGCAATGGCACTCATGGTGCCAACAGGCTGGCGTCCAATTCGTTGATCGACTCGTTGGTGTTTGGAAAACGAACAGCGCAAGCTATAAATGATCAACCAGCATTGCATCTTTCTTTAGAGAATACGATAAAGGCATCACCCGCTACCATAGTACCCACTCCTTTTTCTAAAACACAGATCCAACAAATGAACTGGGATTTTCTTGGCATCATGAGAAATCAAGATCAACTTGAACACTACCTTTCCCTTTTACAACCCTATATGGAAGATAACTATTGGTATTCCACAGCAAAAGAAAATGGTATTGATGCTTGTCAATTGTCCTATCTACTATCATGCAGTGCTTTGCTCCGCAAAGAATCTAGGGGAGCACATTTCAGAACAGACTATCCAGAAGAAAACCCGATGTATTCCCATTCTTTTTTGCTGCAAAAGTCGTCCGATTCATTTTTTCCCACTGTCCAAAAAATCAACTATAAAGAGGAGAAGTGATGAAACCTCAACGATTCACACGTACAATTGCTTCGTTTCTGGAAGAAGACCAACCTTATGGTGATCCAGCTTCCTCATTTATTCCCGAAGACCATCTCTCCAAGGGGTTTATTAGAGCTCAGCAGGAAGGGTTTTTGTGTGGAGAATTCTTACTGCGACCATTTTTTCATTTCTTGGATCCCACCCTCAAGATTCAGAGTTACTTTCACGATGGTGACGCTGTGCAACCGGGGGATATTGTTGCACATATAGAAGGAAAAACTCAATCCATTCTTCAAATGGAAAGAATCGTTCTCAATTTGCTTTCTTATTTATCTGGCATTACTACCAAAACAAAACGGTTTTCAGCCATTACCAATGCGTATGGAGTATCTTTGTTGGATACCAGAAAAATCCTTCCCGGATATCGATCGTTCGTGAAATATGCTGTTCAATGTGGTGGGGGTTGTAATCATCGCAATAGTCTATCGGATCTTATTATGCTTAAAAACAACCATATCAAGGCTTTGGGTGGCATTGAAAAAGCTCTTGAACATGTTCGCAAAACAAACTTTCTCCCCATGCTTAAGATTGAAATAGAAGCAGGCAGTCTAAAAGAAGCATTGGCGTCTTTACCTTTCAACCCAGACATCATCATGCTTGATAATTTTACAGTAGAAAAAGCAGAAGAAGCAATGTTCTTCTTACGGGGGAAAACACACATCGAAATTTCTGGAAATATGCAGGAAGATACCATCGAATCCTACGCAAAACTTAGGCCGGATTTTATCTCTGTAGGATCGGATTTAACTTACGATGTTGCTTCCATATCATTCCATTTACGGCTCGAATAACCGGATACTCGATCATTCCCAATGAGGGGTGATCGAGTATCCTTTTACATAGGGTCCTATCCGCTTCGTTTCAGTTTACCGTTCTTTTTTGCCCATGCTTCCGCTTTAGAAAATAGTATGACCCCTACAGGAATGAAGATAAAGCTCATCACTACCAAAGGCCAAATATTATCCATTTGGGTCCAAAAAGAAGAACCCTCCAGTATCGTGTTTCGTATCCCTCGCAATGCATACGTTGCAGGAGAACCTTTTGCAACAAATTGCATCCAGGTTGGTAAAATGCCTATATCGTAGTACACACCGGAAAACATCAACAAGATAGAACTGAAAATTCCCACCATTTGGGCTCCCTTTTCGGGGGAAATAAGCGGAAGTACTGCAGCGCAAATGCCAAGTCCCATAAAGGAAAAACTGGCAATAACCAGCAACAAAAAAGCAGCTCCATAATTAGCGCCAACCAACTGGATATCGAAGAACAATGTTAACACCAACAGGATAAAAACTGTACGAAGTAACGCATACAGTGCTGCATAACCACACACACTTAAAAGATGAGTAACTCGCTTCACGGGAGCCATAAAAGTATACTCAATAGTATCTTCCCATCGCTCCCAGGAAACCGTTTCCGAAACCACCTCAAAGACCACCGACAAATACCCCCATAATATAGACCCCAAAAGCATGTACATTGTAATGTAATCGGTATTCACCTCTACATTGGAAAAGCTTCCAGTCCACTTGCCAATAAAACCAATACTGACTGCATTGGCTATTGTCCAAAGGAGAAAAACTACTTCCCATTTCCAATATCTCTTTGTAAGGTTAAAATTACGGTTTACAAAGGAGATTCCTGCTCGTAGTTCATGAATAAATCCTTCTCTCATGCTACAATCTCCTTTTCTGCCTCTGAGAAATCCACTCCTGTAAAATGAAGGAATACATCTTCAAAGGTTGGTTTTTGTTCTGCCTGTGGCAATTGTTCCATTAAAAAATCAGGATCCCCATCTACAACAACCTTGCCATTGTGAATGATCGCTACTTTGTCACACATTTTTTCAGCTTCCGCCATGTCATGCGTAGTTAACACAATGGTAACATCCAATCGCTCTCTCATGATACGAATGAGTTCTTGTACTTCTAATTTTGCTCTTGGATCAAGCCCAGTCGTAGGTTCATCTAGCAAAAGAACAGGTGGTTGTGTGATCAAAGCTCTTGCAATGGCAACTTTTTGTTGCATACCGCGGGAGTAGTCTCGAATTCGCTCATTCAACCTTTTACGATCCAAACCAATTCGGTCTGTAATCTCAAAAATACGTTGTATTGCACTCTTTCGAGGAATTCCATAGAGCCCTGCTGAAAATAGTAAATTTTCAAACGCAGATAGATTTCTAAAAAAACTAGCTTCCACCGACACTCGATTGATTAGCCATTTAACATCATTGGATTGGGTTTTTACATCTCGTCCCAAAATCCTCAGTTCTCCCGAATCTGGAATTAACAGTGTGGAGGCAATGCGAATAAAAGTAGACTTCCCAGAACCATTCGGACCGAGCAACCCATATACGGTGTTTTTTGGGATACATAAATTAACATCCTGTAAAGCCTTTACAGGCTTCTTGTTTTTGCGCAGAAAGTTTTTGCAGATCAAATTTGCTTCCAATGCATATGTCATAGTACTTACTCCTACATTCATAACGGTTACATATAGATGGGATAAATGAAACTGTAGTTAATATGATACAGCATCCAGTTTTTCCAATTGATAACGTTTGGTTGTCTCATTTTAAACATCTTTGATCCTCCTTTCTGAGCAAATTCTCTTGAATAAAATACGAGACTACATAATGGGTATCCGACGATGTTTCATTCGGCAACCCTCCTTTCACAAGACCATAAAAAAAAGCCGCGGTGACCTACCGCGGCTTTTCGTTACGTTGTCTTTGTCTTACTTAGATCATAAAGAAAATGAACGGTAGAAGGGTTGAAGATGAGAGCATACAACATTCTCATTCATGAGACCGGTTGCGTTTGCTATCAATATGTTTTTTGTTGTGTTCATAAATCTACCGCCTTTCTAAAAAATCTAAAGACTATTTTACAACACGTTTTTTTTCTGTCAATCTTCTACTTTTAAAAAAGTCGAGATTTGATATTCTGGTAGTATGAAAAAAGAATTGTGGTTAACATCCTGTGGTCTAGTACCTTACGAAAAAGCTCTGGGATGGCAAAAAACAATGGTAGATCAGAAAATGCATATAGACATGCCAGATGTTGTATTGTTTCTAGAACACCCCCCCGTTATCACCATTGGAAAAAATGGAGACCCCTCCCATGTATTAATTGGTGCTCAGCAATGTCGCGAGAAAGGCCTCTCCGTGTTCCCGATCAGCCGTGGAGGTGACGTAACCTTTCATGGTCCAGGGCAAGTGGTTGGATATCCCCTTGTCAATCTACAAAACTTTGATAAAAGCATTCGATCCTTCGTTACAGATTTAGAACAAGTTTTTATCTCTCTGCTCCAAAATACATATTGTCTGCCAGCAAAAAGGATACCCGGTTATACAGGGGTTTGGGTTCATGACAACAAAATTACTGCCATGGGGCTTTCTGTCCATAAATATATCACGATGCATGGTTTTGCATTTAATGTGTCTACTGATTTGCAGTATTTTTCCTTGATTACACCGTGTGGTATTACCGATAAAGGAGTAACTAGCCTCGTCGCAGAAACAGGACAAGACATCTCCACAGAAACGTGTATACAACAGATTGGTGATGAAATGGGAAATAGATATCACAAAGAAATTGTATGGAAGTCCTGCAATGAAGTTTTACAAACATTTCAAATCCCTATCGAAAAGGATGAAACATGATCAAACAAAAACCTTCTTGGTTAAAAATGAAACAAAGAGACAATCAGTTTTCTTCTACCGAAAACTACCTCGCTAGCCTTCACCTACACACAGTATGTCAGGAAGCACATTGTCCCAATCAAAATGAGTGTTTTAGTCACGGTACTGCCACATTCATGATTTTAGGAAAGTATTGCACACGAAATTGTACATTTTGTGCTGTTTTGAAAAGAAAGCACCCTTTTCCTTTGGATCCTAGCGAACCAGAAAATGTTGCGCAGGCAGTGGAAAAACTTGGATTGCAACACGCCGTTGTCACTTCGGTAACCCGTGACGACCTAGAAGATGGTGGGGCCAATCAATTTGCAGAAACGATTCAGCAAATTCGTCAGCATTCCCCCTCAACAACCATCGAAGTTTTAATTCCCGATTTTTTGGGACATCACGATTCTCTTGATATCATCATTCAGTCAAAACCAGAGGTTGTCAATCACAACATTGAGACCCTTCAAAAACTCTACCCGAAAGTTCGTCCTGAAGCAGATTATCATCGTTCCCTAGAAGTTTTGTCGTATATAAAGAAAAAGAGTACTTTGCTTACAAAATCTGGATTTATGGTCGGATTGGGAGAAACACCAGAAGATATTCAAAAACTGATGGAAGATCTTGTTTCTGCTGGGTGTGATATACTAACGATCGGTCAATATTTACAACCCTCTCTTGCGCATTTCCCTGTTTACGAATATGTTCCCCCTAGTCAATTTGAAAACTATCGAAAAATGGCTTTAAAAATCGGTTTTAAACATGTAGAATCAGGTCCATTAGTTCGGAGTTCCTATCACGCAAAAGAATCGTTGGGTCATGTAATGGAAGGAAGATAAGTCAACAAAAGCTTATTGTCACTTCCTTTTTGGATTCCAATAAAATCAATTTGAAAGTTTTTTATGGATGGTTTTTTTTCATCTAGGTACCGATAGACTGTTTTTCGAATACGAAGACACTTCTGTCTCGTTATAGATTCTGAAGGAGTACCAAATTGGGTGGACAATCTCGTTTTCACTTCTATAAAATGTAGAGTCCCCCCCTTTTGTGCGACAATATCTATTTCTCCATAAGGCCCATGATAATTCATTTCCACAATTTCGAAGCCTTTTTGGCGCAGCCAATTCTTCGCAATGAGTTCTCCATGACTACCAATATGGCGAGTTGAGTGTTTCAAAACAGAAAGAATGTTTACCGACTTAATATTTTTAAAATCGATTGAATCTTTTGGTCTTTAAGAGGTTCATTTTGATACTTTTGCAAATAGGGTATCAGTTGTTTCGTTTTCAAAACAACAACCGTTTCATCTTTCATTTCCAACTCAGCGTGAATGTTTGTAAACACAAGAATACCTTGAATCCAGTAGGGAAATTGATCTTTCCCTCCCAGTTTTTTCTCAAGATATTTTCGCAATTCCCAAACATTTCGTTTTAATTGACGGCTTGGATTGTTAATATGTCCGCGGTACAGGCCCCCATTTTTCCCCGTCTTCGTATAGGTCCAAGTGTCTCCTACACACTCTACTTTCCCGTTGTAATTCTTGGTTTCAATCACGAAAATTCCTTTGGGTCCAATTAAAAGGTGATCAATATCACAATTCTTATGGGGTATTGTGTAGTTGTTTATCATGTTCCATTCATCGGAGAGCAAATTGAGGACATTTTCTACATTTTCCTGCCCCGTCAGTCCTGCTCTCCAAATATTTATCTCTGTATTTTTTTGGTCAATCCAGTATCCTGTAATAAGCATCAAAAGACACCCGGCTACAATAAGATATACATTGGGGTTGGCGGGTAATAAGCCTAAAGCAACCATACAAAAACTAAAAAAGAAACTGAAAATCAAAAAGGCGATTTGCAGAATAAGGGAAGAAAGCATGGTTTTTACAAAATTGTGTTTTTCTATAACTTTCATTGTATACCCTTCAAAAAAGTTCTTCGGTGGAAGGATGACATTCCATTCTCATGAAGAGCTTGAAAATGTCGCTTCGTTCCATATCCTTTATGGACTGAGAATCCGTAAAGAGGAAAAATTCGATCCATTTTCACCATATACTGGTCTCTTTCTACTTTAGCGATGATGGATGCCGACGCAATCGATGAGTACAGAGAGTCTCCCTTAATACAAGTCTTTTGAATACCTCTGGTTTCTTCAACGATAGGCTGATTTCCATCAATTAAGAACAAAAGGGGACAATGCTGCAATGTAGGATTGAACAAAATCTGATCAATGCATTTCTTCATTGCCCATTTTGTGGCGTTTAATATATTCATCTTGTCAATCATTCTAGCAGAAACAAAGCTAGTTGAGATATAGGCTCCGGATTCTTGGATTTCTCCATACGCAATTTCTCGTTTCTTTGGAGAAAGCTTTTTGGAATCCATTACAAAAGGCTTTTTTTTACATTGGTAAAAACAAACTGCGGATGCAGTTACAGGACCCGCTAATGAACCTCTTCCTGCTTCATCAATTCCAACAATGGCAAAGGACTCATATTGTCGAGAAAGGATGTGTTCGTTGTACCATAAATCTGGATCTGCTGAATCAGTATTCAACATGAGCAAGGGCAACAAAATCCTTGGGAGGCCACAATATTAAGACAGCTCTCCCTTCAATGGCCTCTTTTTTTATGGGGCCGAAATCTCGACTATCCAAACTATTATTGCGATGATCTCCCATGACAAAAAACTCATCTTCTTGCAATATGGCAGGCCCGTAGAGACTAGGAGTTGCAGTAGAAACATACATCTCTTCTAACTCTTCCCCGTTTATTTTGACGAGGCCATTACGAACTTCCACCGTCTCTCCAGGCAACCCAATAATCCGCTTAATATAAGAAACATCTTGATTGCTAGGTGGGTGGAATACAACAATATCGCCACGATGAAGTTTCTCGGGTTTTGAATACAGTTTGTTGACAATCACTAAATCACCCTCATGAAGAGTGGGAATCATAGAACCCATTTCCACTCTATAGGGTTGAAAAAGAAATTGCCTGACAAGAAATGCAATTAAAAGAGCAAGAGCAATGGTCCAAATCCACTCAATAATCTCTTTTTTTGCAGACAATGACAATCTCATTATGCGTCTTCTTTAATGGGACCTTTATTTTTCTTTGTCATATTTTTACGTTTAATTTTATTCATACGGCTATTGGATTCTCGGAGGTAATAAAGCTTTGCTCGTCGAACTTTACCATAGGTTACTACTTCCACTTTCGCGATGGAAGGAGAGTGAAAAGGAAATACTTTTTCGACTCCTTCTCCATACGAAATCTTACGAACAGTGAAGCTTTCTCCGATACCTCCTCCTTTTTTACTAATGACTACTCCCTGGAAAACTTGAAGTCGTTCTTTGGCTCCTTCTACAATTCGCTGGTAAACCTTGATCGTATCGCCAACAGAAAAAGGCACAACGTCGGTTTTTAAATACTCTTTGGTTAAATCGTTCAACAACTGCATATTTATACCTCTCTAAAGTATATATGAAGCAAGATAAAAATCTTGTTTTACAAATACTGTGATTTCAATAAAATTCTATTACAAGCTAAAAAAAAATGTTATCATATAACATAACAATTACAAGCCTGCTTAAAGCATTTTCAAAGGGGGACAATGTGAGAGAAGAATGGTACAATCTATCGTTCTCTATCGAAAACAACGTTGGTATCATCAATTTAAACAATAAGGCAGATAGCAATGCCATATCAACCAAGTTTTTACGAGAACTAAAAAACGGACTCAAGGTGTTTCATCATAGTAAAGACGTCAAAGTTATCGTTGTTAAAGGAGAAAGTGAAACCTTCTCCATGGGCATCCGAAAAGAAGAATTGTCCTCCAATCACGAAACTGTAACCGATTTTTGTGAATTTGGATGGAAAGTTTTTAATAAGTTTTCTGAAATTCAAAAACCTGTCATTGCAGAGGTGCAAGGTAACGCATTTGATGCTGGTTTTGAGCTTTCTCTTATGGCCGATTTACTATTTGCATCGAATCAAGCTCAATTTGGGTTTCCAAGTATCAAAAACTCCATTGTACCAGCTTTTGGTGGACTTGCTCAATTGTTACACATGACAGGTATCCGGTACACCCGAGATCTTCTCTATACGGGTCGCATTGTTACGGCCCAAGAAGGCAAAGAGAAAGGGTTTGTTAATGGTATTTTCCCGCCCGACTCTCTCCATGAAGAAGTATCAAAAATAGCGCAACAAATTATTCAAACACCCATTTCTATACTGGGTGGATTAAAAAACTCTTCTGGAAAAATCAGTGATATCATGCGAAGACTCCACATGCAGGATGAAATCAGTATTTTTGAATCTGGGTTTCTCGATTAATTCACGGTTTTCTTGTTAAGGATATCGAAGAGTAATTTTCTTTTCAGTGGGTTCCCATTCTACTTTGCCGCCTAGTTTCTCGGCCACAAATCGCAAGGGAACAAAAGTTCTGCTGTCACGTATCACGGGTGGTACGTCCATGGTGACAACTTTACCGTTTACGTAGGCTCTAGTATCCCCAACTCTCATTTGAATGTACTGGGTTTTTAAACTATAGGAGATTCTTTTGTCGTCTGGATACCATGTAATTTCTGCACCCAAAGCATCGCCAATAGGTCGTATAGGGACCATTGTTCTACCATTCTCTACAAACGGGGAGGCATCAATGGAGTATGTATTCTGATTGTCTCGAACATACTTTTTCCCAACCCACATTTCGAAAACCACGTAATTCCTTCTTTCTGTCGCATCGTGAACAAAAGAAAACAATTCTCCGTAGGAAGAAACAGAATACATACTCTGATTCGCTAGTATTAAGTACTTAGATGTAGTTCCTACCGACGTAAAATACAATCGGTTTCCCGTTTTTCTGTCCAGGCAGTAAATCATAAAATCATCCGCACCAATCCAAATATAATTGTCAGATATGATCGGAGCTGATTCAATAAAAAATCCAGCTTCAAACTGCCAATTCAAATTGCCTGTTTTTACATCAATACTGTACAAAAATTGATCAAAAGCCACATAGATGTCATCTTCGGAATACGAGGGTGGATTCATCGCATTGTAATTGGGATAAAATGTTTTCCATACTTGTTTACCAGTTTTTGTATCTAAACAATACAGGGTATCATCCACGGGGCAAATCAATCGGTTATTGTTGATACAGATACCATAAAGAGAACTGTTCACCAGCTCATATTCCCACAGCTTCCGATGATTTTCAATGGCAAACGTATAAATCCGATCTTCTGCAACAACATAAAAACGCTCATTATCGAAGGCAACAGGCAACCGTATTTGTTGACCGAAAAGAATATCCCACACTTTTTCACCAGACTCTGCTTTCAAACAAAGCAGTTTTTTTCCCGATCCAAAATACACATGGTTTTGATATACCACAGGAGAAGAATTCACCATTCCTTCTTCAGTTTCATATTTCCATACCTGATATCCTGTTTTTGCATCGACTGCATACATTGCGTTTGTGTATCCTGCATAAATAATTCCATTGTGATAGAATGGGCTGGAATTATGAAAATCTTTGGTGCAGTATTGCCAAATGATCGTACCCCATTTGGCATTGTAGCATACCAATCCCCAGGTTGTAGAAACATACAGCTTGTCTTCCACCACAATGGGACATGAATTGGAAGCCCCCATTAACTCTACCCATGCTGTTCGCAATGGTGGTTTTAGTGTTTCCGAAGATTGTCCCGAGAAGGTTAGATCGGATCTGTATTGATACATATTGGCAAAACAATGGGATTGAAGGGATGCCCCAAAAGCTACGGTAAGAAGAATTGCAATCCATCCAAGATAAACTTTGCGTAGCATAATTATCCTCCCTGGTGATGATGGTCAAAAAGCGGTGAAAAATCAATCATGGTGTAAGGTAAAGAGAAAACTTCCTGCACTTTCTTACAAATATTGTATACTCCGCCTTTTTCAGAGGCGTAGTGAGTGAGGCACAAAACATTCATCTGATGATCTTGTGCGTAAATATACATGGTATGAGAAAACTCTCCCGTTATAAACACGTCTACATTTTCACGGTATGCATCCGCAATAAAGCTGGTTCCATCCCCCGAACACACAGCCACTTTTTGCACCCTGTTTCGTCCAAAAGGATACAATGTTGCCGGTTCGTGTAGTATCTCTGCATATCGTTGTTGGATCGATTCTACAGATACAGAACTGTGCAGAGAAGCACACAAGCCCATATCATGCCCTTTGTATTGACACAAGGGATAAATAGATTCTTTTTCAGGAGACAGAGTTTGAAGAAGAGTGCTGTTATTTCCTATCTCAGGATGAATATCCAAAGGTAGATGAGAAGCATAAAGAGCACTATTGCTTTGGAGTAAATAATGTACTTTGCGAAAATGACTCTTTTGTAAGGAAGGATTCAGCCCTTTCCAAAACATTCCATGATGAACAATGAAAAGAGAGGGTACGGAAGGTTGCGTTTCGCGAAAGAGTGCTTCGCTGGCATCAACAGCACCGTATATATGTTGAATTGGGGACGGTCCTTCAACTTGTAAACCATTCCACGATGCATCGTCAGGGCAATCCTGCAATAGTGTAGAAAGATACGCAACGATACTCTCTAAATCTACGGCCATATTCAGTTATCCTCCAAGAAAAAGGGTGTAGTAATTTTTCATCAATCTTTCACTTAATACTTCTAAAGAAATGTTTTTAAGTGTGGCAGCTTCTTTATAAACTTCTTTAACATAGACAGGCCTGTTAAGAGTTTTTCCCCGATAAGGCAGGGGGGTTAAATACGGACAGTCTGTTTCTAACAAAAGCCTATCGATCGGAACCATTTTCACTACTTCACGTAATTCACTACTTCTTTTATACGTAATATTGCCAGAAAATGAAAGAAATAATCCAATATTTAGATACTTTTCTGCCATTTTTCGATCGGATGAATAACAATGCATCACTCCCCGAATTCCTGGGAATTGCTTCAATACTTCATATACCTCTTCGTCTGCCTCTCGATTGTGGACAATAATGGGGTACTGATGTTTGATTGCAAAATCTACTTGTTGCGTAAAACACAATCTTTGCAAAGAGAGATCGGTTTGGCTTTTCACTGTATCCATACCAATCTCTCCAACGGCTCGGTACTCTTTATGTACCCTTTGTGTCTGTAAAAACGTGTCAATCTCTTTTTCGTACATATTCAAATAATGTGGATGAATACCAAAAGAAGCATCGATCCACTCAAAGGTTTTAGCCAAATGCAGAGAGGCTTCAGAAGAAGCAAGATCATAGCCAACGTTCATGATGCGATCAAAATGGTTCTCCACTGCTTCTTCAATAATGTCGCCCACCGATTCTTTGCAAATAGGGATATGCGCATGGGAGTCAACATAATGTATCACTTCACTCGAGCTCCTACATACATCGCACCATCTTCTGGAGTTACCACAGACAATTGATCTTTATGAGAAGCACACAGAATCATTCCTTCAGATTTTTGTCCTCGCAACGTAACAGGTTGCAAATTGTTCACTACTACAACCTTTTTTCCCAGTAATTCAGTGGGTTCATAATATTTTGCGATGCCTGCTACAATCTGTTTCTGACAATCCCCAATTTGCACCTTCAAAATGAGCAATTTGTCTGCATCAGGGTGTTTCTCTGCTTGAATAATTTGGCCCACACGAAAGTCAAATTTGGAAAAATCATCTATTGAACAAAAAGATTCGTCTTTACTAGGAGGTTTGGATTCTTTCTTTTCGTCCACTTTTTTCTTTGGTACACGAGGAAACAAAACAGAAGGAAAGGCGACTGTTTGATGTGTTTGTAAAAAACCAACTCCCAAGCTGCAGTTTTTCTGATCCTTAAAACTATCTGCTATTTGTTTTGAAAAAACAGGCATGAAGGGCGAAAGCATAATCCCTGCACATCGAATTCCTTCTAACAAAGAATACAGTACTGATGACAAAGAATGTGTGTCTTCTTTTTTAAACAGTTCCCACGGTTTGTACTCTTCAATCATTTTATTGCCTCTTCGCAAGAGATTCCACACCGATTCAATTGCATCTTTAAAACGATTCTCGTCCATGAAACGCAAATAATGAAATATTTGATCGGTAAAAAATGCTTCTTCATCAGATATGATCTTAGCATCAGGAACATTGCCTTGAAAATATTGTGTAGTCATGGCAGAAACTCGGTGAATCAGATTTCCCAAGTCGTTTGCTAAATCATAGTTGTAACGGTCCAAAAGACGCTCCATGGAAAAAACAGAATCATCGCCAAACGAGGTTTCGCGAAACATAAACCATCGCAAAACATCGGCTGCCAAAGCTTTTGGAATTCCCGTCCGGGCAGACAAAGCATCCAATACCATAGTGGGATCGACTATATTACCTTTGGATTTCGACATTTTCTCTCCATCGGTCAACCACCATCCGTGCACATATACTTTTTTTGCAGGAGATAAACCAAGAGCCATTAACATCGCTGGCCAAATAACACAATGAAAGCGGATAATATCTTTACTCATTAGATGACAATCTGCTGGCCACCAAGAAGAAAACATTTCGGGATTTTCTTTATAACCACATACAGTAATGTAGTTCAACAGAGCATCAAACCAAACCCACAACACATGTTCTTTGTCAAATGGGAATCGAATGCCCCATTCTTGGGAATGTCTGGAAATAGAGATATCTCTAAGACCCCCCTTAATCATGCTCACTACCTCATTGTAGCGAGAAACAGGTTCAATTGCTTTAGGATTGTCTCGGTAAAAATCTAGAAGCTGGTCTTGAAAAGAACTTAATTTGAAAAAATAATTTTCTTCGGCTACTTTGCCAATGGGACGATGGCAATCAGGACAGAGTCCGTCCTCCACCTCTTTGTCGGTCCAAAATGACTCACAGTCAACACAGTACCAACCTTCGTAGTGACCTTTATAGATACAGTCTTTATCTTTTAGCTGAAGAAGATATTGTTGTACTACATCCAGATGATCTTGATCGGTTGTACGGATAAAACGAGTATATTCAATATGAAACTGAGCAAAATACTGTTTCCATTTTTCCGCTTCTTTATCTACATATTCACCCACAGAAAGACCAGCTTTTTCAGCCGCCAGTACTACTTTTTGTGAATTTTCATCACTGCCTGTAGTAAACAAAACTTCACACCCTCGTAACGTATGGTATCTTGCCATAATATCAGCCGCTGTAGTGGTATACAAATGACCTATATGAGGGTTGCCACTGATATAATAAATAGGGGTGGTTACGAAATACTTTTTTTGACTCATGGTAAACTCCTATTGAAATCGAAATACGATGGAAACTTCTCCCAACACTTCTCGATCTTGCCATAAACTCAAAAGATAAGAGGGAGATCCCATAACAATTTCTTCATTTTTTTTGGTCATTTCTCTACAAATGCAAACTTGCAAAGAGGGATCAAACTCGTGCATCCAGGATAACGATTTTAACAATCTATGCGGAGATTCAAACGCGCATACAGTATAGCCAGTCTCTTTCAATTTTTCTAGCAATTGAAAAAAGTGGCTTTTTTTTCTGGGAAGAAAGTTAACATATTGAAAGTTTTGGATTAAAAATCCAGAATACACTAAGGCCGTAACTACTGCACTAGGTCCTGGAAGAACAACCACAGAAATGTGTTCTTCTCGACAATCTCTCATAAGTTCGTGCCCAGAATCAGCCACCAACGGCATTCCTGCGTCGGAAACCAAAGCCACTGAATCACCCTGGTGTAACTTTTCAATAATCTCTTTATTTTTATACAATGTATGCTCGTGATACGAAATAAAGTGACTTTTAATATGAAATGTATGCAATATCTTAATTGTTCTCCTTGTATCCTCACAAGCAATCCATTTAACAGATTGAAGCACTTCTAAGCTTCGCAATGTGATATCTTTTAGATTTCCAATCGGGGTGGGAACGATATATAAAATCCCTTTTAGTGGAGGACTAGCCTTCATTCATTGCATCTTCTGCTATATGTGTAATCGCAAGAAACTTCTTCGGATCCAAAGAAGCCCCTCCAATAAGAAAACCTTGTACTGTAGGGATGGAAATGATACTTTCTGCGTTTGACTCATTGACACTTCCTCCATACAAAACATGGCAAGAAGGAAATTTGGAAGAAATATTGTGAGATACTACTTGAATCCAATCCAACGAAGGAATGACCCCTGTACCAATTGCCCAAACAGGTTCATAGGCGATGATAAAAGACTCTTGAGAAGAAAACAACGACAATTGGGCAATAATGAACGATAATCTCTCCTCATCCTTCATCGACATATCATTTTCGCCAATACAAACAATGGGAGTGATACTGTTTTGTTGCAACTGTACATACTTCTCATATACTTCTTTGGAAGATTCTTTCATGAATTGCCTTCGTTCCGAATGTCCGATGATACAGTATCTACACCCTACCTCCGAAAGCCATGCTGCACTAATTTCGCCCGTATAAGAACCATGTGAAAAAGACGAACAATTCTGAGCCGCTCTTTCAATATTCTGTGGCAATTCTCCCGTATAGGGTAGTGAAACAAAGGGGCTTGCAACAACACAGTGAACACGATCATGCAGTGGTTCTTTTTGGAGACTCTCTTTCATTTGATTGCAATACTCTATGGTTTCCCCTGGGCCAAGGTTCTGTTTCCAATTTCCAATACAATATCTACTCATTTCCCGCATCCTTTTCTAGTTTTGAAGACTTCACATCATCTTCTTCAGTTATTTTAACACTTACTTTGATAATTCGTCGATCTTCCATTGCACGCACAACCAATTCTAAGTGGTCTTGCACTACCTTTTCACCAATGGAAGGGATGTGTCCTAATTTTGCAAGCATGAATCCAGAAATCGTATCAATGTCTTCTTCGTGGATACAGGTATGAAAATTGTCATTGAAATCGTCCATTGGATAATCTCCTAGAATCTCATAAGTACCATCTTTCAATTGTTTGCTTAGTTCTTCTTCCGAATCAAATTCATCTTGAATTTCTCCGACAATCTCTTCCAAAATATCTTCAAGTGTAGCCAATCCAGAAATTCCGCCGTACTCATCTACGACCATAACAATATGCGATTTTTTTGCCCTCATTTCGTTGAACAATTGATCAATCATTTTTGATTCAGGAACAAAGTCAACAGGGCGAAGATTGCTCTTAATATTCACGTCTTGCACAGTTTTATGGTTCGCAATCCAGCGTACTACGTCTTTGACGAACAGCACACCAATAATGTTATCTGGTTTTTCTTCATACACGGGTATTCGAGAAATCCCTGTTTCTTTTACCAGTCGTAAGAATTCCTCGATGCCGTCTTCCACATCAAGACAAACCATGTCCACTCTAGGGACCATAATTTCACTCACGTGTGTATCACTAAATTCAAAAACGCTTTTCAGCATTTCTTGTTCATTTTGGTGGATCAAACCTTCCTTTTTTGACAGATTAATGACTGTTTCTAGTTCTTTATGATTCATAGCCAACGAAACATTCTCAGAATTTCCTATGCGGAAGATTTTTAATAGCAATGTATTGGTTTTATCAAACAACCAAATCAAAGGGCGAAAAAGAAACAAAGAAACGAGAATAGGATAATACACAAGTATACTCACTTTTAAAGAGTTTGCGTTGCTAGCAGTTTTTGGGAACATTTCAGCGAATATTACTATGACAATAGTTAGGATGACCGTACTTACAACCACTGCCATATTATTGGGTAACAATTTTGTAGCATAGCTGGTTGCCAAAGATGTAGCTAAAATATTAACAATATTGTTCCCGACTAAGATACCTGTAATTAAACGATTGGGTTTTTCGACTAAGCGTAAGATATTTTTTGCCCTCTCGGAACCTTCTTCAATTAAATTGTTTAATTTGACTCTATTTACTGTTAACAGAGCGATTTCTGATCCTGAAAACAAGGCAGAAATTAACACCAGTACAATAATAGAGCCTATATAGGCAATGTCGCTAGATCCCATCTAGTAATCTCCTCTCTCAATGTAATTCACATCAGCATATTTCATTAATTCCAACTCCAATTTCCTCATATGCTGGAATTCTTCGTCTGTTTCATGATCGTATCCTAACAAATGCAAAAGTCCATGAGAAAATAGCCATACATATTCTTGTTCTAAAGAAATGTGTTCTTCTTGAGCATCTCTCTTTGCTTGGTCCGTACATACAATTATTTCCCCAAGCAGGATACTGTTCTCAAGGAGTTCGTTGTATACGAAAGTAAGAATATCGGTGGATTGGTTTTTCCCTCTATAGGAATGGTTTAACTCTGTCATTGTAGAATCATGGACAAAAGCCACACTGATAACAGACTCTTTTGGAAACTGGGAAAACATGGGATGCGATACTAAAACGTCTACTTTTGTAGCAATGTATTCTAGGGGCAAGTCCGGTACAGCATCGTCAACACTGTAGTCAATACTTGTCATATAGAACCTCTCTTGTGGTAGGGATTTTTTCTAAAAATTTTCTTGTCCTCAATTTTAGAAATGGGATAGGAAATCCGAGAATGATATAAAGAATCCAATGTAAATATAAAGGATTCTTGTATATCTTGAAGGTCTGCGAATGTTAACTGGGATTGATCCAGTTGACCATCTTGAATTTTCAAATTCAGGATATCCTCCACCACTTTTCGTATCGTCCCCGTATCTTTATCGGGTAAAGATCGAACAGCGGCTTCAACGGAATCAGCAAACATCAAGATAGTTTCTTCTTTTGAAACGGGTTTTGGCCCGGGATAGCGAAATTCTTTATCATCGGTTAATGTAGGATCTAAGGCTTGTGCTGCTTGGAATAAAAAACTGATCCGTGTGGTACCGTGATGGGTAAGGATAAACCTTTGTATTCCAGAGGGAACTCGGTTTTTTTCTGCCAATTGCTTGCCGTTCAAAATATGATCTTTGATGATCTCCACAGATTTATGTGGATCCAGATCGTCCAATATATTCTTACCGCTACTATTTTCAGTGAAATAAAAAGGGAAAACTGTCTTTCCGATATCATGATAATAGGCCCCAACGCGAACAAGCATATCATCGGCCCCAATTTTTTCAGCTGCATGGGAAGCAATATTTGCTACCATAATAGAGTGTTGGTAACTGCCAGGAGCAACTTCGAACAAATATCGTAAAAGGGGAGAATTGGAGTCTCCTAATTCAATGAGTCTCAATGGAGTAATAAAGGAGAACATTCGTTCCAAAAAGAGAATAACCCCCAGTGTAAGAAGGCCTGAAACAAATCCATTGATAAACACAAGAAACGTTGTATCTAGAAGGTTCTTTTCCAAGGAATACCCAGGAAAAACCGAGAGAATAACAAACCCAACGATAGCAAACAAAAACCCAGCAAGAAAACATTTCAATACATAATCGGCATAGGTTCTGAAGACAGAAAACAGCTGAATTGTAAACAGAGCCGACAAAAGATACGCTGAAGTATACACAATGTCCATTCCAAAAAAAGGAAAAAACAATACCACAAGCACTGTTGTGATAAAATATCCAAAGGGTTTGTTAAAAAATACAGTCATGATGACAGAAAACATGAACAAGGGTACAAGGCTGATGTTGAGGGGAATAAAAAATCGAGATACAACAATCACAAAAAGAAGGGATGCAAATAGAAGATTAAACTTCTTCAATTGTAGGATCCACTCGTGTTTATTGGATAGAAATAGATACAAAAATAAGAAAAAGAACAACATAAAGGGGTATAGAAGAGAGTGAACCCAGATCATCCAGTGCATGTCGGTATCGAAATAACCCGCTGCCTGTAAACGTTCGATATCTTCCTGATTGAGTATTTCACCTTTTTCAACCAACAACTCATTGATCCGTATGTTTTCTTGCACCGGAGAAATGCGTGCTTTTGCCTTCTCTCTCTCTAGGTTTGTTGCCTGTTCATCAACCGATAAATTGGGCCGTAGCTCCTTTTGTGCAATGTAGGTGATGGCTTGAATGGTTTCTTCTCTACCGTCTTTGTTATAAGACAATGCAATCAGTTCAATAGTTTCATATTTCTTTGCAATGTTTTCTTTTCTTACGCCTGCTTCAAGAAGCTCTAGATCAATTTCTGAAGCAGCATCAAATATGTATTTCAGAGTATCGTTTTCGGTTGTTAGAAGATACACTGCAATCGACTTATCCTCTTGGGAAAACCCTAGTAAAGAAGAAATCTCTTCTATTTTTTCTGTATCTTTTTTTAATCGGTTGTTCCGCTCGTCAAGAATTTGACGATAAATATAATAAATCTGATCTTTGGTTTCTTCTGCAATTGTATGATTCTGCGTGAGCCGTATTTCGACATCCGCCGCAGCTTCATTGCGTAATTGTTCTGTTTTGACCTTATTGTAGTAGGGCATAACAGACCGTTTAGCATATAAATTTTTAGGAGCTACATCGCCCATAGAAAAGGTGGATCGATTCTGGTAATCAAAAGAAAAAATGAGGGCAGCAATACACAGAAAGGATAAAAGAGCAACACCAATCCTAAAAATATCAAATCGTTTGAGAAAATTGGGAAGGGCTCTGTCTCCAGAGCCCAATATACTGTTCACGGCTTAAATAATTACTTTACCTTACGACGGCGTTTATTGGCAGTAGCAATTTGTTTCCGACGCATGACACTGGGGGGATAGAAATACTGATGTTTTTTAATATCAGAAATAATCCCTTGTCTTGCACAATCTTGCTTAAAACGGTTCAGTAAAGAATCGAAGCTTTCATTGTCTCTTCTTTGTGCTTGAGCCATCTATTAAATCATCACCCTTTCAACTTTGCATATAAAAAGTTTACATCGGCCTTGGTACCATTTACATCGTACAAATGCCCTACTCTAGCAGCACAATCGAGGTCCTGCAATCGAACTCGAATGTAATTGCGTGTAAGCCCTGTGTTATTACCTTCTAAAAGAATTTTGACAGAGGCTCCAATACAATTTTCGTGAATATTATACCGGATCGTATTTTCAATTGCAAGTAAACGGTCTCTTCTCTCCTTCTTTAGTGCAAAAGGAATATGATGAGGAAGCTTTTCAGCCGAAGTACCAGACCGTGCTGAGTAAGGAAATATGTGAATCTTAGAAAATTGAATTCTTCGTATCCAGGAAAGTGTATCTTCAAATTCTTCTTCTGTTTCTCCTGGAAATCCCACAATAACATCTGTCGATACTTGGAAATCAGAAAGTTGACTTCGAAGCATGGTAACAACCTGGTAATACTCTTCTATCGTATAGTGTCGGTTCATTCGCTGTAATACAGAATTGCTTCCAGATTGTAAAGAAATATGCAAATGATTACACAAGATAGGATATCTCTCTATCAAGTCACAGAATGTCTGTGTAACAAAACGCATCCCAATGGACGAAATACGCAGTCTATACAGATCGTCTGAAAACGTTTGGCAAATGTCTTCGAGCAATTCGTAAAATTGATAGCTAGAGCATGTGGGATCTTGATACAGACCAACCTGTGTTCCCGTTAAAACCAGTTCTTTGTAACCAGCCCCAAGAAGAGACTGGATTTCTAGAAAAATGTCTTGTTTTGTTCTTGAAACCACCGGCCCTCTTACATAGGGAACAATACAGTAAGAACAGAATTGGTTGCAACCAGACTGAATTTTGATAAACGCTCGAGTTCGATCTCCAAAGTGATGCAATTGTTGAATAGGTCTTCTTTTTGGTATTTCAATGAAACGGGATTCGTTTTGTAGAAGGGTAATTATTTCTTCCAATGTCCCCCGTGGAATCTGGTTTTTTACTGCATATTCTTGGATGGAAGGACCAAGACATCCTGTGATAAAAAGTTTTGTGTGTGGGTTTTTGTGTACTTTTCGTAAATAGGAGATACATTCCCTTTCCGCTTTTTCTGTAACAACACAAGCATTTATTACAACAATATCCGCAGTTTCTACTACAGAAACCACGTCATACAAATGATGCAGAGATTGTAGAATGACTTGAGTGTTATACTGATTTACCTTACAACCATATGTTTTTACAAATAATTTTTTTATCATAGAAACTCCATAATATATTGCACCAATCCCGCCATAAAATACCCTGCCGTTTCTGTTCGTAAAATTGTACGCCCAAGCGTAACTGGTTGAAACCCCTTGGTACCTAAAAAACCCATTTCCTCTTCCGTAATACCTCCCTCGGGGCCTATGCAAATCCAAATGTTGTTGGGAACTTTTTTTGGTATCGTAGTAGGGAGTACTTGAAACAAATTGCGTTCTTTTTCTGCTTCATCGGCCACGAGCAAGATATCGTGTGGTCCCACGTCCATGGATTGAATGCGTGAACGCAAGGCATGTACATCGTGTACATAAGGAATCGTAGAAGCACCGGATTGTTTGGTTGCTGCACAAGCAATTCGATTCCACCGGTTGGTTTTTTCTTTCAATTGTTCCGCCGACAACGAGGAGTACGATCGTTTCATAATGACAGGATGGAAAGAACGAATACCCACCTCGGTCCCTTTTTCTATAATATCATCCATTTTTTTGATCTTTGGTAAACCTTGCAAAAGATGTATGACGTACGAAGTTTCTACGCTAGGCAAATAGCTTTTAATGACAACAATTGCCGCATCATGAAGGATATCTTGAATAACTCCTTCGGCTACCCCATTGGATGAAATAAGCTGTATGGTGTCTCCTATAGAAAAACGTACCACATGAACCAAATGATGAAATTCGTCTCCCGTAATTCGAATAGAAGAAGAATGAGGGGATATTTCTCGAACAAAGAAACGTCTACTCATAGTTATGAAAAACGGGGTAAATTTGAATTGTCGTTGTCGGGTCCCCAGCTGGACAAAGATCCAAAAATTAAGCACTCGTCGGGATCCATCAGAAGCTGTCGAGTCAATTCAAAAGAAGACATCTCCGAAAACTGTATGGGCAAACCTTTAATCAAAACAAAAGGGCTTCTTTCTGTGGTTTCCCCCATTACCAAATTGGCTGCAGATGCTAAATTGTCAGCGAGATTAAGGCGGGTGATGTGCATGATTTTACCAAACAAGTCTTTTTCTCCACGTCGGTCGATAATCCCATCAAAACCTGCAACTGCTATGGCCACACCGTAAGTGCCTACACGCAAAGGAGCAATTTGAGAATCAGAGATAATAACTCCCACCGAAATGTTGAGTGTTTTTTTTATATATTCGTGCAATCTTTGAGCTGTGGATGTAGGATTTTTGGGCCACAGTACAGCATGGTTTTTGGGAACATTGGATTGGTCGACTCCGGCAAAGGGCGTAACAATACCGTTTTTCATGGTAGTGATAACGCCCGGAACACCTCCCAATATCTCATCTGCTTCCTGCAAAATAGCTTGGCAAAATAAAGGATTCATATGATATTCTATCGCTAATGCCCATGCTTCTTCTGTAACAATCAAGTCTGACAGAGATATTACTCGACCTTCAGAAATGGATACTACTTTCGAAGCAATCACAATAATATCTCCGTGGCCAATATCATTGCCTAAAATATCGTGAAGAAGCAGCTCTAATGGGAAGGGTTCCGTTAAAATTTTGGTTTGGTATGGAATTACTATCAACATTTACTCCTTTAGACAAATTCTTCTTTCATTATAATAGATTTGAATCATTGTAAGGAGTAACAAAACATGAAAATACTTGTTTTAGTGAAACAAATACCGGATCTAGAGAACAAGGTAAAGGTTTCGATTGATCCTAAGAATTTCAGCATGAAACGTGGAGGAATCCCCTCTATCATGAATCCTGCTGACAAAAATGCGGTAGAGGCTGCTTTAAAAATTAAAGATGCTCATCCCTCTACAATTGTTCATGTCATCAGCATGGGCCCGAAACAAGCGATCGAAGTGCTGAAAGAAGCATATTCAATGGGAGCCGACGAAGGTACCCTATTGTCAGACGTATTGTATGCGGGTTCCGACACATTGGCGACGTCTTTAATTCTGACAAAAGCAATTCAAAAAATCGGGGATTTCACGCTTATTCTTTGCGGTAAGCAAGCTCTTGATGGGGATACGGGACAAGTAGGCCCCGGGATAGCATCTCGTCTTTCTATTCCCCAAGTAATGGCAGCCACAAGTGTTACGGTAGATGACAATACCTGTCATATTCAACGAGAGTTTCGAAATCATGTAGAAACAATCGTCTGTCCTTTGCCTGCATTGATAGCGTTTAAGGCCCATTGCAATATACCTCGCCTTCCTTCTTTAAGAGGCCTTTTTGCGAAAGAAAAATGGGAACCTGCCGTTGTCCAGAATACAGATCTTCAGATTTCTGTCCAAGACCTAGGAATAGAAGGCTCTCCCACAAGAGTTGTAAAAACATTCCAACCGGTTTTAACCAAAACAGCAGAAACGGTGCATTTTGAAGATGGATCAACCCCCATGGAACACATCATGAAAACTATCCACGAGGTAAATCAATAATGAAAATAAAAGTCATATCATCGCAATGCAACGGATGTACCCTTTGTATAAAAAAATGTCCTATTCAATCGATTCGACTTGAAAATAAAACAGCCGTCATCCTTGATTCCTGTAATTATTGTGGAATTTGTATTTCTGTATGCCCTCAAAAAGCGATTATCAAGTCGCTTGAGGATGAAGTTATTGCCCCTGTTACAAACAAGTCCTGGGTAATGATGGAAACAAAATTAAACGGAGAAATCGATTCCACAAGTTATGAAATGATATCCAAACTCCGCGAACTCAACCCAACTGCTCACATTACTGCAGTGCTTCTTTCTTCTACCTGCAAGAACATCGATACTACTCTCCTAGGATCCGTTGGTGCTGATGAAGTTTTTCTCTTGCAAAATCCAGCCTTTGAGGAATACAATGCAGTGCTCTTTACAAAAGCACTTGTTCCCTATTGCCAAAGAGAAGAACCTGCTGTTTTTGTATTTCCTGCCACCGAAATGGGTCGAGATTTGGCCCCTCGCATTGCTACCGAACTTCATACTGGGTTAACGGCCGATTGTACAGATCTTTCTATCGATCCTGAAAACGGCCTTCTTATTCAAACTAGACCAGCGTGGGATGGCAACCTAATGGCAAGCATTATTTGCCCCAATCGAAGACCTCAAATGGCTACCATTCGACCTCATGTGTTTCCTATGAATCAAGACAAGGACCGATCATGTACAACCCGGATAGAAGAATACAAAAACCCCGTTCTTCCTGTCGAAAAAATTACGCAACGCAGTGTGATTGAAAGTACTTTCCCAGATTTAGAAAAACAAACTATTGTCATAGGAGTAGGTAGAGGTATCGGATCCAAAGATAATGTGGATCTTATATGGGACTTCGCTCAGAGTATTCATGCTGGTATTGGATGCTCCAGACCTCTTGTAGATAATGGTTGGCTTCCACATGAAGTGCAAGTTGGTATGTCAGGCAAAGCAATTGCTCCGAAAGTATACATTGCATTGGGTATTTCTGGTTCTGTTCAACATCTTGTTGGTATGCAATCAAGCGAGTATATTATTGCGGTTAACAAAGATGAAAATGCACCCATTTTTCATCATGCCCATCTTTCTCTCGTAGGGGATATAAAGAAAATGCTTCCTCTTTTGAAAGATATTGTTGAGAAAAGAAAAAAACTCTCCTAGAAAGAGAAAAACTGCAAACCACTAGCAAGAAGGAGAACAATCCCCTATAATTACTAAAAATACGTAAAGGAGCTTAATGTATACAGCATTTTTAGTACTCATCATACTTTTGCTTTTTCTAGGACTGG
Source organism: Caldisericia bacterium (assembly GCA_028700655.1). Lineage (GTDB taxonomy): Bacteria > Caldisericota > Caldisericia > UBA6126 > UBA6126 > JAGLCW01. Next base: position 51,701 of record JAQVSG010000004.1, read on the forward strand.
TTTATCTCTTTCATTTTCTTTTTATATTAAAAAACAGGCCTTCAAAAACCAATATTCGATCTCGTTTTTTTGCTGCCCTCACGCTAGGTTTTGACAAAGGCCTCGTACAGAATCTTGACAATGTTGTCGATATTTACAAAGGCCTCTCAATTGTGAATGAAGAAGAAGACTACCGCAACAATCTCAGCACTTTGATGCGTCAATATTTGGTGGAAGTCCTTTCCAAATGCAAAAATGCAAAACGGTCCGAAGAAAAATGCAATATTGACATCGCTACAAAATTAACAGACTTTATCCGTTTAAACGAAAACCTTGCTCCCTACACCGATTTACCTCTTGAAGAAAGAACCATCTTTAACGACATTGCCATATTTTTAGAAAAAAAGGACATAGACTCCGTCAAACGGAAAATACTGGAGCTTCAAGGAACTATAAAAGTACGCTATGATGATCTAGAACGTTTACGATCCATCAATAATTTATCGGTTCCCTTGGCCATTATTAGCGTTGTTCTTACCATCTTTTTTGGGATTGTCGCATGGGACAACCCAGCTCTAAGAGAAATCTTTATTAAGTTTTTGCCATAAACCAACTTTAAAAAAATATGAATCCTTAGCAAAAAGAGAGTGGAGCATGATGAAAAAATTAAAAAATTTTTGGTTTGTTCTCGTTTGTATACCGTTTGTAATGACTTCATCCACTGCATATGCGGACACAGCTATTCATTTGCAAAATGCAACCGATATGGTTACTGGTTTCACATTTGATTCTTCCTTGGAAAAAGGATTGATTTACTGCAATCCAAAAGGATTGCAAAAACAGTCGATGACATTTGACGCCAACCTTTCAATGGAATGGATTTCTCGGTATGGCAGTATCACTTTTAACCAATGGGGACAAGATCTTCCCTATGCAGGAATGAATGAAAAAGGGCTTTGTATTATTCGCATTCCAGAAGTTTCATCCGTTTCTATTTCCGATTTTTCCATTTCTTCCTTGCAATGGATTCAATACCATCTGGATCAATACGCTACTATTGACGAGATTCTTAAGCAACCCTTTATCAAACCATCCTTTTCTCATTTTGAGCCTATGCACTATATGCTCTCAGACCCATCCAATACCATTATTATTGTGGAATTCAACGACCACGAAACAAAAATTCATTCGACTTTAAACAATACTCTTCCGTGGCCTGTTTTAACAGAAATCCCTTACGCAGATGGGGTTGTAACGATGGAAAATCCCCCTTCCCCATCCAAAGAATCCAAAACACCCACCGATCGGTTTGTCAAAATGGCTCTTCAATTGTCCGAGTGGGATAGAGATTCACAAAACTCTTTGTATCTTCGAGCTTTTGATATGTTGCTCAATGCCGCTTCTGGAGAAACAAAATGGAATGTTTTATTCCATCTCAACGAACGAAATGTATACTTCCGCACTTTCTCTCATGATCGTATCAAAATCATTTCTTTGTCAGCTGTTGACTTTTCTTGTGAAGAACCCATCCGATATTGGTCTGTGGAAACACAGGAAGTGGGGAATATTTCGGATTTGTTTCGAAACAAATCCGCAAAACCAGATGCTTCTTGGGAATCAATCCATCTGTTTTCCTTCAACTCTATGCTTGAAAACCAATTCTCGTTACCAGATATGCAGAAAATTACACAGTTTCCCTACGCTTATGAATGCAGTATGGACACGGTAGCAACAGACGGGGATCGACTCCAATCGTATGCACTTTGGTGGATTGCTATTACCGCAATTCTTGCAGCTTTTCTTTTTATTGTAAAAGGAATCAAGAATTACCAGAAATCCACAAAAAACAAACAGAAAATTGAAGGCAGTCAGCAACCAAAAAAACTATACAAAAATTACAAAAAATCGTCCAAGAAAAAGCAAAAAGGAAAACCGTAATGCTTGGTCTTGTGCTGGAAGGCGGGGGAGCTAAAGGATCGTATCACGCCGGTGCCTACAAAGCATTGGCTGAAAACAACCTTATTCCCGATGCCGTCGTAGGAACCTCTATTGGTGCCTTAAATGGTGCACTCATTGCCCAAGGTGACTGGGAAAAGATGGTGGAGCTTTGGTCGGAGATGTCAATCTCAAAGATTCTCGACATTGACCAAAAACACATCCATAGCTTACAAAAAAAACAGTTTAGTTGGGAAAGCTTTCAATACTTTGCTACGTATCTCCATCGCTCTCTAGAAGAAGATGGACTTGATACATCTAAAATCCGAAAGTTGCTGGAATCAATAATTGACGAAGATAAACTTCGAAACAGCTCTATTGATTTTGGGCTTGTTACCGTTTCAATATCCGAACTGAAACCCTATGAAGTATTTAAAGATGACATACCAAAGGGTCAATTGATCGATTATTTAATGGCCAGTTCCAATTTTCCCATATTCAAAAGACAAGTCATTGATGGAAAGAAGTTCATTGATGGAGGAGTATACGACAATACTCCCATCGATTTGTTAAAAAACAAGGGTTTTGACCACATTATCGTTATCCGAACACATGGTCTTGGCATAAACCGTTCCGTGGATATGAAAAATGTTAAAATTACGACGATTGATTCAAAAGATGATTTAGGAGGCTTGTTGGAATTTTCAAAAGAGAATTGCCTACAGAACCTGCAGTTGGGTTATTACGATGCCTTAAAAGCCATTCGACCCCTTCACGGAAGAGACTATTACTTCCAGCCATTGAATAACGAACCCTACATCATTGAAAAACTTCTAAAAATGCCCGAATCCATTGTGAATGAAATTGCTATGAAGATAGGGGTAAACAAAGAGTACTCTCATGCAAGGAAAGTGCTTGAAGGAATTGTACCGGCCTTAGCAGACCTTGTGGACGCCCCTAAGAGTGCCTCATACGAGGAAATTTTAGAATTTGTGTGCGAAGAAGCAGCTAAAAAAATTCCTTTGAACCGCTTCAAAATCTACACATTGACAGAAATGATTGAACACATCCAGTCCCAGTACAAACCTGTTTCAGAAACGTTGCTACAAAAATGGTTTGCACTACCAATGAAAAACGATTTGTTTCGTAAAGCTTTCAAAGACCAAATCATTAACGAAGTCATTATGAAAGTGTTTCAAATTCAGAAAGACCCTCCACAATGAGGTGGAAGCAATGCCTTATATAAATTTAAGTGGTGCTTCGGGACCCGCTTATTTTGATGGAGATGTAGTCGGTTGGATGGGGGTTTTTATGCCAACGGTTTTAATGTGCATTCTTACCCTTGGGCTTGCATATCCATATGCTCGTTGTTTTTTTCTCTCATGGTATATCAGCTGTATTGTTATTGACGGGAAACGACTGTCGTTCTTTGGAACGTGGCAAGAGCTCTATCCAATATGGCTTAAAAGTATTGTATTAACAATACTTACTCTGGGACTGTATTATCCTTGGATGTATACAAATCTTCGCCGATGGGAACATTCTCATATTCTATCAACGGGAGATTAATAACGAATTACACCCTCTCTTAAAATCCTATAATCACCGGATTCTTGAAATGATATCACCGCAGAGGGTTGGTTGGTGATTTCTTCTCTTTGGATATCCAAAATCAATGATTCTTCTCCTAGGACATTCTGTGCTTCTAAAGGATTTTGAAACGGGTGTTCATCGCTAATATTTGCACTGGTTGTTAGAAAAGGACACTCAATGTAGCGAAGAAAATCGAGTAAGAAGGGATCCGAGGGAACTCGGATTCCAATCGTTGAGTGCGTTCTTTGAGGAGTGGTATATAGGGAGCACTGTGTTGCCATTGGGAACACACCGGTTACAGAACCTGGCCAGTTCTTTTCTATCAAAGGATGAAGAAGCAAGGATGGGTTGGAAACATATTTTACAGCGTCTTTGAGATCAGCAAGCAAAAGAATTAACGGTTTTTTTTCCTCTCTTTTTTTTACACGAAAAAGAGTGCAAACAGCTTGATACGACTCCCCATGAACCCCTATTCCCATCACCGTATCGGTGGGAAAAACAAGAGGTGCATCCTGAAAAAGCCAATTTTTACAGAATTTTTTTTCGAATTCTGTCAGACAGGGTGGATTTTCAGCACGGAGGATCATACATTTCAATTCCCTAGCAAATTCTTTTTAAACATCACCTTTTCGGTACCAGAAAGAAGTCGTTTTACATTCTCTCTATGTTGCCAAATTGTTAAAAGACTGAAAAAGACAGAGAACAATACAACCCATATTCCGGTTTCAAACAGATAAAACCACAAAATAATAGACACAACAGCTACAATAGAAGCCAAAGATACATATCCCCAAATCAGTAAAACAACAATCCAAACAACAGCCATTAAGAGGGCTATATTTATGTCATATACAATCAACAACCCCAACAATGTAGACATTCCTTTTCCACCGGTAAATCCTAAAAAACAAGAAAAATCATGGCCAATAATGCTAAGAGAAACTATAAACAATAAAACATCACGATATAACTGAGACATCCCAGGAAACAACCAAGAAGCAATCAAAAAAGGAATCATTGCCTTGGAAGCGTCCAAAAGCAACGAAAGAGCTCCCCATTTTAAGCCCAATACGCGAGCAATATTTGTAGCTCCGATATTGCCCGACCCTTTCTGTCGAATATCAATTTTATGCAATAGATAGGCAATAATATATCCGAACGGAATGCTACCGTAAAGATACGATCCTATCGCCAAAATGACAATGTGAAATGTGTCAATCATAATACCCTCCGCAAACTCGTTTTATACCCGCTAAATCTTTTTGTATAAAGCAATTGTAAAAACCGTAGGTTTCCATTTTTTGTTTACATTTTTCAGCAATACTGTCACAAACTTCAAAGAGAAGTAAACCATTTTTGGAAAGATGGATACGGGCATCTCGAATCAGTGTATCCGTTCGTTGCATGCCATCTTTCCCTCCATCTAAAGCGAGAAGGGGTTCACGCTTCACATCCTCTGAGAGATCACAAATCCAAGAAGTGGGAATGTAGGGGGGGTTGGAAACAATCAAATGGTAAGAATCTTGAATGTCTGTGAACATATCACTATGAATAAGTCGTATGCGGTCTTGAAGTTGGTATTTTGCACAATTCTTTTGGGCCACCTTTAATGCTTCCAGAGAAACATCGGAAGCATCAATGTGGGCAGTAGAATGCGAAGTTCCAATGGCGATTGCTATAGCACCCGACCCCGTACCCAAATCAAGGATGTTTCCATGAAAAGACTGACGTTGTAAATAGTTCACAGCAATTTCTACTAGCAATTCTGTTTCTGGTCTTGGTATGAGAACGCTTTCTTCAACATAAAGAGACAGATTAAAAAAAGGTTTTTCACCTGTAATATATGCAACTGGACGACCCTGCGTCCTTTGTTCTAAAAATGTTTGATATTGAGCAAACTCATACTCGCTAATAGGGTCTTGGAAATGAGCATATAGCTGAGACCTATCCTTCCCCACCGATTTCATTAAAAGTATTTCTGCTTCCAATCTACCGGAGTCCGACGAGAGCTTCTGCAATCCAATCTGAAGAGCATCACGCATATTTGTCATAGGAAATCCTCAAGTTGTAGAGGTTTGGTTCTTGTTCCAAGCAAGCTGCAAAGCTTCCACAAATTCATCCAAATCACCGTTCATGATTTGGGTTAAATTGTGAGAACTATACCCAATTCGGTGATCTGTTACACGGTTTTGGGGATAATTATACGTCCGTATCTTTTCGCTACGGTCTCCCCAACCCACTTGAGATTTACGGGTTTGCGATTCTTCATCTTGTATTCTCTGTTTTTCAACATCCAGTAATCGGGTGTGTAAGATTTTTAAAGCTCGTAGTTTATTCTGCAATTTCGATCGTTCGTCCTGACAAACAACAACGGTATTTGTGGGAAGGTGAGTGATGCGAATGGCGGTTTCGTTTTTTTGCACATTCTGACCACCATGCCCAGAAGCATTAAAAACATCAATACGTATATCGGAGGGATCAATCTCTATATCTGCTTCCTCGGCTTCTGTCATAACGGCAACAGTGATGGTGGATGTATGGATGCGACCGCCCGATTCGGTTGTTGGTACCCTTTGTACGCGATGAACTCCAGACTCAAATTTGAAATATTTTCTAGCATTCGTTCCGGCCACTTCAAAAATAATTTCTTTAAACCCACCAATTCCAATTTCGTGAGAAGACATCACATCTACTTTCAATTGTTTTGAGACAGCATAGTTAAAATACATGCGAAACAAATCCGCTGCAAACAATGCCGCTTCATCGCCTCCAGCAGCAGCACGGATTTCAACGATAACATCCTTTTGATCATCTGGATCTTCGGGGACAAGAAGCTCTTTAATACGAGCGAGAAGTTTTTCTCTCTTTTGGATTAATTCTTCCAATTCCACTTCGAGCTCTTTTTTATCCCTTACATTGGTTTCTTCATTTTTTAAAAAAGTAAATTCTTCGATTTCTTCTTCCAAGGATTGATACTCAAGAAAAGCTTGGGAATAAACTTTTAAAGAGCGTTCGCGCTTCCCCAGTTCCGCTACTTTTTTCTGATCCCCTAAAATGGTAGGATCCGATAAAGAAGCTAGCACTTCTTGATATTCGTTTTCATATTGTCGTAATTTTTCGATCATACTTTATTAGTTTTTGGCTGTTGAAGCGAAATACTTTCTAAGAATTTTTCATTGGATGGGCTTTCTTTCATCCATTTTATTAATCGTTCTAAAGCTTCAGAATTGTCTAAATTGGACAAGAACTTACGTACCATCCAAATTCTTCGCAATTCATCTCCCTCGTAGAGCAATTCTTCTCTTCTTGTAGAAGATCTTGAAATATCCAAGGCAGGAAATACTCTCTTTTCAGACAATTTCCTTTCAAGGACAAGCTCCATATTGCCAGTTCCTTTGAACTCTTCATAAATGATTTCATCCATTTTTGACCCTGTCTCAATTAAGGCGGTTGCTAATATTGTCAAGCTGCCTCCACCGTCAATGTTTCGTGCGGCTCCCAAGAATTTTTTAGGTCCATGGATGGCGGCTGTATCCAATCCACCGGTAAGAGTTCTTCCAGAGGGCGTGCAAGAAAGATTGTAGGCTCTTGTTAATCGAGTAATACCATCTAGCAAGATAACAACATCCTTCTTCATTTCCACAAGACGTTTTGCTCGATTTATTGCTAACTCCACTACACGAATGTGATTTTCCGGCAGTTGATCAAAGGTAGAAGAAATGATATCTGCTTTTACCGAACGTTTCATGTCTGTTACTTCTTCGGGACGTTCATCAATAAGAAGAATCATCAAATAGGCTTCTGGATTATTTTTGGCAATACCTTGAGCAATTCTTTTTATAACCGTAGTTTTTCCAGCTTTGGGAGGAGAAACAATCAAGCCTCTTTGTCCCTTGCCTAAAGGAGCGATTAACTCAATCAGCCTGTTTGTAATATTGGCTGTTTCCACCGAAGCAGAAAGACGAAATCGTTCCAGTGGGAAAATAGGAATCAAGTCTTCAAAACGGGGTCGATTAATGATGGAGGTAGGATGTGCCTTGTTGATAGAATCCACTGTGGTTAGGGCACTGTATTTTTCCTTTTCATTTCTTGGGTTTCTCATTCGTCCTTCAATATAATCCCCGGGACGAAGCCCTAATTTTTTGATCAAGGACGGGTGAACATAAATATCAGAAGTATCTGGAATATATTTGGGAGAACGTAAAAAACCATAACCGTCAACATGAACATCTAAAACACCCCTTGCAATCGGTTTTGAAGGTACATGGTCATGCGGTGCATAGGAAGAATGATCTTGTTGCTGAGATCGCGCTTGTTTTGATTCTCCTACGTGCCTTTGGGGACTTTGCCGATTGTCTTCTTTGTGATTTTGGGGTCTATCTTCTTGTGCGTATATAGCCTCTTCGAAAGTGGTAGTTTTGGTTTCTGTTTTGGTTTCTTTTTGGGGTTCTGTTTTTTGTTCGGGTTTGGTTTCAGTGGTTTCATTCTTTGTTTCTCGATCTTCCGAAGAATCCTTTTCTTTTCTATCCCCCTTCTCCTCTTCCTGGGTTTCCTTTTTGGATGGACTTTTTGTAGTCTTTTTGCTGGGGGGTTTTTGAGCGGGTTTTGATTCTTTTTTTTCGGGTTCTTGGGAAGTAGTATTTCCTTCTTTTAAGTCCAAGATAGCATCGATGAGTTCTTGTTTTTTAAAACGAGTATATCGAAGAACCTTAATCTCACGAGCTATTTGATATAGTTCCCGAGCTCTAAGCGACTCTAAATACTCTCGTGTTAGTGATTCTAAGTTAAACATGGTTACCTCCAAAGGCTGCCTATTTGATATCGGTCGAAACTTTGTCTATGATTTCATTACACAATCGATCAGCATGAGTGTTTTCTTTTCGAGGAATGTGAGTAAACGTTACAGAATGGAAACAACGCACAAGTTCTATAATGGACTTGTAGAGTGGGAACAAATCTTGGCTTTTCACTTTCCATTGATGTGTGCATTGGTTCACAACCAATAGACTATCACTAAAAATGGCAACGTCATTATAGTGTTCCTTCTGACATTTTTCAAGAGCCAACAACACAGCTGTGTATTCTGCAAAATTGTTTGTTTGAATACCAAGAAACTTTGCATATTCAAAAACAACCGTTTGGTCTTTTTGGATAACAAAAGCACAGCTAGCTAAACCAGGATTGCTTCTGCTAGCTCCATCGGTATATACCTTAATCATTCTTTCTCACAAGGATCCGATGGCAGTTTTCGCAATAGTGAATTTCACCAGGATTTCTATGTACGGAATCAATCAACCGCCGTGATAACGTTGTACCACAACCCGAACAAACAGCACCTTGTACATACACCACGGCACTTTGTTGACCGCGTAGAAAAGCATGATCAAACGCATCTAACAATTCTTGTGATAGCCCTTCACGCGAGTGTTGTATGTCATCTTCAGTAGCACGAATCTCTTGGGTTATTTCCTGCGTTCTCGCTTTCATCCACGCATTTTCTTTGTTAAAATCTTGTTTCAATCGATTGAAATCGGCATCCACTTGGCGAAAATGTTTTTCTTCAATCTCCACTTGATTCATAGACTCAATAACATCAGATTCTACGGTGGCAAGGTTTTCTTTCAAAATTTGTATTTTTTTCTGCAAATCGGATAATTCTTTGGGGTTTTTTGAAGCCCTATTTGAGTACATGGATTTTGTATATTCGTCAGTTTGGTGTTCCAAATCTTTCATATGAATTTCTTTATCTTTTAGGATTTTTTGTAAATTTTCAAGAGTCTTTTGCATTTTCTTCCATTCCACAAACTTCAATTTTGCGCTTGCTTCCATATGGGAAAAATGCAACTTGATCTTCCGATCTTCTCGTTTTAATTCATTCAAACGATCATACTTCGACTGTAAGTGGTATAAATTAATTAGCGTATTCATCGATATTATGGATGTGGGCCCTGAAGGACTCGAACCTCCGACCCGCTGGTTATGAGCCAGCTGCTCTAACCAACTGAGCTAAGGGCCCGACTAAACCTCCAATGAAATGAATTCATGGCGAATACAAATGTAGTTTTTTTTCTTTTTTTGTCAAATCGGAACAAAAAATTGACAAAAAGGGATGATTTCATTTTAATAAGTTTTATTCTAAGCAAAAGAGGTATTGTAGAATATGAAAAAGTTTCGTTTGTTTCGACTCATGCTGAGTTCGCTGTTCCTAGTTTTTATTCCTTCTATTGCTCGAGCTGCAGAATCATCCGGCTCCTCTTCGAATACGACACAAATTTGGATCGCAATTGGAATTCTCATTCTTGCGGCTGTTCTTTTTTTGACCGAAGCGATTCCGCTTGTTGCCACGGCAATGCTCGTTCCTTTTTTGCTCGTGATTTTCCAAATCGCTACATTTGGAGAAGCTTTCTCGGGTTTTTCAGACCAATGGGTTTTGCTCTTTCTTTTCATGTTCATCATTGGAGACTCTCTCTTTCAAGTGGGTGTTGCTGACAAACTTGGTCATTCCATCATACGCGTGGCAAAAAACAATGAAACACGTCTCATTGTATATGTCATGCTTGTCAGCGGTCTTATGTCTGCATTTCTTAGTAACACCGGTACGGCCGCATGTTTACTGCCCATCATGATGGCCATTTCCAAAAACAGTGGAATTTCTATTAAAAAACTTCTTATTCCGATGGCCTTTGCAACCTCTCTTGGAGGGGCAATGACTTTGATTGGAACGCCTCCCAATGGAATTATTCAATCGGCGTATGGTAGTATTAAAGGGACTTTCACATTCTTTGACTTCGGAAAGGTATCCATTTTCATTTTCATTATTGGTATCATTTTCATGGTCACCATCGGCAAGAAGATTTTGGCGAAGATTGACCAACAATCTTCATCAAAAGGAATCAAAGACCCGGAAGACGACATGAAAATGAAACCAGAAATTACGTACGATCGCAAAAAAGCACCCATTGCCATTGCCACATTTGTACTTGTGATTGTTTTCATGGTCATGTCCCCGCTGTGGCAAAATTTCTTACCCTCATTGGCTCCTTTTTTCAAAAGCATTCCCCTCGTGTCCTATGCAGTTTTAGGGGCCGTGGTTATATTGGCAGCCAAGGTTGTTACCGTAAAACAAGCATTTAAAGCAGTGGACTGGACCACCATTTTCTTGTTTGCGGGTATGCTTTCCATGAAACCTGCTTTGGTAAACTCTGGTGCTGCTGAATTTATCGGAAAAGGAATCATTCAAGGTACAGGAGGAATGGGAATCAATCCCAATTATGCAGTTCTCATTGCACTCATTATTGTCAGTGTTATTGTTACAAATTTCATGTCCAACACTGCAACAGCTGCACTTTTTGCTCCCATAGCTTTAGAAGTAGGGGTCTTGCTTGGATGTAGCCCTGCACCTTTGTTGATGGGTGTAGGTCTTGCTACTTCCGCCTGTTTTTTAACCCCCGTAGCAACTCCTCCAAATACTCTCGTGTTAGGTCCTGGTCGATATTCATTTATGGATTATGTAAAATCGGGGTGGATGCTGCAACTTATTGTTGTGATATTGCTGGTTCTTCTCATCCCCATATTTTTCCCCTTTATGCCGTAAGAACTCGTTCTTACCAGTTCCATCAAATCCCCATAGGAAGTTTCGTTCCCATGGGGATTTTTTTTCGCACAATTCACCAATCTTGGTATAATGTACACAAACCCTATGAATAGGAAGTGTTAATTATGCCACAATGGAATCTAAATACCCGATACACCTCGATCGATGATCCAAGCATTCGTAAAGACTTACAAAAATCCGTACAAAACGCCAAAGAATTGCAAGAGAAATACGCTCCCCTTCTAGGAGATATGAATCTCCAAGCATCCACTCTTCGAGCGTTTTTTGAAGATACAGAGAACATTCTAAGTCAAGGATACATCGCCTTTCAGTTTGCAAACCTGTCCTACGCATCCTGCACCTCAGATCAGAAAGCACAAAGACTATTCGCACAGGCAATGGATTCAATGACAGAAATAGACACGGCTCTATCTTTCTGGAAACCACTCTTATCCAAACTGCCCATAAACCATTTAAACACATTGATGAAAAGTGAATTATTGATTGATTATGAACATGTTTTATCTCTTCTTATTGATTCTAAAAAACACATCTTAAGTGAAAGCGAAGAACGTCTACTATCCACTTTTTCAAATTCTTCCCGTTCTGCGTTTGCCAATTTATATGATGCCGTCACGAATGCGTATGAGTTTCATTTACAACTTGATAATACACAGCAAACACTGACTGGACCGCAAATTCGATCTTTACGATTGCATCCCGATAAAGATGTTCGCAGAGAATCGATGACTATTTTTTTCCTTCGATATGCGCAAGACAAAATCGTTATTGAAAAAGCATACAACGCCATTGCAAAGCATTACAATACAGAAGCATCAATTCGACATTTCGAAGAACCAATCCACATGAGAAATCACGATAACGAAGTGGACCACAAAATTATCGATACTCTTCTTCAAACGACATCAAATCACGCCCATCTTGTGCAGGAATACTATGGTTGGAAACAGACTCAACTAGGCATAGATATAACCCTTGCCGACCTGTATGCACCAGTAGGTCATGAAGAAAAGAAATTTTCGTTTGAAGAAGCCAAAACGATTGTCCTTGATGCTTACAAACAGTTTGATCCAGAAATGGGCTCTATTGCACAATCCTTTTTTGACGAACAACGCATTGACTCTGACATTCGAAAAGGCAAAAGAGGAGGAGCTTTTTGTTCGTATGTGATCCCCAATCGTAAACCATATATTCTCCTCAATTTTACAGGCACAATGCGCGACGTAATGACCCTTGCCCACGAATTGGGTCACGGCATTCATGGGACTTTATCATCGGAACAAACGTTCTGGAATTACCATACTCCACTTACCATGGCAGAGATCGCTTCCGTTTTTGGTGAAATGATTGTCATGGACTCCATTCTTCCGACTCTATCGCAGGACGACAGAAACGCATTCATTGCTTCAAAGATTGAAGACATGTTCGCAACCATGTTCCGGCAAAATATGTTTAGTCGATTTGAAATAGCCTCCCATAAAATGATTCAGGAAAATGGAAATGCAAACTGGGACGAATTGTCCGAATTGTACCACCAAGAACTTATCAACGTTTTTGGGGGGGTTGTTCAAATACCCAAAGAATACCACTACGAATGGGCATCCATCCCTCACATGTTCAATGTTCCTTTCTATGTATATGCCTACAACTTTGCCAATCTTCTAGTCATTGCCCTGTACCAAAAATACAAAGAAGAAGGTTCTATTTTCATTCCTCGATACAAAGACCTTTTAAGAAGCGGTGGCAAGCAAGCTCCCGAAATCCTTCTTTCGCCACTAGGTATTCAGCTAGATTCAAAGACATTTTGGGAAAAAGGGTTTGAATATGTGTCTAAAAACATGATTCAAACTCTTCAATAGATGTTTTGATGAAAGACCAAATTCGGTTCTCCATCCGTTCGAAAGATACATCATCGAAAGCAAGGATCACCCAGTTTGAAACCCACCACGGTGTTTTAGAAACTCCTGTTTTTATGCCCGTTGGTACCTGTGCAACAGTGAAGGCCTGTACAGTCGATCAGTTATACGAAATCGATGTTCCCATCATTCTTTCCAACACCTACCACTTGTACCTACAACCAGGAGATGAAATTGTCAAAGAAGCCGGAGGACTTCATTCTTTTATGAATTGGAAACGAATCATTCTTACCGATTCCGGTGGTTTTCAAATTTTTTCCTTATCTCAAATGAGCAAGATTCACCCTAACGGAGTTGAGTTTAAATCTTTTAGAGACGGATCCAAACACTTTTTTACGCCCGAAAAAACCATTTCTATTCAACAAAACTTAGGTTCCGATATCATCATGCCTTTGGATATTTGTACACAGTTTGGAACGTCGCAAAAGGACATTCAGAAGTCAACCGAGCATACAGTTCGGTGGGCAAGTATGGCAAAAAAAGCAACGGATGGAAATGAGTCACAAATCCTTTTTGGAATCGTGCAAGGTGGTTTCACTCTAGAAGGTCGCCAAGAATGCATGGAACAACTACGAGAAATTGGTTTTCCGGGCTACTCAATTGGATCTTTAAGTGTAGGGGAACCCAGAGATGTATTTGAAGAAATAGCCCATCATATTGCCCCTCAATTAAACGATGGGCCTGTCTACTTAATGGGCGTTGGCGATCCGTATCGAATTTTAAAGGCAATTGGCATGGGAGTGGACATGTTTGATTGTGTATTGCCCACAAGAATTGCTAGAAATCGCACATTGTTTACTCGAAACGGGAAAATCACGTTGACCAACAAACGTTTTGAAAAAGATTTTGAGCCTGTGGATGAAACATGCCAATGCTATACTTGTAGAAACTACTCCAAAGCGTACTTACGGCATCTCTATAAAGCAGACGAAATCCTTGCTTCCACATTGGGCAGTATCCATAATCTACATTTTCTACATCGTATGATTCAGGAAGCCAAAGAAGCTATTCGAAACAACACATATGCGTCTTTTATGAACGCCTTTTTGGGACCGTACGAAGAAGGAGAAAAGCTTCGGACAAGAGAGGACAAATAACCAAATGATAACATTAAAAGATGTGCAAGCTGTAAAAGACATTCAGGAACTCATTCAAAAAGCAGATGACTATTTAGGAGCTTTGGGTTTTACGGATCACGGAATGAATCATATTGAAATGGTTACAAAAAGAGCTCTTATGATAGCCGACAAACTAACCTTTACAGACGAAGAAAAAGAATTGGTAGGAATAGCGGCGTATATGCACGATATCGGTAATATTACGGGAAGACAAAATCATTCGATTGCAGGCTCCATTATGGCATTTCAATTGTTACGAGAATTGCATATGGATATTACACATATTAGCAAAATCATGACAGCAATTGCAAACCACGATGAAAACAACAGCGAGATTACAGATACCATCTCGGCTGTATTAATTATTGCGGACAAGTCAGATGTTCGCCAAAGTAGAGTAAGAGAAAAAAATCGACAAAAATTTGACATTCATGATCGGGTTAATTTTGCCGTTCAAAGCTCTTCATTGATTGTGATTAACGGCAATAAAGAAATATGGTTAAATCTTGAAATTGATACGTCTCTCTCCCCCATGATGGATTATTTTGAAATCTTTCTAAGTCGAATGTTGCTTTCAAAAAAGGCAGCCCAAAAATTGGGTTATCATTTTCATCTTAAAATTAACAGTAGTATTCTGGCATAAGGAGACACTATGAAACACACAAGCTATGTATTTCCAGGGCAAGGTTCCCAATACAGTGGGATGATGGATTTGGTACCCAAAACAACCCCAACGATGTCGCATCTACAAGTCTTTGAAAAAGAAATGGGGAAACCGATCGAAGCCTTTACCGAAGAAGAAATCACACTCACCCAATTCACCCAACCCATTATATACACGATCAGTTCTTGCTATTTGGAATGGCTCCAAGAAAATGAAAATCCCCCTTCTTTTTTAGCAGGCCACAGTCTGGGTGAAATCTCTGCCCTATTCGCTGGGGGTGTATTATCGTTTGAAGAAGGATTGGCCATTACAATGTATCGGGGAAAACTTATGGAAGAAGTTACAAAAGATACACCAGGAGGTATGTGCGCTATTATTGGATTGCCCATTGATACAGTGCAAGCACTTTGCAATCGGTTGCAACCATTTGGAGTAGCAGAAGCAGTCAATATAAATGCAGAAAAACAGGTGGTCATTTCTGGTTCCACCCTGGCCATGGAAAAAGCACCTGGTGTAGCCAAAGAGATGGGTGCTCGCATGTGCATTCCTTTGAAAGTATCCGCCCCATTCCACTCCTCTTTAATGAAACCCATTGAAAGAAAGTTTTCTACATTTCTTCAAACCTATCGTTTTAAAGATGCAAAAATCCCTATTGTTCAGAATGTGGATGCCCAACCACATCAATCGGCAAGAATGCTGAAATACAATCTGATTCAACAACTATCCCATCCGGTTCTCTGGAAGGACTCCCTAGACCAAATGATTTCAAAAGGGGTCACAAATGCGATTGAAGTCGGTCCCAAAAATGTACTATCAGGACTTTGCAGAGGATCCGCTATCCAATGTGTCCCTGTTGAAGTACTCCGAAAAAATGAACAGACTTCGTAGATATTAAGGTACGAAACCGTATATCCAGAAACCAAATCCACCAATAATCACAATGTTTATAATGGCACTAATACGGCCCTTCATTAGAGTTCGTACCCCATACAGAATAAGAATGATCGCAATAAAGATGAATATTTTGATCTGTCCTAATGTATTTCCTACATACAATTCGTAGGGCCAAAGATAGTGAATCAAAAGCATAACTCCACAAAAAATGAGAAAAACTCCCCAGAAAATCCCTTCAGGAAAAGTATTTGTAAAAAAACGAACACATTCTGTAATGAAGAATGTTACAATCCATAGTACAAAAACCCATGTCCAGATGGATACACCCAATATTGACATATTTTCTCCTTAGGAACCGTCACAAATCGTCGGGGGGAATTTCTCGAGCTTCTCCCTGGATTTCATTTTCTTTTAGCGACGAAGAGGGATAGACTTTGTGTGCTGTGGGATCCGTTCTTCCCGATATTGGTATAGAAAAGATTCCCATCAAATATAGAACAGAAAGAAGAAAAAACCCGAAAAATCGTAAAAAGTAGTACGACGCAAAAAGGATTACAACAAAAACAATACGAAGAAGGGTGGAAGGAACATGTAAAAACTCTGCTACTCCACCGATGATCCCTGCTACGATTCGGTCGTTATAGGAACGATACAGCATTATTCTCTCTCGTTGGACATAGTATCTTCTTCATCGTTTGTCTCCTCGAATTTATTTTTTGTTGTTTTGGAAAAGGTAAACATATTTTTCTCATAATCAACAAGAATTGTATCAAAAGGACCCACTTCACGAGTTAGAATTTTAAGAGCCAGTGGATTTGTGATGTCATTTTGAATCACTCTTTTCAAAGGTCTTGCCCCATATATGGGGTCGTATCCAATATTTGCAATTTCTTGGATAGCATTGTCGGTAAATCGGATATGGATATCTTGATGAGCAATTCTTTTTTGGATAATTTGAAGTTGGATTTTAACAATTTCGTAAATTTGGTCTTTTTCAAGTCGATGGAAAAGAATAATTTCGTCAATACGGTTCAAAAATTCTGGTCGAAAAACTTCTCTTAAAAGTTTCATCGTATTGACTCGCATTTCATCATGAGACAACTGTACATCCTGTAAAAATTGACTTCCTACATTGGAAGTCATAATAATGACGGTGTTTCTAAAATCTACAGTCCGTCCTTGTCCATCGGTCAGCCTGCCATCGTCTAATATTTGTAACAATGTATTAAAAACATCGGGGTGAGCTTTCTCGATTTCATCAAGTAGTAGAACGCTATACGGACGTCTTCGAACAGCCTCTGTTAATTGCCCCCCCTCTTCATATCCAACATAACCAGGAGGCGCCCCAATCAACCGTGAAACGGAATATTTCTCCATATACTCACTCATATCTATACGGACCATCGCCTGGTCATCATCAAACAAAAACATCGCTAAAGATTTTGCCAATTCGGTTTTTCCAACGCCTGTGGGTCCAAGGAACATAAAAGAACCAATGGGTTTATTGGGATCCGACAATCCACTTCGAGATCTCCTCACGGCATTTGCCACAGCATGAATTGCGTGGTCTTGGCCAATCACTCTTTCGTGCAATCTTGATTCCATTTTCACAAGTTTATCTGTTTCCGTTTCTAGTAGTTTGGACACGGGGATCCCTGTCCAATGGGATACTACACCGGCTATATCATCATCCACAACTTGTTCAACAACCATTCTCTGGTTCTCTGGTATTTGCTCCAATTTTCCACTATATTTTTTGAGCTCTTCTTCTTTTTGAAGGATTTTTCCATATTTTAACTCGGCTGCTCGATCCCAATCTCCTCTCATTTCCGCTTGTTTTTCCTCGTTTTTCATACCATCAATTTCACCTTTGCATTCCCGTATATGATTGAGGATTTCTTTTTCCGATTCCCAGCGTACTCTAAGAGCGTTGGCTTTTTCTTTCAACTCTTGATACTGTTTTTCAATAGCTTCAATACGCTTTTTTGACTCTTTATCTTTGTCTTTCGCCAATGCCTTTTTTTCTATTTCATATTGTCGGATTTTACGATCAATCTCGTCAAGCTCAATAGGAGAACTATCAATTTCCATACGAAGTCTGGAAGCAGCCTCATCAATCAAGTCAATGGCCTTATCAGGGAGGAATCGATCGGATATGTATCGATCGGATAACTCTGCAGCGGCAATAATAGCAGAATCACGTATTTTCACACCATGGTGGACTTCATACCGTTCCTTGAGCCCTCGAAGAATAGCAATGGTATCTGTTACGCTTGGTTCTCCCACATACACAGGCTGGAAACGTCTTTCAAGAGCAGAGTCTTTCTCAATTTTCTTTCGATATTCATTAAGTGTTGTAGCACCAATAGCTCGTAGTTCTCCTCTAGCCAAAGAAGGCTTTAACAAATTCGCAGCATCCATTGATCCTTCTGCATTGCCTGCTCCAACAAGGGTATGAATTTCATCAATGAATAAAATTACCTTTCCTTGGGAAGATACAACTTCTTTCAAGACAGCTTTTAATCTCTCTTCAAATTCTCCTCGGTATTTAGCGCCTGCCACTAAAAGTCCCAAATCTAAAGAAATTACTTTCTTGTTCTTCAGTCCTTCGGGAACATCTCCATCCGAAATTCTACTAGCCAAACCTTCTACAATCGCTGTTTTACCAACCCCGGGTTCTCCTATCAAAACAGGATTGTTTTTAGTTCTTCTTGAAAGCACTTGAATCGTTCGACGAATTTCTTCATCCCGTCCGATAACAGGATCAAGTTTCCCGTTGCGTGCTA
>JAQVSG010000087.1 GCA_028700655.1 Caldisericia bacterium
TTCCCAAAAGCAATACGTTTTTGTATATGTAGATTTTCCAGCTATTTGACTGTAAGAATTGTATAGCTCAAACTCATATTTAGTTGCATGTTTTACTGATGACCATTCAAATTTAACTTCTCCTGGTTTCACCGTAGAACCGCAAGGAGGGCTCTTTGGTGAAGGCGCAGTAGTAAGTTTTTGATCAACTCCACCTCCATCGCCTGATTTCTCATCTGGGTACAAAGTAACCTTTTTTTCTGTGTCCTTGCGAACATATTGCTCCCATTCCACAGACTTAAAACCGTTCAATTCGATTTTTATACTCCATTGAGTGCCGGATATGGTTGATTTTGTACCAACAAAAACAGCTTTGCCATCTTTGTCAGTATACTTTTCTGTCGTTACCTGATTTGCATCTTTAGTCGTTACTTTTGCAGTATGAAGTGGATCACCATCGGTATCAAGGACATAAATAGTGAAGGATACCTTTTCTAAGGGAGACAAGCGTATATCATCACTTTTGTCTTTATCAACCCATACACATAGTTCTTTAGTCTCGTACCCTTCTTTTGATAGTTCAATAATCCAATTCATTCCAGAGGGTTTCCCTATAATATCCACCCTGCCCGAACTATCGGTATACTTTTGAATTGGCTTACCACCATCCCCATCAATAACACTCACCATCGCCCTAACAACAGGTTCACCGCTCTCATCATCAAGAACTTGCAGTTTATAAGTAACAGTAGGTATGTCTGGATCTTTAGGTGGTTTATCTGAATCTTTAGATGATTTATTAGCCTTTATGTGAATGTAAGCAACAGGCTCTAGTTTTCGTTTAATTTCATCTGAAACAGTGTCAGGAATATCAATTTCACCATCTTTGTTGTAATAATCTATATAGTGTTTATAGTCTTTTCCCCAATACCCCTCCACCTTTGGATCTAGACCGTGATGATCTGAAATTTTATTATCACCCAAATATAGAACAGCATGACCTCCTAAACATCCTTTATGATTCTTGTTATCATCTCGAATCATGCTATCTAGGCTGATTAAGCACCACTGATAAATGTTTCCTTGCGTATCTTTTGTTCTTTCATTGTCTGGAGCTTCTTTAACCACTATTCCAGTATAAGGTTTAGCTTGTTTTTTATTTGCAGTATTTCCTAAGATTGTGCTTTTTTCAGATGGTTCGGTACGCAGATAAACACCGGCTTGTATTTCAACAATGTTTCCTTCTTCTTTATTTAAAAAATCTTCTCTCACCCAACATGCATGGTAACCGTATATAATAACATCTCCAGGAAGGAGTTCTTTAACTGAATCTTTGGGTTCAGCTTTATCATTTTGACATAACCATGGACCAAGGTTTTGATTGCAATCCGTATCTCCTTGTTTGTACCCTGATCTTTTAGCTCCTTCGTCGCCATTGTAGTACATCCCGGCGACTGGTATGCCGCCATAATAGTCAAGTCCATTTATATGAGTAAAAATAGGGGTGCCAAGGTACTTATCCTTCTGACCTTTTCCACCCTTATTGATTCGCAATGAAATGCCGCCACCATATAATTCAGCAGTTTTCTTGGTGATATTTCCCAGATCTATTGCCTCACTCAAATTGCCTATACACAGCGAAACAAAATGAGCACAATCTCCAGCTCCCTTCTCTCGAAAATCAGCACCATCAATATTTAATTTTTCATGATAATCTCTAGCATATGCAATTGCTTTATCTGCAGAATAAACTTCTTCTGCTTTTACAGTTGATGAATTTGAAACAAAATAGCTAACATTGAATATGAAAAAAATAAGGACTAAACTTAAAATTTTTTTTGTAAAAGTAAATTTCATAAATCCCTCCTAAAAAACAGTTCTATAAACTTTATATTGGTGAATAAGAAAAAGTGGCTCTTCCTACTATATCACGCGATTTTCTGCAAACTTGTGGTTACTACGCTGTTGTTGAAAAGGACCATTAAAACCTCTCCCTATATTGTAATGCTTCCCCCATACCACTCTTCTTTGACTTTTTGCCACAACATTGGAGACAGAAGAAGACACATAGTGCATACAAAGGAGGGTTGGTCTTTAACATTTGGATCGGTTCAATAGTATTATGGGGTATACACTATGATGATAGTGATTCTTCAAGTGTCGAAAGAGATGTTCAATATGGTATTGTCCTCAGTAGGGGGAGATAAATGTCTTTGGCTTGCAATTCTTTTCGATTCGTACAGAGAAGAATCTTTCCAAATTGATGATCCAATAATGACCGATATTGTTTCTTGTGGATAGTCCAATCCAAACTGACACAAATCATGACGTTTTTGTTTGTTATCTATTCTTTAGATAAGAGTAGAAGAAACATTGGAAGTATTAATAAAAGACAAAAGAATGGTCAGATCGTAAAACAAGAGTTTGGAAGACACCCAATTCTACTGAAATAGTTTCTGTGTAGTAAACTCGAGCTAGACATCTTCTCTGGTCTTAATTTTGACGATTGTTGCACTATACATCCCTATATGGGAGTAATGGATATTCAAAAAAGATGTTATTCATAAACTCCCACAAAACCTTTTTCGAATATCACACTCATGCATTAAACTTTCCCGAATAGCATCTTCATTTTGTAACAAGGTTGAAGAGGAAGAGTTATGGCAAGAATCGGCAATACTTCTGAGAGCATTGCAAAGCGCAGGGTTATTAAAAACCATGGTAGCTGCTCTTTCGCGAAACTCTGGATGTGGATCCTCTATTAAGCAGAGTTTATCATTAAACTCGTGGACAATAAAATGGAATTTGCTTCTTTTGTTCATCCTATAAAGTCGGATTTTATCCTGATACTTATTCTTTAAAAACAAGGCAATAAAATAATTGGAATCAGAGAGAGGATCCTTGTCGATATCGTAATCATCAGGACAGGAAAAATCAGGACCAGCAAAACAATGTATATGTGGTATGGTCTTTAAACCTTTACCCATGATCAAATCAAAATAGTACTCTTTAAGCTTACCATAGGATTTGTGATTCAATTCACCAGCAACAAAAGTAACATCGCCTTTTTTACACTTACCTTCCGATGCTTCACTTTCATAGTAGTCTAGACAATAAGATATTTGAAAAGTGCTAGATATTTTACTTCCTATTGGAATTCTCATCGCCCAACTATCTGGTGATTCCATGCATTCTTTACTGAACAAAGGAGATCCAAATATAGTTTCATCAAAGTGGGGTTCATTCTGTATTTTTTTTAAAATTTCCTTGTAGGAATGTATGGGTAAGGATGTAAAACGATCATACTCATCATTTGAAAAAGTATTTCTCCGTTTATGTAGCTTTGGAATGCTGTCCGGATAGTCATCAAATATCGTAGAGAAAACACGTAATAAGTCTTTTCCATACATTTCAATCATCGTGTCAATTTCCCAGTTTGCTAATCCTTTAGTGGGGCTTTGATATTCCATCATTTCTCCTTTGGTCAAGCGAAAGCAAGTTTCTTCTTCATGTTCTTTTTCCACCGAGTGCAAACATCCAATACTACATAATGAGCTAACAATGAAATTCTCTCTAGCTCTAAATTACCTGTGGGAGTGTCAGCACGTAAAAAATCACAATCCGAACAAAGAAACCTATAATAACTAATTGGTTCTAACAATCTACAGACTAGTTTTTCTTCAAATTCATGCAGATTCGCAAAATTCTCATATTCTTTAATCATAACATCCAAACTATCAAAAAATTTGTCTACTTTTTCTTCTATCACGGATGACAAAATACTTTCACCACATACGCTACTCTTAAAACTTTTAAAAATACTGTTCATTTTTGTTCGAATATCTTGCGACCCATCCGCCAATCGCATTAAGGGTGAAAGTATTCTTCTTCTATCATCCTCTAAAAGTTTTAATCGTTCAATAAAAGCATCCATGTAATTGTCAATAGTAACCCTAATTTTATTTAGATCAACCACTTTGTCAATTTTCTTCGTATTCTCCACTGCCATGCGTAGGGTTGCTTTTTTCAAATCTTCAATAGCTTTTTGAACTAAGAGATACAAAACATGATTCTCATCTAAAACCGCATTAACCATTCCTGGATCAAAACCACTTTTCATATAATAGTATTCTTGTAATATAGCAATTGCGTAATGCAAACCGTTCACACAAAAGGTTTTCATACAATATTCTTGTTCGTATTCTCCGTGCTCTACAAAGCGAACATGATCCTTATATCTTGGATGAAAAAAGTTTTTAAGTATGCCTATACAAGCTTCCTTTTCGGTTTCTGATGGCCAAATTGGATACTCAATTGTCCATTTAAAATACTTCTCTGTGTCGATATGAAGAAGCTTCTCGTCATCTCCAAAACCCCACTTCTTCGGAACTAATCTATCGACTACACTATCTAAAAAATAAACATGCCGAAGTTGATTATTCGTACAAATATTCATCAATTCTTTCATGTAAAAATTGGTAGTCACTCTTGTGCCGTTTTCACAAGAAACAATAAAGATATGCATATCTGGATTGGACATATGCAATGTTTGTTTTATTTTTTCAACTGTATATCCTCTTCCTTTCCCATCAGGAGACATGGTAATCAAAAGATGTGAGTTTTTTATTCCCTCAATTTCTGGCAATCTATCATCAATGTTACTCTCGATGAGTTCAAAATTCGATATCTTTTCGACAATATTCTGAAAATCAAAATCATTTGGTATTGGCAGTTTATCACGTAAAACCTTATAGCTTAGGCAGTATTGCTTATAATTTCTTATAGATTCAAAAAAGCAATATCTATTGCTGCTAGGGTCAGACTTTGCACGATTTATTAAAATAGATCTACATCCAGTGGATAAACCTGCCAAGCTGGAAGAAACAACCGGAACTGGTAACGATAAAGCCAATCCGCCAGCACAAACATGAACATGTAAAAATTTATTGATATCCAAAGTTTAC
>JAQVSG010000088.1 GCA_028700655.1 Caldisericia bacterium
CGAATCTCTATATTTATCCTAGCATGCATAATCCTGTTTCCCTCTTTTTCAGCTTTATCGTATGAGGCAGCTCCTAGCGATCCGCAGGAAGATAAGATTATACAAGTCATTCGTGGCGTTATGAGGGAGTTTGGTTGGGAAAAAGATTTCACCTGGACTCATCACTATACAGATCATTCTCCAAAATACTATAGTCCAGAAATAGAGGGTCCTCGAGCTGTACTCCAAAAAGTGAACGATGAATATGTACCAGCACCCAATGTAGCTAGTTATGGTATCAACATTGTACCTCCAACTGCGAATGATGTACTTCCTATGCAATATACACCATTGCGCATTGTAGCATATCGTACTGTTGAACAAGCTACCAAAGAATTTGAAGAGGAACTTACCACTGCCAATGCGATGTATAAAGGCCTTAGTAATCCTATCGTAGATTTTCACGGGATGAAGGCTGTTCATGTAAAAGAAATGATATTTGAATGGCGAATGGGACGCTTCATATTGTCATCACTCGATTACTATATGGGTACAAAACGAATACCTGAAAGAGAAGTTGCCGAAGTACTATACAAGGAAGTTGTGAAAAGTGGCCTTGCGAAGGCTAGTGATGCTTCTAAAGAAGAAGAACCTCCGGAAGAGGATACCAAGGAAGAGGAACCCCCTTCTTTAGAAGAAGCTGTGTTCACTCTTCAGTGGGAGCAAAATCCGTCTACTTCCAAACCATTCCAAGGCATCGCATTGGACGGAGTTAGCACTATTTCACTGCAGCTTCAAATGCAAAATATTGCTGCAGGCGATCGCTTGCAGATATCTACGAAACCCAAATATGGTACGCTATCTGGAGATGCTCTTTTATCCAATGGATCCATTGATATTT
The DNA here is from genome assembly GCA_028700655.1 of Caldisericia bacterium. Lineage (GTDB taxonomy): Bacteria > Caldisericota > Caldisericia > UBA6126 > UBA6126 > JAGLCW01. The sequence goes on from JAQVSG010000088.1 coordinate 881, forward strand.
CGAAATCCAGTGTTACATTGACATATACTCCCAAGAAGTATATCCCTGCTTCTGCCTATGATCAACCAAATTCTATGATTCCAACTCATTTTGCCACCGACATTATTGGTTTTACCTATACTCCTTTTGAAGATTCCTCGGGCTCTAGTGAAGAAAAGGAACCGACAAGAAAAGAACAAACTCCTTCTATCCAGCTTTCGCTGTATCGACCACCCGTTATGCTCGTACACGGTTTCACAGGAGATCAGACAACCTGGGCTATGCTAGCAGAACAGCTACGTGCACAACACTACGATACCCATATTGGCTCTTACTATGCCTTGGATCATTCTATTCAAGCCCAAGCAAGAGAGCTTCGGGGTAACATTCAGTTCAAAAAAGACCAGTATGCCCAGCAGCATATCCGATTGTCTCGTGTGGATATTATTGCTCATAGCATGGGAGGATTGTTGTCACGTTTCTATACAAACAATGCCTCCTATTACCAAAACGATGTTCGCAAGCTTTTGATGGTGGGAACCCCCAATCATGGTTGTAGCTGGACCGATTTACAAATCGGACGAGTCCAAAGCTATTTAGGAGACAAACACAAAATTGCAGCCCAGCAGCTTTACAGTCAAAGCCCCTTTATACAAAATCTCAACTCGGGAGAATCCCAAGGAAGCCACTTGGTACCGGCCATTGAATATGGGAATATCTTCAGCTATTCTGCCTTGCCCGGTTTCTTTAGTGGTGATGTTGTTGTTTCTGCAGCATCGGCACATCTCAATGGGGTAGAAACCTATCGATTGATAGATCACACCCACTCTAGCACATTTTCTTCTGTGGCTACTTCCATAACACAAAGCCAACAGGTTTTTACCAAACTACAATACTGGCTTGAACATCCCATCCGACGAATACCACTTCGCAATGTTTCTATCAAACTTAGTCATGGAGAGGGTGAAGTATATGTGAAACGATGGGACACCATCACTTCCCAAGGCATTCCAGAGACACCTGTGGATACGACGCAGAAGCCTTTCCAGTCTGTTTCCATCCAATCGTTTGACTATATCGGAACCCATCAAGGGAAAGCCATGATAAGCTTATACCTCAATGATATTCCCTGGGGCTACATTCACCTGGATGCCAACACCGAATTGCGATTGGGGTATGTATCTCCTCGTAGTATCGAGGTCAAACTTCTTTGGGGCAAAGCCCGATTCACTTCTTTTTCTATGAATGGAAAAGGACACTTTTCTGTAAATGTTCAACATAAAAATGGAGATTGGCAAAACATCATTGGACTGGATACGGATTATGTGGTGGAGAAAAACCAGGACTCTGTGAATGTCTATTCTTTACACGGCGATGTGATGATCAATACAGAGGTGACCAACCAAGAGGTTACAGGGCAACCTTTGTCGTCAAAAAAGGGATTTGAGGTAACCTCTGCAGGGACACTGAACCCATATTCTCCTACCGAAAGTAGCTGGTGGAACAACTCTTTCTACGAATCCAATGCAAAAGGGTGGACAACGCTGTATTTTTCAGATTTGTGGTTGAAAACAGTATCTCAAACAAAAGTTGTGTGGGCCTATGTAACGCAAAGACAATGGAGTGAGATTCCTTTTCAAAACATTTGGAACCTAAAATTAGGAATTTCAGTGTTTATTCTCGCGCTGCTAGCATTTTTTATTCTGTTTTTAACAACCGTTACCCGAAAAGCTCATCTTTTGATTTGGATACCCCTCTCCATCGTATTGATTGGCACCTGGTATACCCTTTCCCAATATGGTATTTTGCCATTTATTTAGAGTATACATGCGGAGATTCTAGAATTTATCTACTACAAATTGTGTTATTCACCAATGATTTTGGGGAGCTGCGAAATGGCATACAAAGGAATGTTGATGAGCCAACCTTCATCCCGATAACTGGACAGTGAAGTTCTAAGGGCTTTTTTACAGGAATACTTCTGAACATAGCTTTTCAAACTTTTCGATTGAAGATTTTCACTGGCTTTGACTTCCAAAGGAAGTATGTGACTGTTCCATTGGAAAACAAAGTCCACCTCCGCCATCGCGTTTTGGGCTGTCCAATAATACGAATGAAGGTTTTTTATGGCCTGTAGTTCTTGCAGGACATATTGTTCTGTTAGTGCCCCTTTGAATTCTGTAAAGAATTGATTTTCTTCCAAGAGAACTTTGGGGTCCAATTGACTCATAGCCCCCAATAACCCTGTGTCAACAAAGTAAACTTTAAAGGCTGAAAAATCTTGATAGGCTGACAATGGAATTCCAGGTTTTTCGATGCGGTTTACTCTCCTTATGAGTCCTGCATCTTGTAACCACATCAGTGCAAGTTCGTATTCACGAGCTCGAGCTCCTTGCCGTATCAATCCGTACACGAATTTGCGATTTTCCCTAGCGAGTTGTTTGGGTATAGATCGCCATAATAGCCGTAGTCTTGGAACTATATCTGCTGGTGCATGTTTTGAAAAATCCTGTTCATAGGCTTCCAAGATGTTATTTTGTATCAGACGGACTTCATTTGGATCTACATTTTTTGCATACCGATCAACAACCTCGGGCATACCACCTACATACAAGTATTCTTTCAAAAGTTGTATCAATGGTTCCTTAAACGATTTTATCATGGAAAAATCTTGAGTTTCCAAAAGTTGTGCAAACTGTTCTTTCTTCACAGCACGTAAAAATTCTAAAAATGTTAAAGGAGGGAGATCCATAAAGTCTACTTTACCTACCGGAAACGACGTGCCAGAATGCAACGTGATCCCTAATAAAGAGCCAGCACACAGAATATCATATTGGGGAGCATTTTCGTTAAAATATTTGAGAGATGTGAGTGCACGGGGAACTTCCTGGACTTCATCAAAAATAAGGAGGGTATTGTCTGCACGAATAATTTGCCCCGTTTCGATTTGCAACCCCTTGATTAAGTGGTTGGTGTCAAGACTTCCACTGAACAAATCATTCATACGGGAATTGTTGTCAAAATTGATATATGCACAATGCTGGTAGTACTTTTGACCAAACTCTTTCATCAACCAAGTTTTGCCTACTTGCCTTGCTCCATGGATAATCAAAGGTTTTTTGTATGCACTGCGTTTCCATGCTATCAGTTGATTGATTGCTTCTCGAAACATTGCAAACTCCTATTATTTCTTTCTTTGTGAAGGTATCATGTGTATCAGTATACGTGAAAGAACACAAAAGTCAAAGGACTTTATGCTGTTTTATGCCAAAAACACAAAGGACTTTTTGGTTTTAGCTCTATTACAAACTAGAATCTAACCATTTATCTGAGAGTTGTATTTGGTAATTTAAAAGTGGATCACTTTTTGCAAAAAAACAATTGAAAAATGGGCCAAAAGTACTACAACCTTCTCCAAAAGTGTCTATTCAACCTTTTGGAGGTGAAAGGAGTGATCACATTAATGGACAAATATACATTTGTACGACTGAAGTTGCAAGGTCTTTCCAATCGTCAAATTGCAAAAGAGTTGCATATCGATCGTAAAACTGTGAACAAGTACTGGCGGCAATACCAAAACGAAGTTGAGGAGATGCAGAATTCCTCTGTTTCTGTAGAGAATGTACAAGAGAAGATTGTCTCTCCTCCTGTGTACAATAGTTCCAACAGAAAATCTTACAAATACACCGACGAGATCGATCAAGCATTAAATACACTTCTTCAATTGGAAGAAGAGAAACATCAAAAGCTTGGACCCAATAAACAGCATTTAACTTACACACAGATTCATCACAATCTTTGCTCGCAAGGATACGATATCAGTCTTTCGACCATTTCTACCAAAATCAAAGAAAAGCGGAACTACCAGAAAGAATGCTTCATCAAACAGGAGTACAATTTGGGAGATCGAGTTGAATTTGATTTTGGAGAGGTGAAATTGGACATTCAAAACACCATTGTAACCGCTTACATGGCTGTCTTTTCTTCCCCTGCATCCAATTTGCGATGGGCGTATCTGT
>JAQVSG010000025.1 GCA_028700655.1 Caldisericia bacterium
GACAACCTCGATTTCTGGATCAATCAAAGTACTGTTCATGGTTTATCCATGGGCAAAAACTGCGATTTCCGTTACATCGACTGGGAAGTGTATCCTTCTAATCAAATTGGTATGTCTGTCAAAATTGACAAACCTTTCCAAGTAGAGCAAACTTCTCAAATTGACGTAACTGTTGATCCTGCACCAAGAGCTTCTTATTGGGAAGACGGCATGTATCATGAAGCTGAAAAAGTATACATCTTAATCAGCAACACCGAAGGCCCAACAAGCGACAAGATTTATGAAGATTACAAAGTAATCACAGCTGACAATCCTGTTGCTACTTTCCAATTTACTCCTTATCGCGGAACTTGCCCTCCAAACGGACAATATGAAGGCTTTAAGAAAGTATGGGAAAATGGCAAATGGATATTGACAGACTATGATTTACGAGTTCGCATTGTGGCTATTAAGGACGACGGTGGCGTAACCCCCGCTCCTGAAACCCACTATATCGATGAAGCTGGAAAGACCAAAGACTACAAGTTGATGGATCCTTTCTGGAAACTTCATGATAACAAAGGCGATCTCCGCTGGGGTCACATTGAAGGAACCAAAGCTTGGGGTCCCCCAAGATACCAAGTACCTCCATTCCCAGAAGATCTTATGAACAAGTATGACTGCTACGCACAAGCGAAGTACAACGTAGCTCCAGAAGGTATTAAGTTCAGCGCTTCCAAGAAGTGCGTGGGCGTTCTTGATCAAAGATTCCCCAACTTAACTATGAAACTGGAAGACGTTGACAATCCTAACGATGTAAACGATCCCAACGGCATTCGCATTTCTGTACCCGATGGCGAAGAAGTCGCTGTCTTCTACAATGCACACAATGCTGGTATCGATTATCTCTTTACCGGATTTGCCATGTCTAATGGCGTGGTTACTTCTCAAAAAGTTATCGTTCAGGTGAACCTTGACGGTACGTATTTGTATTGGAATTGGGATGACATTGGTCCACATCCTGGTATGTTGGATGCTCAAGACGTATTGTGGAATCCGAATCCAAAATTCCCCAATGAAGGTCCTGAAAGAATTCCCAATTGCGTTAAAGTAGAAGAACGACCCAACTTCATTGATGCAGATTGTTCACAAGACAAGAATCAATGCAAAGTATGTGGCGATGGCTTTGAAAAACTCGGATATGTTTCCTATGGAGACATTTTCGGTGATTTCTTTGTAAGCACCTTTGGTGTACCATCTTACCTCATGAACTATGGCGAACGAACTTCTACCGATGAAGGTGGAGAAATTCAAGTCGCAGTATTGGCCCGTGATGCTGCAACAAAACTTGATATTCGAGTTTGGACCGAAAATATTATTTTCGATTACAACTCCACCATTACACATCCTCCTTATTTTGTAGTGGATAAACCTGTGGCTCCCGTGGGTGAATTTGACTTTGACGTCAACCGATACCCCAATGTACCATACAGTGGTGCTCAAAACTGGACCACCATGGGAATTGATTATTGTGGTGTAAAATCCTTCAAAGTATTGGCTCCCGATCCATACGTGAACTTTGTTGAAATGTCTACCGTAGACCATGCTCTCCAAAATTCACAAGTCAACTATACTGCTGGCCCCAGTGCTTTGTCGAAGATGAACGTACCTACACCTCAAATTCAACATCCTTACAACCCCTTAATTCTTGATGTAGGAAAAGATTGCCGCGCATATCCCGGCGGACAAACCCATACTGGAAGAGTACAGGGTGTTGTTACTGCTGGTGGCGTGACCCGTACCGATCAAGACCATTGTGGTTGGAATGCATACCCAGCCATTTGGTGGTGGTATTGGTATGATGATGTGGATTACAACAATTTCACAGACTTCAACCGATTGGGTACGGAATTCTTCCCCCTAACCGATTACGGTCTATACTTCATTCTCAAAGACATTGATGGAAATCATTTGAGCTTTGACGACGATACCCCCATTGACTTCAAGCTCCGCAGAGTGGTCATTACGGGTCCTTTCGCACAGCCCAAAGTCTTTGATGACAAGAAAAACACCGTAACCTCCGATTATGAATACAATGGTTTACGTCATGTACCCATTGCTTATGATTGGACAGGAGAAGTTGTTATTGATTCTGCGAACATGAACGATTTTGAACATGCCTGGGGACAAGACTGGACCAATGTGGACCGTGATGGTGGTACCTACCGCTACACCAACCCCCTCTTAGTTGACAACAAACAACTCAACTATACTGGTCTTGAAAACATTTTCCGTTTCGAAGAATGGATTCCTATTTCCTATGGCAAATTGAACGTTTCCGTTACCCTTTGGGACGGTACTGTCAAAATTTATCAAGATTGTTGTGCAGAACCTCCCACTGACGGTATTGATATTCATGCGTTGGAAGTTTCTTCCGACAAAGACAAAGTAACTGCTGATGTGGACAACAAACTAGAAATTACTGTCAAAGAATATGAAGTAATGCAGTCTGTTCAACCCACCAACGATGCCTTTGTTTATGCATGGCAAGACCGTGGTATTTTGAATCCTAGAACCAATCTTTATGATGGCGCCGGAGATGGTTGGGTAACCAATCCACCTCATTCTTCCGATTTCTCTGATCGTGCTCCTCAGTACTTCAGCGAAGACGACCTCAATGAAGATGGTAAGATTTCCTTTGGTGATAAAGAAACAGAAATCATTGGTGCTTACGACTTAGCCACCAATACTTGGACAGGCGGCGTGATTGATGCCAGAACCTTCCAACGTAACAACGGTGTCTATGTATTCGATTTATCCGAAGCCAATGGTTCTCGTATTGACACTGTTGGTGTTGATTTTGGTGGAGATAGAGGCGATCCTGACCACGTAATTTCTGAATTTGAAACATTACCTGTCATGATTACCGCTTATAAGTATGGCGACGACAACAACGATCGTAGTTTCCGTCCGCTTTACTCCTTCCCTGGAACCACTCCTCAGTATTCTCACGAAGTATATCTCTCTGGTCAAGTTTTCATTGAAGTGGCACCTATTATGGATCTTTCCGTATCCGTGCAACCCAATCTATTAACCGCTGGTGTAACACCAGAATTAGTAGACCCTGTTTCTCCATTATCCTTCTCCTTAACCAATGAAGAAGGTGAACCAGTAGATTTAACTCGTGGTGTGCCTGACAGCGATGGAAAAACCTATGTAGAAGATGACGACATTTGGAATCATCTCTTCAAAGATATCCATCCCGATCCATTGCCAGAATATTACTGGGTCCGTACAGATCTTCACAACGATGACAATACGAAGATCTCCAATCGTGAACTTTACAGCACTCCTGCAAAACCTTTCCAACCCATCAAGATTGACTTCAGTCTTGCCAAAGATGGAAAGTATGCATTCCGTGGCTTCTGTGCCAACGACGAAGGTGACTTTGATGTATACATCTATACACCCGATCGTAAGCACGCTGCTAAAGCCACTGTGAAAGTTGTATTGCCAACCGTTGAATACTCTATTGTCAACACAGAAGATCCATCGGGTACAGAATATCAAGTACCTGGCGAACCAGACTTTGTATTGACAGCTGCTGATAACAGAATCTACAAGATTACCATCACAGCTAAAAATGCACAAGGCCTTCTTTTGAAGGGTGTTAGCAAAGGCGTAAGTACATGTGGCGGAGGAATTAAGAATACCGCTCGATTCACTCCTTATTCCACACGACCTGCTTCCTTTGATTTCAACGAAAAAGACCGTTATCTCTTTGCAGAACATTTCTTACAAGATCTGTATCCGTTTACATTGAATGTAGGATTTGACTTCAACGATAACGGTAAAGTGGATTGGCGTAATGCTGAATTGTTCAGCCTAGGCGCATTCAACCACACCCAACAAGCTTCCAATCAAATTACCCTTGGCAAAGTATATTACAATACTTGCTTGGTAATGTATGATGAAGAATCCATTAAGGGTGGTTGGGATGTAGTGCCCAATCCAAATCTGACACCTCCTTTAACCGGATGGGGTCTTGGAGCTATTTACAACAGTGCCCATAGAGGCGGATACTTATTCTCCGATATCGATGGTAACAAACGTATGGATTACCACGATTCTCTTGGACTTGATGTAAATGCTCAAACCACTTTCTACATTTTTGCAGAAGATCTTTGCTGGATCGGTGGCTTGGTTGGAGACAATGTGTATTGTAACAACCCTGACGAAGCTGACCTTGCTGGTTATCCACCACCCAACAAACAAGATCCTGCTTCTGTAGAAAAACGTTTCCACAGAGCTCAAAATTCATCTGATTATGGCACGAACGACGGATCCTTCTTGTTGGATTGGGAAGCTTTCCCCAACAAAGAAGTCCAAATTGGTTCTCCGTCCTTACGTGTACTCAGAGCAGAAACCAGTGAAGAATTAGGGAAAGACTTAGTCAATCCTTCTAATTACGATCTTGTGTATGCCATTGAGAATCATTTGATTGTTGAAGTTCGACCTGCTGACAACCGTGATCGTGAAATGCATGAAGATGGCCGCGTCTATATGATCGGCAACCAACATCAAACTGCTATTTACGGACATACCAAAAAGTCAGCAACCGATCCAAAAGTTATGACAACCACTTTGCATTTCACTCCTACAGGTCTTGGCGAAGATATTGCCGGTATGGGTTATTTCAACAAGAACAAGTATTACCTTACAGCTCCTTATGATCTGAAGAATACTTCCACCTATACTATTCGCAATATTATCGAATTTGATTCTGTTGTTGGACTGCAAGTTCATGTTATTCCTGAAGGACCATTGCACCCCAACAAGACCACGGGTGTAAACGTTAAAGTCACAGAAATTGGTACACAAGCTCCTGTCGAAGGCGCCAATGTCACTGCCAAAGGACCTGGCGTAAATGCTTCCAAGAAAACCGATAAAGACGGTATGGCTGTCTTTGAAATTACACCTAATGACAAAGGCATGGTCGTATTTACAGCAACCAAAGAAGGACGTATCATCGGAGTAGCCGAACTTCCCGTTATTCCTGATACCTCCGCTCCTTGGCTGCAACTCGATCCTGTGAATCCTTTAACCAACAATCCAAATCAAAAAGTAACCGGTCGCACCAACCCTGGAAACAAAGTCACCTTAAACGGTACTCCAGCTCAAGTGAACGAAGACGGTTCCTTCACCGGAACAGTTACTTTAAAAGAAGGATTGAACACCATTGTTGGCGAAGCTGTCAATCCAGCTGGTTTGAAAGTTCGCAAACTCATCACCGTTACCCTTGATACAACTCCTCCTAACATCTTCTTAGATGATCCTGGAAGAATTATTTACAGCAAAGACATTGATCCGTATCAATTCACGGGCCGTGTAGATATTCTTTCCTCTGTCACTATTAATGGTGTAAAAGCTGAAGTTGTCCACGATATTTGGAAGGCCAAAGTTGCCATTAAACCCGGCAAAAACACCTTAACCATGGTAGCCGTGGATCAAGCTGGTAACAGCGCTACTGTCACTGCTGAAGTAGAAGTTTGGGAACGAAACATTATCAAACTTACTATTGGTAATGTTGAATGGACCAAAAATGGCGAAGCCCTAAAAGATTTAGACGCGCCTGCTCAAATTATGAGTGGTCGTACTATGGTACCTCTTCGTGCTATTGCCGAAGCCTTTGGTGCAGAAGTTGGCTATGATTTAGTATCGAAAGGTATTACGATTACCTTGGGTGATAGTTTGTCTATTGCCATGACCGTGGGCGAAATTGTTGCAAACGTAAATGGTGAAGAAGTTATTCTAGATGTTGCTCCTGTCATTGTTGACGGAGGACGTACCTTGGTACCCATCCGTTTCATAGGAGAAGCGTTTGGTGCTGAAGTATTGTGGGATGCCGCAACCCGCACAGTCACCATTATCAGAGATACTCTACCCTAAAAAGAACAGTCTTTATAGATAGAGGTCTTTGAAAAAAAGCCCTGGAGGTTTTCCTCCAGGGCTTTTTTCTTTGGAATCTAGGGGCTGTTGACAAAGAATGTTTAGTATTATTCTCTTCTTATAGAGCAGAGAAAGAGCAAAAAACTACGGTGCTTTGGGGTAGTACAACGTGACCGTTTGTGTTTTTGCTTCCCATTCAACCGAAGCTCCTAAGTTTTCACTAATAAATCGCAAAGGAACCAATGTTCGACCTTCTATAATCATGGGTGGTGCGTCAATAGATATTTCTTTGCCATTTACAATGGCTGTCTTTTTCCCAATAAACAGTGTTACTGTAAGAGTATCTTTTCTGAATGTAACCGAACGATCTTCCGCATTCCAATCCACCTCTGCACGAAATACTTCTTCACTGAGAAAACGGATGGCTACATAGGTACGACCCTCAAAAATAGTAGGAATACTTCCTTTGTCTAGGGGGATTTCAATGGTATCGTTCAGAATGGCCACAGAGCTCCCGATTTGGAGGGCAATTTTGTTGCCAATTGCATTGACCGATATTTCAATCCACTTTTCATCTATTTCTAGATCAGGAAACGAGACAATGATATTGGCATTGTTGATGTCCCAGCATTTCAATTGTGTGCCATCAATTTCGTAGTTCATCGGGTCTGTAGGGTACACTCCGCCACTTTTTGGGAATGTAATCCAGGGTGCGTCGGAACTGAGCGTATAGGAAAAGCCAGCATCTTTAGGTTCTACAGTACAAGGGATCGAGAAGGAGTTCTTTGAAAAAACGGAAAACTTGTCGTGCAATATAGAAATGGAGGGAAAGTATGGCTTGGGTTGTTGTAGCATTTCTTGAAAAACTTTGTGATAGCGAAAATTTCCAAAATCAGACACATAGAAGGGATCTGATTTTGTGGTGTGGTTTTTGGCCATGCGTACTTTCCAAGCACCAAAGAATACGTGGGGATTTTCTTGATACTGCTCTTTGGTTTTACCAACCGTGATTGTACCTTGTTTGCCATACATACCCATCATGTTTCCTTGCATGTTAAAATGATACACAATATCCGCCATTACATCCGTTACATAAAAAGTATCTTCGCACAGGGTAAAGGAGGAAAACATCCCCCACAATTTGCTTTCAATGGGTTTAAATTGCAATGGGATAACATCCATAAGATCCATATCAGAATCAAATACTAAGAATGTTTTATTGGCAGCATCTAAGAAGTACAGAAGTTCTTCTTGGGTATCGTAACAGAAATCGAGCCAAAAAGGGGTTTCAGGAGGGTCATAATCAGAGGACTCATATATAAAATGAAGTTCTTCCTCCAGATCTCCCCAAGAATCAATGGTGTAAACGACGGGATAATCTCCTTCTTTGTTGTTACTACTTAAGGCATATACCGTTTCATCTACCACTTCAATGCTCGTTGAAAAAGGGAGAGCGGAGTCGTTCATAAAATTGTCCGCAAATAAAAGTTCCCATTGTTCTGTTTCGAAAGAATAGCGTGCAATGGAAAGCGTTGACATAACAAATGCATTGGAAAGGTACAAATAATCTCCTTCGATTTCCATATCTAGAATGATGGGGAAGAAAGAGATGATACCCATGATGCTACTTACAATACCAAGATCAATGGGAATTCTTTTTTCAAACATTCCTTGTTCGTTGAAAACGTTAATGTAGTCTTGCCCTATACTGGTTTCGTACAGCCAGTGGTTTTCATCGATGACACAAGCAATAGACCCACATATTTGGCCATCAGCACTTGGATAGGAACCAATGGAAAGAGGGGTGTCTTCTTGTATACAAAACGTTCTGTATTGAAAAAAATCTTCCATCATACCCATTGTGATAAATTGCACCACTTCGTCAGAAATCTGAAGAGAGATGGGCAAAAAACCAGCTTCTTGAAGGATAATGGGGTCTTGTTTTTGAAGCGAGGTTTGCTTTTCATCATGCTGAATTTTTAAGGGGGAGAGGTTACAACCTTCCAAACTCATGAATGCATCCATATTAAGTCCGCTGGTATACAGAGTTGTATTGTTAAAAAAAGAAACTACATTGATGAATTCATCGAGTTCTTCGAAGTTGTATTCCACCAGGGTATTGCCCTCGGCGTCAACAAGGAATAGGCAGCTAGAAGTACAGAAAACAAATTTAGATTCATCTGGACTGACTGCAAAACTGGATATGAGAGGAGAATAAAACATGGAGTCAAAGTAAGTATCGTTCAGAACAACTCGTTGGATTTCATTGCCAGAAGTGTCCATACTCCTCCATACAAGTCGTGTTTTGTAGTTTTCATCAGGGTTATCATGGAGTCGAACGTGTTCCAAAGATAGAATGTGAATATGATCTCCTACTACATGGAATAAAGAAGAACAAGCTGAATCTTCCTGCGGTTTTGAAAGGGCCGGCAGTGTGATGGATCGGATTCGTTCCCCGTTGTCGATTGCGTATACTCCTAATGTATCCCAATCTTCAGCCACAATACATTCGTTCGATTTGGTGATCCCCATCGAAGGTACAATCCCATCTATACCCAGAAAGCTTGTCTGGGTAGGGTCGGTTATCGCATCACCGCTATCCAGGGTAGATAACATACGAAGCATTTCTATTAAGTTTAGATTTTTATAGGTATTTGTCTCCGATTGAATTGGAAAACTCTGCAGGAATGTACCGTTGCTTGCGTCAAACTGTGACACTCCTAGGATATCCAATACATACACGATCCCATTGGCATACGTGCTCGTTATTGGCATTACGATGTCTCCTTCAACAGGACCGTATCCTATGATAGAAGTTTCCGCTTGTCCTGAGGCAGAAGGGTGACTAAAGAAAAGAACCAAACTAAACATCATGAAAAGTACAATACATAACGAAATGGCTTTTTTACTATCTTGCATTACTTCCTCCTAAGAAACCTAACAAAAAAAGTATCTGAAATGATATTATGTGGAAATTCTACCACTCTGGGATGTTTTTTAAAAGCTTTTTACAATCTTTCCACGAAGGGCACATTTTTGTAAGATACACTTTAAACTCTCTCCCATGATTCATGTGTTCCATATGGCACATTTCGTGGATGATGACATAATCGATGGCTTCAAGGGGGGCTTTCCAAAGGTCGGTATTCAAGGTGATGATCCCTTTTGAAGAGCAGCTACCCCACCTTCTTTTCATACGCCGAAAGCGGAGTATGATCGGGATTTGAAAGGGGTGGAAAGAGGTTGTCTGAAGAAGACTTTGAACTCTTTCAGAAAGAAATGCAATCGCCATTTTACGAGACCATTTTTGTAGAATCTTTCGAATGTTTTCCTGGTCTGTATCTGAACAATAAACAATCAAGCCATTTTGTGTCCAAAATACTTCATTATTTTTCTTTTCGTGGAGTTCAATATGTAAGGGAATTGTGCCCCCCATAATCGGAAAAGGCTTTCCCTCTTCATATTCGATGGGTTTGGCATGGTTCTGTACCCACTGTTGAAAGTGCTTTAGAATCCATTTTTCACGCGACAACAAGAAAGAAAGCCACTGGTTTTTGTGGGTTCGATAGGGGACTCGCAAGAGTAGGTTTCCTGTTTTTGTGATGGCAAGAGAAAGCGTTTTCCTTTTCGTAAAGTGTACTGCAACAGGAAAACAGTGATTTTGCAATGCAATGCTTGTATGAAGAATGGGTTTCAAAACTTGTTTTGCCACAATACGCGATATTCTATACTTGCATCATGTTGTGTAGGGTATGGATATGCTTTTATCTGGTAGAACTCTCAGAGAGTGCATCTGTGGTGGTGTCAATGACGGGGATTTTTGGATCTTTTGCCTGGGGATAAAGGAGAATGGGAAGATGAGGAATTCGAATGGTAAACATACAACCTTTTTCTGGTTTGTTTTCGCAGAAGAAAGACCCTTCTAAAATTTGTATCAGCTTTGCTGCAATCACAAAATGAAGATCATATATGCGAGAGCTAGTTGGTGTATCAAGAGGGATGTCTTCTAAGGAGGGGAAAGAGTACGTTCTTTTCAAACCAGGAAACCCTATGCTTGAATCTGCAATATCCATCACCAATGTCCCCTTGGTTTCTTCTGATATTGTGTCGTTGCGGGAATTAGATTCTAGGATATCGATCATATTCAATTGTACGCTAACATTGCCATGTGCGTCCGTATGTCGGAGTGTGTTCAACAGCATGCAATCTACAATTTGGTAGAATTTTTGTCGGTCAAGAACCAGGCAGAAATCTTTTGCATTGGAGTCGATGGAAAAATGAACATCTTGTTTTTGGAACAAAGGGGTGTATTTTTTCCGAATTTCTTCGGTTATATCGTGGAATTGGACGGGTTCTTTCCGAAATGATATGGGAGAGGTTTCTAAGGTGGAGAAAATCTCCATATATCTGGAAAGGGACTGTATGGATCCCTGTGCTTTGTGGATTTCTTCAATATAGGGGATGAGTGACGGGTCATGAAGCTTTTCACGAAGAGTATTGAACGAGGCTTCCATTTCTCGTAAAGGAGGGTGCAATTCATGATTGATGATGGAGATAAAACGATTCTTTCCCTGGTTGGCGGTCTTTGCCATTGTTCGAGAGGAAATCAATTCATTTTCATAAATTCTTTGCATGGAAATATCCCGTAAAAGAACTTGGCAAAACCACTCGTTGTTTAAAACAAAAGGACTTATTGTAAGAATCACTGGTTTAAGTTTGTTATCCGATGTTTTGCAATAAAGAGATAGAGGGGAGATATCAAAATTTTGAGTGACAATTCTTTTCTGGATGTCTAAAATTATTGATTTTGTTGAGGAGCCATCTTCTTGTGTGTCAGGGAAAAGATCTAAAAAAAGCATAGAAAGAAGCTTTTCTTTCGATTTATATCCGAAAAAGGACAGAGCTTTACGGTTGCATTTGTAGATACTCCAGTTCTTTAACATGATGATGGGATCGTTGTTGGTGTCGAAAAGCATCCGATACAGAAGTTCATTCTGTTGGATTTTTTCTTGGATTTCTAGCAATTCTTGATTCTTTTCTCGTAGCGAACAGATTGTTTTTCGAATTGTCAATGCGGCCAGTATAAATATGGCAATGACCAGAATACGAGTTAAAAAAGAGAAATACGAGATATTGAAGAAAAGGGCATCTAAAAAACGAAGAGGTTCGTTGAAAAATAAAAATGATATTTGCTGATTCAAAGATAGGAAATCGTAGATTGCATAGAGGATCCAAAATCCAATAGAAGCAAGTACAACCAGAAGACTGAAGAAAAAACTGCCTTTTTTATCAAATGTTTGTTTCATTTATTTCTTTCTTGCTTAACTCCTTATAAATTTTATTCCATTATACAAAGGATGAAGGAATTATAAAATAGGAAAAGAAATAAAAAAGGAGGATTTTTTTGAATCCCCCTTTTTTATATGCTTCAAAATATGGGTTCTACATTTTCGGTCTTGCTTCATTGACTCGGATGTTACGGCCGGAAAAATCCTTCCCATTGAGCGCAGCAATAGCAGTTTCTGCACTTTCTTCATCTGGCATTTCGACGAAACCAAAACCTTTTGAACGCCCTGTGTTACGATCTTGGATGATACGAACAGAAGAGACTTCTCCGAAATTCTCAAAGGAAGCACGAAGTTCGTCTTCGGTGGTTTGATACGATAAATTCCCAACATAAATGTTCATAAAAACTCCTCTAGCCCATGTATCTTTTTTGTCTATCGAAAATAGAACTGACCATGGCTTAACTCAAAGTACGTAAACTGTACGAAAAATAGTATACAACTTGTTGTATAGCAATTTTTTATGCAAATACAAGAAATATTGTAAAAATATTAAAAAAAGCGCTACAATTTTACAAATGCTCTTATTTCAAACTTTTTTTTGGAGGATTTATGGAACGACAGGAAGCAATAGCAATGTGGAAAGAGTACAATGCGGAAGAACATTTGTTCCGTCATGCTTTAGCAGTTGAAGGAGCGATGAGGGCGTATGCAAAAAAGTATGACCAAGACATTGAATTATGGGGTATTTGTGGCCTTTTACACGATATTGATTTTGAACAATATCCCAGAGAACATCCCGCAAAAGGTGTAGAAATTCTTCAGAATCTAGGCTGTCATCCTGACATGGTTCAAGCTGTAAAAGAACATGCAATGGACATGGATCACCGAGAAACTCTTTTGTCGAGAGCTTTGTATGCTTGTGATGAAATGGCCAGTTTTGTGGTAGCCGTGGGGATGGTTCGTCCAGAAGGACTTGAAGGCATGAAACCTTCGTCCGTAACGAAAAAAATGAAAAACAAACAGTTTGCAGCCAAAGTAGATCGAGAACAACTTGTGAAAAGCGCAGAAGACTTGGGAGAAGAGATATCGGAACACATACAGGTCATTATTAACGGCTTGCAAGAACATGAAAAAAGAGTACGGGCAATGGATGGGTTTGCGCTGCTAACTCATTCATGACTTTTTAGGGTTCGGCTGGGGCTGTTCCTACATGTACGCGGAGCGTGTCGATGTTTACGGGACGATTTCCTCCCACCTTCCAATACGCTCTCCAAGAACCTCCATCATCCAATACTAGGTTGACTTGATTGGACAATAGACCATTGCCGTCCATTACGTAGTCCATTGTATAACTCTCTCCCTGCGTATCCTCGAACGTGAAATAATAGCCCTCACCGGGTTCCACTGATATTTTATTGTTGAAAGGGGTATACAGAACGCCATCTACGTTCGTGGAGCGTTTCCACATATTTACTTCTTCTTCTGTCCAGTCAAGACCAAGTTCTTGGTTTAGCAAATCCCAACTTTCTCCATCATAATCATTCATAGGCAACCATGAATTGGTTTCATTTTTGTACGCAATCATTATCTCTGCAAGGCCGATAGAAATATCATGCACTCCTTGCCCTAATCTTGTTTCTGTAGAGTACCACTGATCATACCATTCTTCTTGATCTAGGCTATTCCAGTATTCGTGGTCTTCTTGAGAGTGTTGATCTGGAAGTTCTCCAGCTTCTTCTAAAGTTGTTTCTACTTTTAAAAAAACTCCTCGTACACTGTTTCTTAAAGTGGGAATTGCAGAGACTACAACGAGAACCAATACGGCAATGATCAATCCATATTCAAGAATGGTTTGCCCTTGCTCCCTTTTGATATGATTGAATACATGTTTTTTCATGGACACTTCCTTGGTACAAAAGATACAATTTTCTTTTTCATACTACGATTTGATCCAACATGCTTTCCCATCGTCTATCGTTATGTCGTCCCACATTTCTCCAAGAGCTGACAACAATTCCGTGGCAGGGATCGAAGAAAACACATATTTCCATTCGTAATAAGGGGTAACGATATGGAGCTTGCCAGGACGGATTTTTCTAGGAGGAGAGTCTTCCAATTCATGGGCATCAAAAAGGTAGGTGATGCTTTGAATATCCACTACTGAAATTCGAAAGTTGTCTTCGTGTTCTTTCATGATTTCGGAAGGGATCTTGTCGAAATACTGGGCATAAAAATAGAGGGTTACTCCCATTCGAATACTCCCCGCTCGAACAGAAGAGTCTTTTTCTTTTTCAAAGTCTTCTTTTTTTCGTTGCATTTCTTGGTGTAATAATTTTTTGGTGAAGGTGGCATGCACGATTTCTTTGGGAAACAATACGACATTGCAGTTAATAGAATGAAAAAAGGTTTTTTGTAATCCAGCGTAAGGTATCACTGCTAAAGCTTTTTCATCATTTTGAGATTGGTTTTTAAGCACTTGCACATACGACTCCTTACTTGGATTTGATTTATGTACATTATTATATACTCTTTTTCATATCATGGAACTAGCAATTTTATGCATTGTGTTGTTTTTTGGGTATTTACTGGGACAAGTACAGATTAAAGGAGTGTCTCTTGGCACTTCTGCGGTCTTGTTTGTTGCTTTGATTTTTGGCTATTTTGAGTATTCTCTATCTCCCATCTTGACAGAGTTTGGATTGGTTCTTTTTATGTATTCAGTGGGGCTATTGGTAGGACCACGATTTTTTCGTATGTTTCGAAAAACCGGTATTCATTCCATTATTGCTGCTGCCGTAACGGCTATTAGCGGAGCTATCGGCGTATGGATAGTCTTTCAATGGCTACACATACCTTATGATATTGCAACCGGGCTTTATTGTGGGGGATTGACCAATACCCCCGCGTTAGCAGCAGCGATGCAAACAGCGGAAACACAATTTTCTATGGATGTTGCTGCTAGCATTTCTTCTGGCTATGGTATTGCCTATCCCTTTGGAATGGTGAGTGTGGTAATTTTTAATCAATTCCTACCCATTTTGATAAAGAAAGATCCACGGTTGGAGGAAGAAAAGTGGAAGAAAAATACAGAAAAAATGTATCCTCCCCTTGTTTCTTTTCAGTATATGGCAGAAAACCCAGGTATTGTTGGAAAAACGATTCAAGAAATCAACCCAGGTCGACGATTTTTAACCAATTTTACCCGCATACTTCGGGGTGACACCATATATATTGCCTCTCCCTCTTTTGTTATCGAAAAGGGCGATATTATTCGTCTTGTAGGTCCTGCTACTGAACAATCCATCCTTGAACAGATGATTGGTAAAGCAACCATGAGCTGGGTGGATAAAAAAGAGCAAAAACGCGTGCGAGATGCACGGGTGATGGAGTCTAGTGTGATTGGGAAACGACTACGGGAACTTCGTTTTTTTGCAAAACATGGTGTTGTCGTAACAAGAATCATTCGTAGCGGATTTGAATTTGCGCCCAGTGGTAGCATGGTTTTAGAAATGGGAGATATCATCCGCATGATCGGTGATTCATCTTCTTTAGAAGACGTGAAGAAAATTGTACAAGGGGATACCAAACAGCTTGAATTCACAGATTTTGTCCCGTACCTATTGGGACTTCTGATAGGAGTGGGTATAGGGTTTATTCCAATTCCTATCCCCAACCATTTAAGAATCACATTGGGAGCTTCAGGGGGCGTTTTTATTACCGCTCTTGTACTGGGCCATTTTGGTCGCATTGGTCGCTGGCGTTTTTATGTGCCTACCTCGGTGCATAATTTTTCCATGGAGTTCGGTTTGATGATATTTCTAGCAGGGGCTGGAATGTTGGCTGGATCGCGCATTGTTCCCATCATATCTCAACATGGTTTTATTCTGTTTATTGCGGGTGCTATTGTAACTTGTACAACCATCGCCATTACTTTTTTTGTGATGTGGAAGCTATTGAAAATGAACATTCACGATATGCTTGGTTCTTTGAGTGGTGGTATGACAAATCCTCCTGCTTTGTCAGCAGCAAACAGTCAATCTACCATGGGTCTTCCCACTATTGCATACGCAGGTGTTATGCCTATGGCTCTCATTTTTAAAATTTTAGTGGCGCAACTATTGCTTTTAATATTGGCGTAAATGCAGCACATTGGCATTGCCTTTTTATATACTCTGATTGCTGGTTTGTCCACAGGTATTGGTGGCGTTATAGCGTTCTTCACAAAACAAACCAACACCAAATTCCTTTCTGTTGTACTTGGTTTTTCTGCAGGTGTTATGATTTATATCTCTTTTGTAGAGATTCTTGCAGAAGCTTTTGCAGAATTGAATCATCTTCTTGGATCCTTTCAAGGGTCGCTGATAACGATTGTATCTTTTTTTGCTGGAATTTTTCTCATCATGCTAATAGATCGATGTATTCCGTGTTATGAAAATCCTCATGAAATAAAGCGAGTAGAAGATATCACCAGCAAACAATCGGTTCTCAAAAAACGAACAACACAATGCAAACGACACAATAGTAAATGTTTGAATCTTTCTGAACTGAATCCTGCAAAGTTAAAAAGAGTGGGTATTTTGATGGCAGTATGTATTGCCATTCACAATTTTCCTGAAGGTTTTGCAACCTTTGTAACTGTTTCCAAAGATCCTACAGTAGGCATTATGATTGCACTAGCCATTGCTATTCACAATATTCCGGAAGGTATTTCGGTATCGATTCCCATTTATTATGCGACAGGCAATCGACGATTGGCTTTGTTCTATTCTTTTGTATCTGGATTGGCGGAACCTTTGGGGGCAATATTGGCCTATTTTATCCTCCAATTTTTCCTATCTGATGTTGTGTTGGGGATTATTTTAGCGATTGTTGCTGGCATTATGGTATTTGTTTCTTTTGATGAACTTCTTCCTGTGGCCGAAGAATACGGCGAACACCACCTAGCTATATATGGGTTGATTGGCGGGATGGCCTTTATTGCCGTCAGTATGCTGTTTATATAAAAAAAGAGAGCAGAACCGAGTGGGTCTACCCTCTTTTTGCATTGAACCCTGAAAAGAAAGGCTTTATTTCAATTTTGCAATTTCTTCTTCGACTTCTTCAGCGCCCTCTTTGTAAAATTTTTCTTCATCAGGAGCAAGCTCTTTCAGTAATCGTAAAAATTCTCCCGCGTGTACTCGTTCCTCGTCAGCAATATCTTTAAGTACTTCTTGTGCCAATTTGTTATCAATCGACTCTGCTAATTGCATATACAATTGAACCGCTTCATATTCTGCAGAAACCATGAAACGAATGGCTCGAATCAATTCTTCATGGGTCAGTTTACGATCTTCTTTCAATCCAGCAAATGGATGTCCAAAATCTGGCATATGGATCTCCTTTCTATGATGAATCACACAGTAATCACAATACTCATATTATAAGAAACCAGCTGATAGAAACAAGGAATAGGAAGGTTTGTGGAGAACTATTTATATATTTCGGGAAGATGCATTGTGCCTTCAGAATACAATACTGCATGACCCGAAATCCATACAGAATCATTTTCTAAAGAAGTGTACACAATGCCTGTCCTTTTGGATAATTGCTTGGATACAAAGCTTGTTTTCTGTAGCACAGAAGCCCAATACGGAACGGCAGTGCAAAACGCGGAACCTGTCACCGGATCTTCATTCACCCCTACACTTGGAGCAAAAAAGCGCAATACAAAATCTTCTTGATCTCCTTTTGCAGTTACAATGAAACCCAACGCGTCAATTTGCTGCAATGCAACCAAATCCACCTTCATAGTTCTGATTTGTTCCTCGTGCTCAAAAACTAACATATAGTCGCGCGATTTTAATACAACCTTCGGTGTCCATGAAAAAGCATTGAGCAGAGACGGTGGTGCTTCCATTTCTTCCCCTTGCCGGATGGGAAATTTCATGCGAATACGGTCTCCTATTTTATCCACTACCAATGGGCCACTTTTTGACTGGAATACAATATTCGTCCGTCCTTGTTCGATCAGATTCACAATTACGTATGCTGCAGCAAGTGTAGCATGTCCACACAAGTCAATTTCCTTTTCTGGCGTAAACCATCGTAATTCATAGTTTTGATCAGTTTTAACAAAAAAAGCTGTTTCTGAAACACAATTCTCATTGGCGATCTTCTGCATGTGATTATCCGAAAGCCAACGATCCAATGGGCAGACTACAGCAGGATTCCCTTTAAACAACGAGTCTGTGAAGGAATCGATGTGATACAACATAATTTTCATAGTTTTTACCTCATAGTGAAATTACCAAACAAATAATTTATTTGAAAAAAAAACCATGTCAATATATATAGAAGAAAACTCTCTACCCTTCTTCTGCCTCGTTTTTGAATTCACCGATCACAAAGTGGATTGGAACCCCGATACACAGGAAATAACTGTAATCTACTCTACCTATGAAGAAAAGAATGGATAGCTATATCACCCAAGCGGGAACAAGATAATTATTCCGATCTATGGGATATAGTTGATCACAAAGGCAAATTACGTTTCCTGTTCCGATCTTTTTTCCTGTTTGTTCAAGTACTTTGAAGTTCTTAATAGCATCTCCTTTTGGATTGCTACTTTTTTTAATTTCAATGGGGTACAGTGTATTGTTTTGTTCTATAATCAAGTCGATTTCCTTGTTATCGGTATCTCGATAGTAGTAAATGGGAGGTTGTTTACCAGCATTATAATAACTTTTCACTATTTCACTTACTACCCAGGTTTCGAAAAATGCTCCTGCCATAGAGGATGCTTCCAATGTTTCACTATCAGACCATCGAGTAAGGTAAGCACACAAACCTGTATCAACAAAATACATTACGGGAGATTTAATAATCCGCTTCAATCTATTATTAAAATAAGGTTCAACCAATACGACAATACCAGAGGTAACTAAAATGGATAACCATTTTTTTGCGGTGGGAGCACTAATCCCAACATCATTCGCTATAGCAGAATAACTGAGCATTTGACCTGTTCGTGCTGAGCAACTGGTCATAAATCGTAAAAATGCCAACAAGTCTCCCACCTGGGTTAAATCTTGCACATCCCTTTGTAAATAGGTATTTACGTAGGAAGAAAAATAGAATTCTAGGTCTTGTTCTGTTTCATATAAAGCCGGCATAGAACCCTTAAATATTTGTCGATACATTTCTTTTAATTGCATAGATGTCGCATTTTTGATTCTTTGTTGTAATACACTGGGGTTGGTTTCATAAGGAGTACTTGTATGATTGTGGATTTCTGCATTGGACAAACCTAGCATATTTACAATCCCCACTCGCCCAGCTAAACTTTCACTCACATTTTTCATCAAATGAAACAACTGCGAACCTGTCATCCAAAAATCGCCCTTGTTTTTATGGGTATCAGCATGCATTTTGATGTAGGGGAATAGCTCAGGAGCGTATTGCACTTCATCAATCAAAACAGGAGGAGGATGCCGCTGTAAAAAAAGCGATGGATCTCGTTTCGCCTCATCTCTTGCCATTGGATTATCCAATGTTACGTACCGTCTGGATTTCTCTGCTAATTTCTTCAAAAGCGTCGTTTTCCCTACTTGCCTAGGTCCTGTAACAAGAACAACAGAGAATGCCTGGTTTGCCTGTAATACAATTTTTTCTAAATTTCTATGAATATACACGTTCACATCCCGGTTAATATAAAATATAATTTTACTATACACGCCATTAAGCAAAATGCAAATCGGTAAAGCAACTTATGCTTGCGAGTGAAACTCCTAGTATTCTCTGGTGAAATTTTCATTCCATCAACCATCTCACAATTCAATTATGTTTTGTATCCAAAAATTAACTTTTCTGTCTTGCATTTAAATGTCAAGAGATTAAACTATGATTATCGTTCATTGAACGAACAAGTGGATTTTTTGTTAACTCCTTACACAAGGGGAAAGGAGGCAGTAAAGAGAGCAATGCTTGGTTCGTGGTGTATTTCGTTATTTGTGACGTA
>JAQVSG010000089.1 GCA_028700655.1 Caldisericia bacterium
TGTAATAATACCCGAACATTTTCCTTCCGGTGATTCATGCACAAAAATTTTTCCCAATAAGTTTGTAGCCACAGTAATTGTATCGCTTCGATAAAAATCTGGGTCTGTTATTTTTCTGTACTTCATGTAGTAGAAGATTCAATGAAACCATATGTGTAAAACACCCATTCGAAGTACTCAAGAATATAACATGCGCTAGTAGTAAATAAGGGTTTGAAACGTTTGTCTTCAAGTTGAAGATAAGAACCCCCAGCTCGAGGAATTTTTCCAGGAGTCAATACAAATGACCTGTAGTAATGATAACACGAGTACAAATAGTCGAACTGTTGTTCCATTTCTTGTAAGAAGAATTGGTCAATAAACTCCCCCGACCAGGGATCAATATAGTGATATCCATCAATATGACTACCTCTTCCCATACCATCTACATAGAGAAAAGAATCCTCCATCGTGAAGAAGGGTTCCATATCTCTTTGAAATAGTCGAAAGCAACCAAAACGCATTGTGGAATACAAAAGACCATCCTTTACTTGCATGATACAAAGTCGATACGGACCTCTATACATGATAGTGTTTAGCCAGAAATGATCGGGATGGTTTAAACTAACGATAGCATCAGCATCATATTCAGCATCATTGCCTCCATGAGAAATAACATCTAGGAATTCGAATTGATCAGAAAAAAGAAAAATATGTCTACCATCCCATACATCTACTGCCCGAATTACAATATAGTCTTGATTGCCTTCTCGAATAAGAAGAAAAGTTTCAAGAGAATTTATCGGAATCGTATTTTCCTTCCATTCGAATTTCTCATCAGTTTGTAATTCTACGGTATAAGTGCGACTATCTGAAAATCCGTACAGTGTTACAGAAATGCCTTTAAAAGGATCTTTCCCTTGATCCAAAAGAGAAATGAACTGATCCAAGTAGTGGTTTCTCTTTTTCATATAATCCATTTCCTCGGTAGAATACTGATTAGAAGAAAATACAAATTCTGCAGGCATTTCAACAAATGGAAATCCTTTTGTTATTCTTTTTTTTAATTCTACATAGTTTTCTTCTGAAATGACTGGGTTTTCTAGGAATTGAAATTTTTGCAGTGATTGTGTTTCTGGTTTTACATATAGTTGTGTTTCTACGTTTTCATCTGTAAGTTCTAATGTATAATTATTACGACTTGAAGGATCAAAAACCAATTTTCGAAGTTTCTGGTTCTTGTCATAATTGGCGTCGTAAGTGAAGTATCGAAGATAAACGTCTCCATTCAGAATGATGAGCTCAGGATCACCGAAGCTTTTTCTCTCCAAAACTTTGTACGGAACCATATTTTGATCGTCTTCTGAATAGTCCCAAACATAGACAAATACATTTCCAACACCCCATTCTCTCATAAAACCAATCGCTATAATTTCATCAAGACCATCGTTATCGATGTCGTAGATTTTTGACTGCCAAAAGGGAAAAAGAGATGGTTTTTCTGCAAGTTTTTTTTCAAATTCTAGGCTACCATGAATTAGGGGCACATATTTCTGATTTTTCTTATCCATAATTCCTACTTTTGAATGATAACCATCGCCAGTTAGAAAAAGGGTTTCTTCTTGATCAGATTGTGTAAAATTCCCTTGTAAAACCTGATTGATGTAGTATAGGTCTAGTACTTTATATTCATCTGGAATGTTTTCTTGATACGATGGTAAAGAAAAATCTCCAGTTTCACTTCGAAATTTAGGATCTGCATATGAATATTCGGTTCGAGAAGGTTTGAAATCTCCAAATGGTGTAGAATAGTAACAACCATATTGAATAAAATACAATAGATTGTTATGGATGAAGAATTTTTCGTGAATTCCTTTGTGTATAGGCGTTATAGATCCATCAAAGGTATTGAATGCTAGCAAATACCAATTGGAGTTTCGAGTACCCAAAGAAGCTTGAAAAATTATGCAATCCTCATAGTACAGAAAATTAGAACAAGTAGGTTTTACATAGATGGGTTCTATAATCTTCTCTGTTTTTACAGTGGTAGATGAAACAATACGGTATGTAGACTCAGGTATTCTTTGTACAATGAAAGACTCTCCTTGGTGTATAAAAAAACCCTGCAAATACTCACTTTTATAGATTACTTTTTTTTCAGGTAATGTATAAACAGTGCTTGTAGTCAAATCACTTACATCAATTTGGATGATAGATGGGAATGCTTGATTTTCATCGTCTTCAAGTTCTACTATGAATGAGGTATTGGATATCTGGTTGATAGAGTCAATTTTGTATGGATCAACTTGAAAACGCTTCGTTGGTGTTCCAGTGGATATATCAAAAAGAATGATTCCCTGGTCGTCATAAGTAAGCATCTCTTTCTCGGAAATCATTTGTCCTACCCAAGAAGAAGAATAAAACGTTTCCTTAACAAAACAAGATGAATATTCTTTTAAATTTTTTGTCCACAGTACTTTTTTTGTAGGTAGAAACAGGCATTGGAAAGTTTGCTGTTCAATTTGGAAAACCATATAGTTCTCTTTGATACAGACATTAGATCCATAGGGAAAGGATAGAAAGATTTCATCTACAAGTGAACCATCCTGCATATTGATTTGGCTGACAATTGCGTTTTCGCGATAAAAATATCCCATATTTTGGGCATCCAATCCACAAAAATAAACATCTCTTTCTCCAAATCTAAAATCCCAAGAAAGGTTTCCTGAGATACCGTCAATAAGAGAATATTTTGTGTAAGAATTGGCTTTTTCGATGGTAAGAAATTGATCTCCTATTTGCGAAACAACATCGGTTTCTTTTTTCCAACGAGTTTTTCCAGTACGTAGATCGTACGATACAAGATAAGTACCTTCTTTACGAGGGTGGTACCCGGCAGTAGTTAAAATATCTCCTTGAAGAAACATGGCGTATTTGCTAAAGCCTACAAAGTTTTCAAATACGATAGATGGTTTTTCTGTTTTTGTTGCCATATCATAACGGAAAAGACTTTCTTCCCATTCCCAATGACCTAATTCTTCATTGTGATACCAGGCAAAAAAGCAAATACAACCGTCATGTTCAAAAGGGGAATATAGCGATGTGGCATATTTGGAGTCGAAAGATCTTTCCCATCGCTTAAGAACATCTACATTGTTAAACTGCATATGTGTTGTTTCAATTGTAAAGAATCCGGTTTTGAACCAGCTATATCCGGCAATAGCTACAATGTAGTCAGACCCAGGAGTGCTTGTAAAGAGAATGGTATAGGGCAAGAACTTCAAACCTCTATCACAAACCTCACTCCAGTAAAGAACGTCTTCGTAAAAGGATTGAACCATACTACCATTCTTTGTATCTATCCAAAAGCAATGATAAATTTTCATTGTATCGGGCTTTCGATAAGAAAACTGAAGAACTAAAAATTCATCTTGCAGAAAAGCATCTTTTACAATACTATGTGCAGATTCAGCTGATGTAATTGTTTGTTTCCATACTGCAGCACTATTTTTATCAACGCAAAGTATAGTAAGGGAAACAGGAATATCTATTTCTTTCTGGCTTTTCGCTATGGAATTTAGTAAGAAGTATTGATTTTGATGCTTCAATAATCGGAATCCCACTGAGTTAATCTCAACTTCTAAAGATGGAGTACATTTTTCTAATACTGAAAAGGATATGAAAGGTATTTCCTGATGTAAACACTCAATACTAAAACAATTAAAAGATGTGGAATAGATCTGTATAATGCTTGATGTTCCGTTTTTGTGAAGAAATGCGATATCGATACCATCGGGTGCAGCAATACAGTCAATTCGCAATGGAACATCCCATTCTTTGACAGTATTTATATCTCCTGATTGTAGCGAAAGACATTGTAAGAAAAGTTTGTTATCGGTAGACTCAAGTAAAAATGCTGTTTCTTGAATGACACTTATGAATCTATAGGTAGTATTGAGCTCTAGAGTATATTCCCAAAGCAATGATAAAGTTTTCGTTTCAATGCAAAATAGGGAATCACTATTTTGAAGTAAGGTATATGGTTCATTTGCAAAGATACAATGAGGATGACTTTTAAAAGAATTTGTCATTATGACGTATTGCACAGAACCATTTTCAATTGAACGACATTGTATTTCATCTATAAAGTTCAAAGTAATTGTGGAATCACCAATTACAAAAGCCTTTTTTTGATTCCATTGTTTATCGTAGGAAAAATTCCAAACAATATTACCATCATTGCTGTCTATACATAAGATTTGAGATACACTACCTGAACCGCGTGCGACGTAAACATGATTCTTATACCATTGGGCTTGAATGAGTTGATGTAAGGAGTAACGTTCGAATGAATAACCACAGAGTTGATCAATGTCATTCATGTCAAAAAACCAACTGTAATCAACCGATTGGTTTGTTTCAAAAGAGTGAATCGACGGTGTGTATAGAGATGTAACAAAAAACATTACTAAAAGAATAATCATGATCCTATAAAATCGGCTTCTCATTGTAACCTCCGAATTCCTAATAACAACTTGTTACTATTTTATACAAATTCTTCCAAAAAAAGAAGGAAAGGCTCAAATGTTGATCTTATATATTGTGCCAAAGAATTTTGCGGTGAATTGGTTATGTTCACAAAAATGCAATGTATTCACAAAATTGTCACTTTTATCTTTTTTGTTCGTTTATAATAGTACTTGAAAGACTCTATTTTGTTTCTAAGGATTGAAAGTTTGAAGTTCTGAAAGGGGAACCAAATGAATTCTTTGAAAGGTATTGTGTTTTT
>JAQVSG010000090.1 GCA_028700655.1 Caldisericia bacterium
CAAGCGAAAACGACATAGAAGCCGTTCGTAAGTTTTTTCAAAAAGGTAAGGAAAGTTCTGATCACTTTATACCCGCGCTGGAACATACAGAATACGGTGATATTCTTTCTGAGGGGAATGTAAAGGTATCATTCCAAGTTATTCCATCGAAATACAAAATGGTGTTTCAAAACCCTACAGTAAAGGAAGCACTACAGAAAACAATGATTCCCCCACAAGATAGAAACATAGCAAGATGCTTAATTACAGGGGAAAAGGACCACATTGAAACTACCCACCCGGTCATAAAGGGTGTAAAGGACACAATAGCCTCTGGAGCTTGCATTGTTAGTTTTAATGATAGCGCTTTTGAGTCCTACTACAAGAAGCAGAGCTTCAATGCCCCCATAAGTAAAAAGGCGGCTTCGCGTTATACAAAGGCACTGAACTTACTTTTGTCATCTAGTAAACAGTGCATTCATATTGCGGATATGTCTATGGTTTTTTGGGCAAAAAAAGAACCTACACCTCTTGAAGAATACTTTTCTTCTTTTTTTGAAGAACCAGACAAAGAAAGCCCCGATAACAATACGCAGAAGATAAAGGCTGTAGTTGAATCTATCCACAATGGTAGTTTCATAAAGCTAGAAAAAGATCAAAATTTCTACATCCTCGGTTTAGCCCCAAATAAAGCAAGAATATCAATTCGATTTTGGTTTTCTACCACGATCAACCAATTGGTGGAGAATATCACTCAGTTCTTTGATGATTTTAGCATATTAAAGCCAAGTTTCGAATCTGAGTATTATTCCGTTTACACAATTCTAGTCAACATTGCAACACAGCATGATAAAAAAAAGATCCCACCAAATCTTGCTGGTGAATTTGTGAAAGCAATTCTTACCAATACACCGTATCCAGCATCTCTTTTCCAATTGGCTCTTAATCGAATTCGAAGTGATACAGAACGTAAACCAATGAACGACAAAAATAAATTGACCACTACAGCTAGATTTCGAACTGATAGAGTAAAACCTGTTAGAGCAGCATTATTAAAAGCCTACATAAATCGTTATTATCGTTTCTATCCCAGTTCTAATCATAAGGAGATTAAAATGAAACTCGACAAAACACAACCTTCAGTTGGTTACCAACTAGGAAGGTTGTTTGCTACATTGGTAAAGATCCAGAATGAAACCAATGCCTCTATCAATGCCCCCATTCAGGACCGATTCTATGGTTCTGCATGTGCTTCGCCAGTTACTGTATTTCCAATACTTCTGAAGCTAAAAAACCATCATATTGCAAAATTGCCCAACCGGAAAGTGTATTTTGAACAACTGATTGGTGAAATCATAAGCAACATTAATGATTTCCCTAATCATCTTAACTTACACGATCAAGGTCGTTTTTCAATCGGTTATTATCATCAAATGCAAGATTTCTATACCAAAAAAGAAGACAAATCTGAGAATTTATAAAAAAGAAAGAGGTAAAAATGAGTTTAGAAAAAAGTATTCAAAAACGTTATGATTTCATTATTCTGTTTGATGTCAAAGATGGCAACCCCAACGGAGATCCAGATGCTGGGAATTTACCACGCATAGACGCAGAAACAGGAAATGGTCTTATTACAGACGTGTGTCTAAAGCGGAAAATCCGTAATTATGTTCAGTTAAAAAAAGAGAATCAACCTCCTTATAGCATATTTGTAAAAGAAAAAGCCGTCTTGAACAACACTATTGACAAAGCTTATGCTGAATCGGGGATTGACCTTAATGAACCCCCCAAAGATCCTACTGACGGAAAAAAAAGAGAAAAAAATGGACATGGTCAGGGTAAAGAAGTAGATGAAGCAAAAGAATACCTATGCAAAAACTATTTTGATATCAGAACTTTTGGTGCAGTTCTTACAACAGGTGCAAATGCAGGTCAAGTACGCGGACCCATCCAGTTTACGTTCGCCAGATCTATCGACCCTATTGTAACCCTGGAACACAGTATCACTCGAATGGCAGTTACAACCGAAGCGGATGCCATAAAACAAGGCGGTGATAATCGAACCATGGGAAGAAAGTTTACAGTTCCCTACGGACTTTATAAAGCACATGGTTTCATCTCAGCTCCATTGGCTAAACAAACAGGGTTTAACACTGACGATCTCGCACTATTTTGGGAAGCTTTAAAAAATATGTTTGAACACGACCGATCTGCAGCAAGAGGACTTATGGGTATGAGGAAAATCTTCATTTTTGAACATTCTTCAGAAATGGGAAACTGCCCTGTTCAACAACTTTTTGATGCAATTGAGATTTCTACCACAAATTCACCCCCAAGAGATTTCTCCGATTATCTCATTTCGGTTAAAACAGATACAATTCCAGAAAATGTAATCCTAATAGAAAAATAAAGCAGAATGAATCTACCTTATGTTGAGGACGATTTTCTTTTACTTTCTGGAATACAGCATTTCGCATTCTGTAAAAGACAGTGGGGGCTTATCCACATTGAACAACAATGGCTTGAGAATCAATCCACAACAGAAGGTCATCTGATGCATGAACGAGCTCATGATCAAACTTTACATAATGAAAGCATAGACCTTGTTACAACAAGGTCTATGTGGCTTACTTCAAAACAATTAGGTCTTTACGGAATTGCAGATATTGTTGAATTTCTCTTTACCAAAGACTCTTCAAAAGGAGTTCAAATACCTTCAAAAAAAGAATATTGGATTCCTCATCCTGTGGAGTATAAAAAGGGGAAACCGAAAACGGACGATAGAGACCAAGTTCAAGTTTGCGCACAAGCAATATGTCTAGAAGAGATGCTTGGAGTTTCTATCGAATACGGAGATCTTTTTTATGGACAAACGAAACACCGTGAAAAAGTAGTTTTCACAAAGAGTTTACGAGAACGCGTAATGTCCTTATCTAGTGAAATGCATGAAATATTTAAACAAGGAACCACTCCAATGGGTAGATATGAAAAAAAATGTAAAAATTGTTCTTTGCTTCATTTATGCAATCCGAAAATTCTAATGAAACGTTCATCGGTTGAAGAATACGTCCACAGCATGGCAAATCAAGATGAATTAAAACAAGAGGAGACTGATTTGGAAATGAAGGAATAATGAAGAAATTACTGAATACTCTGTATGTCATGAATCCAGATTCATACCTTACAAGAGATGGTTTAAACGTAGTTCTTCGTGTTGATAATCAAGTCAAATTTCAAATACCGGTTCACAATCTCGAAAGCATCATATGTTTCAACCATTCCGGGGCAAGCCCATCTCTGATGTCTCTTTGCACACAGAACAATGTTGGAATCACTTTTCTTACTCCTTCTGGGTTCTTTCTGGCACGAGTGACTGGAAAAGTCAATGGAAATGTCCTTCTGCGCAGAAAACAGTTTAGATTAGCAGACGACCAGGAAATATCAACAATCATAGCAAAAAGCTTCATTACAGGAAAAATTGCAAACGCCCGATCGGTTTTGCTAAGATTTATTCGTGATCATAGTGAAAAAGTGAATACAGAAGATTTACTGATTGCCATTAAGACTCTGACATCTAGTTTGCAAAAAATACAAAAAGCTGAAACTACTGATACGGTAAGAGGTATTGAAGGGGATGCGGCAAAGGTTTACTTTGGAGTTTTTGACAAACTCATCTTGGTGAACAAGAAGGATTTTTTCTTTATTGAAAGAAACAGAAGACCTCCTCTTGATAATGTAAACACCCTTCTATCGTTTGTATACACCCTCTTAGTACATGATATGCAATCTGCTCTTGAATCTGTGGGATTGGATCCATCCGTTGGTTTTTTACATGTAGATCGTCCCGGTAGGGCTAGTCTAGCCTTAGATATGATTGAAGAATTGAGACCTTACCTCGCCGATAGGATTGTTCTTTCACTGGTCAACAGAAAACAAGTAGATGCTTCTGATTTCATTGCATCTGAAGCAGGTGGAATAATGATGAAGGATGAGGCAAAGAAAAAAATTATCACAACTTGGCAAAAGAGAAAACAAGAATTGATTCTTCACCCATATTTCAACGAAAAGATAGAAATTGGTCTAATACCTTACTCTCAAGCATTACTGTTATCGAGATATATCAGAGGTGATCTAGATGGGTATCCACCATTTTTCTCTAGGTAATTTGCCATGATGGTACTAATTACGTATGATGTAAATACAACAGAACCAGAAGGAAAGAAACGATTAAGACATGTAGCAAAAAAATGTAAAAATTATGGTCAAAGGGTTCAAAATTCTGTATTTGAATGCCTAATTGACCCATCTCAATTTGCAAAATTAAAACATGATTTGTTGAAAATTGCGGATCTAAACAAAGATAGTATAAGGTTTTATTTACTAGGAAAAAACTGGGGAAAAAGAATTGAACACTATGGCTCTAAAGAAACATATAATCCTGAAGGTATACTTATTCAATAATCATGCGAACCTATTGTGATACGGAAATACCGGTATGTTCGCAAATAAAGCATTAATGGGCATTATATGCCCTTCATAATGATTTT
The DNA here is from genome assembly GCA_028700655.1 of Caldisericia bacterium. Lineage (GTDB taxonomy): Bacteria > Caldisericota > Caldisericia > UBA6126 > UBA6126 > JAGLCW01. Next base: position 4,527 of record JAQVSG010000090.1, read on the forward strand.
TCATGTTTTTTATGGTACAACTTCAACCTGTTTCGCGGAATTATCATTTTTGAATCTCTCCTCATAATATTCTATAATAGTTACTGTCGCTCCCCGTGCGGGAGCGTGGATTGAAACTGGTTTTGATATTTTGTACTGGCCTAAAATGTTACGTCGCTCCCCGTGCGGGAGCGTGGATTGAAACTCTCTTTTGCTGCGTTGTAAACGTTGAT
>JAQVSG010000091.1 GCA_028700655.1 Caldisericia bacterium
TGTTTTCAAAGTGTTTGTAAATCCTGATTTTGAGAATACTATGTAATGTGGGTTTTGAAAACTTTTCACCATGGAAGCGATCTCTATCATCTTTTCCAATACTTCTTTTCCAACCGGTTCTGTTGTCCATTTGCATTCACCCAGGAGAGTCCTATTGTCCCCCTGAGCCACGATATCAATTTCATTCTGCTGTTTGGTTACTGGATTTGATCCCCACCAGCGTCCGATTGTATGAAACGGGAATGGCAAGAAAGAAGACCAATTTTTTTGCATTACATATTGTCTACAGACGTCTTCAAAAATGGGACCAATATAATGGTTGAGATTTGGAATCACTCGGTTTTGTAGCACTTCTTGTCCGTGATTTGCTTCAATACTGAAATTGTTTTGTGGAATAAACCGATACCAAAATTTGAACATGTTATCCCTTAGTTTGTAAATTCCGTTTCTTTCAGACTCTCTGCCGACAGGGTATTCTTTGTAGATAATTTGAAGCGATATCAATGATTTTAGATACTTTGCACACTTTTTGCCATCTTCGCCTGTTTTTGTTGCGATTTCATTTAACTTGCTCGATCCTTTGGCTATTGCTTGTATGATCGTGTTGTAAGTGGCTGGTTCTCTAAGTTCCTGTTTGAGGAGGTTTTCGGGCTCTTCGTATAACGGACCTGTTTTTGTCAAAAAATTGTCATGTATCGCTGCAAATACATCCGGTGATTCTTGGCTATAGCTTAAATACTGCGGAGTACCACCAAATACAGCGTATGCGATCATTTTTTCTTCCAATGTGAATTGAGGAAAGAACAATGCGCTTTCGAAAAAATCAAATGCTTCCAATTTTATCTGCGCTGTTCTTCTTCCGTATAGTGGACTTTGGTATCCCAAAATCTGATGTTCCATAAAACTCATGGACGATCCGCATAATAAAAGAAACAACCGACTATTCTTAAAGGTCGTATCAATGAGTTTTTGTAAGATGGAAGACAAGGCAGAATTGCTATTTGCCAAATATGGATACTCATCAATAGCGAGGATAACTCTTTCTTCTTTTGCTTCCCTGGCGATATAGGTAAATGCTTTTTCCCATGTAGGAAATGTATCGATCATTGATTTTGCCGATGGAAAAACGTCCAATACTTTCCCTGAAAAATTTTCTAGAGCTACTTTGTCATTTTGTTCAGTGGCAATGTAGAAGATTGCTTTTTTTCCCTCAAGAAATTTAGAAATGAGTGACGTTTTACCCACCCTTCGCCTTCCATACAGAACAACGAAACGAAAGCTATCGTTGGAATATTCTTTGTTCAAAACAGATAATTCTTTTTTGCGACCTATAAACATTTTACCCTACTTTCAAGTAGCCTACTTACGAGTAGGATAAGGAAAATGGAAGCATTGTCAATAGCTGCATTTAACCGAAACCTTGGTCAGTATAGTCCGAAATAACCAATGAGTTGAGCAGAAGTAAAATCAAGCTTCTCTTCAACTCTCCACAACTCTCCAATTTACTGTTGACAAATGGAGAGCAGTTCGGTTGGAATATAGGTATCAAACTAAACTCCTCTAGAAGTTAGGCAACACAATCTGTAATTTCTGAATATGATTCCTTGCGTTTTATTAATTTCACTTAATAAATACGTTTTCTCCTGCCAAATCGCTTTCTTTGTTTGGGAAGTTCCGAAAACCAATTTTGAAGTCCAAGATTATTTCCATACCCCCCTTTAGGGAAATTTACATGTCTATAGTTCATTTAGAGATAATTTCAGTTGCATTGAATGCAAGCATTGATACAATATAGATGTTTTCGTATAGAAAAGTATAGTTCTGTGGTACAGGTTGATTTAGGTGCTTTTTAGTGAAGAAAGTTTCGAATTACATAGATTGTTTTGGAGATCACCTTACCGGATTATACGTTTCAACTTCTATGAATCAGGCTGTGTATTGGTTGATTGTTTTAGGTAAAGTTAAATTTGTTGATAGGTGAGGGTACTTTGAAAGAGATTTGTAGAAATTATTTTGAAGAAAAGTATGATTGTAAAGAAATGATTTCTTGGTTAGAGAAGAACCAGCATATAACTTGGACGGATTTACAATCAATTTATTGTGATTTTGTTAAGAGAAAAAGTTGTTTAGAAAAAGCTCAAGAATCTTTGATAACATTCTTGAATAACATGAAAAAACAAACCAAACAGATTCATTTTATAAGTACAAGAATTAAAGATGAAGAGCACCTTCTGTACAAAATCATTAGAAAGTTATCTTCTATTCAACAGAAATACCAGGATATAAACGTACAAAATTATTACAAGATAATTACAGATTTTGTGGGTGGTAGAGTCTTGTTGAAATATGTTAAAGATTGGAAAGAAATCGATGAATTCATAAGATCAAACGCAATTGACGAAAAACAATACTACATAAGATTTGATCAAAAACCCGACTACAACTTTAAGGATCTCGACAAAAGCAGTATTTACATAGTTGAAGAACCAATTCTATTCATGCGATATGGTTCAGCAGATTTCACTTCCCACAGGATAAAAAGTAAACTTTCTTACAGAGGTTACCGTTCGATTCATTATACATTTAAAGTCCATGGTGTATATTGCGAGATACAGCTGAGAACCATGGCTGATGAGATATATGCCGAGTTCAGTCACGATGTTTTTTATCCGGATAACGAGAAAAATGTTTTTTTAAAGCGATATACGGATCATATATCGAAATTAACCAATGAAATTGATGATATGTTGTCCATGTATTGGTATTTACCAGAAGACGCAGTCAATGTATGTAAGACTCACTATGCTGAAAGGGATTTAGAGTATCCTGCTATTGTAAAAAAAACCGAATTAGTTTCTACAGGTGGAGAAACATCACAAAAAAGTAATGAATTCTCACAAATTGATTCTGTTGTCAATCCTTCTGACCGGATTAATAGCAGAATAAAAACTGGTTTGTAATCGTGTTAAGAAAGGAGTTACTGTGAATATGTATATGTGCAGCGAAAACACACAAAAGTTCATCCGAAAGCTAAAACATGATAAGCTACGACAATATACAAGCCCAAATAAGGGTATGGATTTTAGAGATGAAATTGTTGTTGAGGACTATATAACCTACAATAATTTTCTCAAAACAAGTATCTTTCATTCTATTGTCCGGAATCATATTGTACCGAAACCTATCATTTTTACCTACTGTAAGGTTAGTTAATTTTTACGATTAACCTAGTTTTTGAAAAATGAGGTGAACCATGCATTCTGTTAGTTATGATACTATTGTTAGACACTTCACAGAAGAACGAATTGCTGAACGTTATAGTTTTTTAGAGAAAAAAATGAATGACTTTATCGAAGCTTCCGGCAACGAAGGAATTGCAGAATGTAATCCAGACATCTTGCAACACGTTGTTATGGACTACTTCGCAGACATTTATAGGCTCAAAAACTTTCATTTTATTGATAAGGTCAATATTGTTAAAATCACTGCATATACTGTTACTTGGATCATTCGCAGAAAACCAATTGTTCTTATCAAAACGCTAAGCGAAGACAATGATAAGGATATTTTTTTAAATGAACGATTCTGCATATCCCTTATTGTCAATGAAGTTTTGTATAAAGATAGTGAGGTTCCTCTAAACAAAGAGCAAATGGAATCTGTTGATGAGTATATCGACCTGTTTCTATACTATTTAATGTACAGGCAGTGTGATCCTCAGTCTATTGAGCTTGCTATGAGCTCTTTTTTAACCGGAAGAATCACGAGTAAGTAACCAAAGTTCTTACCAAGATCACTAAAGTTTTTAGGAAGATTGACGGAAGAGGAGGATAAGGATGAACAAACCTTTATCTGATGAATATAGCGGGTTCTTTGCAGAATTCTATGACATCCTTCACTCAGACACTCACGATGTTCTGAGTCTGATACAAATTGCACAAAAACAGAGTGGGGACATTTTGGAATTAGGACTCGGTACAGGTAGAATTGCCATTCCTCTTGCTGAAGCAGGTCTTTCTGTCACTGGAATAGAGCTATCTTCTGACATGATCTATATTGCAGAACAAAAACTCTCGAAAGAGAATGACCAAGTCAGAGATCGATGCAAAATAATTCAGGCTGATGCTTCCAATTTCTCTATTAATAATACTTTTGGATTCATTATTGCTTCATGCAATTTCTTAAATCACTTCACAACTTCTTGTTCCATCCGAAGTTTGTTTCGTTGTGTTAAAAACCATCTGAGTGAAAATGGTGTTTTTCTTATTGACCAGAGTATGCCAAACATACCATTGATGGTAGAAGCAGATAAGAAAGAGGAGATTTTTGAGTTTAACGACCTTACTAATCACCGGAAAATCATAGATAAATTCACAGCTTCTTATGATTTTGTTAATCAGTTAGAGCATGATGATATCGTTTTAGAAGAGTATAAGGAAGGAAGCTTGACTAAAAAGATCCAATGCAAGGAAACGCTTTCCTATTACTTTCCTCGAGAATTAAAAATTCTACTGGAATTAGAAGGATTGACTGTTTTTCACGAGCAGGGATCGTTAAACAAAAACATACCCCTTGACCAAAATGCCGATCAGTTGGTGTTATTCTGCAAAAAAAAGAATTCAGAAGATTGATCGTACTAATTCCTTTTCAAATTGTACATGCGCATTTCAAAATGTAATATGAGCTTATCTCTCCCATCAATAGATAAGGTATGGCGTTAAGATTTCCCTACTA
>JAQVSG010000092.1 GCA_028700655.1 Caldisericia bacterium
TGTTCCGCTCCACCTATGCGACGCATGAGAAACGGGAAAAAATTAGATTCCTTTGGAGATTTCAGTAATTTTGCAAAAGTTCCTGTTGATGTTTTTCAAAATTCTACTCAATCTGCCGATTACGCTTCTCAACAAATAGCTGATTCTATGGGCCCTTTAGGCGTAGCGATTCAGAATGCCGCCTTAATGCAAAATGCAGATGGATCTGTTGGGAAGGATTCCGATAAGACAAAAGCAACTGCACTATTTGTACTCGGACTCCTTCAATTGGGAAATGCAATGAAGAAGTATAGAATTGCAATACAAAAAGCGCTTAAATGGCTTGTAGAAAATACCCAGTCTCACTACTTGCTTGTTTACTGTGCATTGCACGAAGGAAGTGTGCGAAAGCTTTTGTCTTCTTATGAAGTAACGGAAGAATGGTTGAAAAACCTTACCAGTGATGAAAAAGAATTGTTTGAGCAGTATTCAAAAGGATCAACAGCATCTCTTTGGAAATTTCTTTACCCTTCTATTGAAATCCACGAAGACGATACAGATGATCTAGCCATCAAAGTTCTAGAAGAGATTGAGACTTGTTCACCCTAACGGAGAAATGTAAAAAAAGGAGGAGAAGCTACTTTAATTAGGTGAAAATAGTTAAAATCCTCCAAATCACATAATTTCGAGGAATTGCAATCCCCGTAATTTGACAATTACGGGGATTGAGTTAAAATCTACGAAAAGTTTTCTAATTTTCGGTTTGTAACACGATATAAACGGTAAATCACTTTACTGATATTACACAAAAATGTATACTAAAAGCAAGAAAGAACTCCTTTTCTTTCTCCTGTTTTGAGTTTTAAATGTGTTACCCGAGGATTTTAAGGTCCTCGGGTTTTTTGATTTCAGCAGCTTATTTCAATCTGTTTTCAATCTCTTGTAGGTCAGTTTCGATTAATTCTTTGCTTTCCTTGTCTTCAACTTTCTTAGCTTCTATTTGGGCTTTGTGCAAAAAATCTTTCGCTGTATCGTGATTACCAGCTACCATGTGAGCTCGAGCCAATGCTTCATACCCATAGGCTATAGAAAAAGGACTAAGAGAACTTTCAATACTGATGTCAAGGCATTTTGTACCATATTTTACAGTATTTTCAGCTTCCTGTGCAACTGCATATACCCTAGATAGAATCCAATATCCAACAGAGACATTTGATGCAGTTTTGTCAGGATTTTGTGACCAATGCCAAAACGATGTATGTGCTAAATGAATCATGGTTTCAAGGTCTTCTGGACTTCTAGTTGGTTGATCTATGATGTTCCATATACTGTTAAAACAACTCGCTGAGAAATACTGATGGGCTTTTACTTGTTCTTCATTTGTCATGCCTGTGACCTCCATATCTAAACATGAATTGATGTATACAGTGTACAAGATTAACTTAAGGAATACTAATGGATGGATCGCAGAATAATAAAAAAATCCGTCCCACAAAAGGAGAAATGGGACGGACAAACTTTCAAGAGGGACTACACTTATAGTACTCATCAAACTAGCTAAAGGTTTCATGGATATTGAAAAAATATTTTTTCTTGTAAGTCAAAATGTAACTTCTTTCTGTGCTTACTATTCGAATGATTCATTCCCTATTGAGTATATGTATTGATATTTGTAAAATTGGAGGTAGTATTGCATATATGAAGGAGTGAAATATGAAAGCCTATATCGTCAAGATTGAACTAAATGAATCCAATCCTCTTATTTGGAGGAGAGTCATATTCCCTGCAGATGCTACATTTAAAAGACTGCACGATATCATACAAAATGTGACCAATTTTCAAAGTGGATATTCTAGCGATCCATATCACCTTTATGACTTTGATCTTAGGCAGGAACCTCTGATGGTAACCAATGATGAGATTGCATATCAAGAGCACAAAGATTATATCGAATACAAAAAGAAAATGAAAAAAACGAAAAAGGCATTACCAAAAGAAATGCCCCAATTCCAAAAAAATCAAATTGCATTGTTGGAAATTCCCACATACTTACCCAGCAATCGAAAAGTGGATGTCTATTTGGAGAAATACAAAACAATCCCCTATACATACGATTTTGGTGACAATTGGGAGTTTACGGTTACTTTGGAAGATATTGTTTTCGATTATTATTTCGGGTATCCCACTTTGCTGGATGGGGAAAATACCGCCCCACCTGAAGATGTGGGAGGAATTTTTATGTTTTATGAATTCCTCGATGCTTACAACGATCCAAAACACCCCGATCATGAAGAATATAAAGAATGGGCTGACTCGAATCATTTCCAAGAATACGATCCAAAGCGTATTAACAGAAGCCTAGAGGGAGTTCATTACAAGAAAACCGAATGGGACAAGATTCACCACGAGAATTATAAAGTTATAACTGACAAGTACCGAGATCCAAGCTGCATGTAATACAGTGTAATCATGGAAATGGATGAGAAATCCAATGCCTTTTAGGGTGTTGTTGAGAATAGTATACCAAGTGGCATTAAATGGAAAGTATTTCCATAAGGAGCAATGAAATGAGAAGATGGGTTTCTTTTAGTATTGCTATAATGACGTGTCTGTCTTTAATGATGACGAATTGTGATCAATATTCTGCTTTGGAAAAAACAAGGGACTCTTCTGAATCTTCAAAAGTCGAAGAAGTAAAACGCCAATATGCATATGAGATGAACGTTCCTCATGATTTCTTTTTTTCTGATGCAGTTGTTACAGCCACAGGTGCTGTTGTTACTCTGGGACTAAACAACCAAACTGTAACTACTTATGCAAATTATTATGCAGTTCATGAACAATCAAAAAAGCTGCATCAGTTGATTCATCCAATCACCAATGACACTTTCTATTTGTTGGATATATGGAAATTTGAAGAATATATACCAGCTTCGAATCCTTCATGGGTGCCCTCTAAAAACTCTGAAACTCGTAAAATTCAAAGCATGTGTATGAACTGTCAAAACTTTGATATCTATCTATTGACGGAGAAATCAGAGCCCCTTTGTTTGGAAGAGGCTGACATTCGGTTTGTTAATTACCAAGGTTTGGACAATACCACCAGTCTTGAGCCAGACAAAGACTCAACAACCCATATGGAAGAATCCGAAGAAGAAAGTTCAACAAAAGCAATTTTTGTAGCAACACGTTATCGTCCTTTGTCCATTGAATCTTCGCAGCCTGTTATTGAAGTTGTGCGTGGTGATGATATCGTGAAAGAATACTCTATTGATGACGATAAACAATTTACAAGAATACAGTATTGTCATGTACCAGAGACCAACAAAGAATACTTACTTGCCTTGGATGTTTATCACAACTACTATTCTGCAGAGATTACTGAAGCTGTATTAGAATTTGACCTCATACAAACTAGTTTTCCTCCTTTTCATTCTTGGGAATTGTCTGGAGATACATTGCTGTTAATGGATACAACCAATACTCTACATTTCTATACAGCAGCTTTCACCGGTGATACACTCTCGTTCCAAGAAAAGGAAACTTTAAAAGCTCCTTTCGAAGAGAAGATGAATAAACCTGTACTTCAATACAACCCCATATCAAAAGGCATTGTTTTGTGGGATGCCATTTTCAACGGAAAAACCTATGTGGCAACCTTTCATGATGAAGAATTTGCATGGAAATGGAAACAGTTGAAAGTGACTCCAATGAGTTTGTTTATGTTTTCTGATGAACTGTTACAAAAAGGAAACGATACTTCGCCTGATGAGGAGACTCCATTCTGGTCTTCCAAGGATCACGCATACTATTACGGCGTACCCCCTCATCAATCCCGCATGAATCTCTACCGCATTTCTACTGAAGTGTACTGACGTTAAAACTGTCACCAAGGAGCTTAACATGAAAAAACGTATGTTGAAAGCCATGAATGATCCACATACGATGGAACTTTTGTATCGTGAAAATCCATCGCAATTCGAAGAAGTGTTTGAGATTCTTTTCAAAGAAAATCCAGACCATCTATTGTTTCGAGTATGGAAGGAACGTTTAGAGCCGACTTCTTCGGTACAGTCTTCTGTAGAAAAACAATCGGATGCTTTCGCTATTGAATCTCCCGTTGAGGATGATCCTTATCGGGATGGCAATGCTATTCAACAAAGCTTTTGGAAAACCATGATGCCTATTTTGTTTATATGCCTGTTGATCGCATTAGGGGGATTTTTTGCAAAACTACCTGATTTTTTCCCATCATGTTTTCCTCGGAGCAAGGATTTAAATGCGATGTATTATATGCGAAATATCACCGCTTTTTTCCTCCCAGGTCTAGCTATTCTCTATATCATCCTTCGGAAAAACATATCTTCAAAAGTAGTGTGGATTACTTTGGGCATGATCGCTATCAGTCTGACCTATATCAATCTGCTTCCTAATTATGTATTTCCCGGGAAGTTAGATCCCATTTCTGATACTCTTATTTTAGCTTGTTTGCACGTACCTTTCCTGTATTGGTTTGCAGGAGGTTTTGCCTGGGCAAATGGAGAGTACAAGGACTTACAGAAACGGATTCAATTCATTCAGTTGAATGGCGAAGTATTGATTACCACCGTTCTTATACTCTTGGCAGGTTTATTTCTAAGTGTGTTATCTATGACTCTTTTTGAAGTCATTAATGTTGACATAGGGGACATTATCTGGGAATGGGTAGCTATCTTTGGTGCGATTGGATG
>JAQVSG010000093.1 GCA_028700655.1 Caldisericia bacterium
TCGTTAAAAATGGAATTGCATTGGAAGAGCAATCGCTTTGGCAAAGTAAAGAAAAATCTTCCATTCTTTCAAATCATCGAAGAAAAGGAGGCATAAAAAAATTTACACACAAAAAGTTGCACTACCATTGCTTAATAGTTTATCTTGTTTAATGCTATTTCGAAACTGAGGGATTTGAAACATTCTTGTTATGAATACTGACTCTTCCTTGTTTGGGTTACGAAAGAAACTTCTGTTTAAAGCTTCTAATCGTTTTGGGAGATCTTTGATTCCCTCTTTTTTTTCGATTTCTTTTTTTACATCTCGTACAGATACAATTTGACCATCTATAACGTAGGTTTCGAACAAATTCCAGAAAGAACGGAAAATAGATTCATAATAAAACCTTCCAATATTGGACAATGTATTGGTATCAAAAACGTAAATGGAGGTTTTCAAATTTTTCCTTCAAGTTTTATCGCGTTTGTTTTCGACATCCCCAAATAAGATGCTAAAGCATCCAAGGTAATTCTATTGTCATAATAAGATCGAAATGCAAGTTCAATATAAGGCTTACCCATTTTGCTTAATTGTGTAGGATAGTATATTGGTAATGGTTTACTACTCTGTTGTTTTCTTTTTTCGAAGCTATCATCCCATTTTTTGATCAATTCACTATATTCATTTTGATTGATCATGTTATGGTCAAGGTACTTCCTTAAAATGACTGCCCTGCTAACGCTAAATCTATCAGCGATTTCCTTAACAGAATCAATATCAAAAGTTTTCTTCAAATACGGCGTAAAATAATCCTTAGGAACAAGACACTCTCCTGCAAAGGCATTACATAATACTTCTATGGAACTATATCTGTTGTTTCGATAGCGAAGATAAGGGTTTGTACCCAGTACATCTAACCCGCTATAATCTAGTAAGAGGTGGGCTAATTCATGAAAGAGGGTAAATGATTTTCGTTGATATGACATTACAGAGTTAACCATAACAACAGGATAAACAGGATCATAAATACACATTCCAGAAAAATCGTTATTCGCAAAATTCTCGGTAAAAACCCAAATACCATGTTCGTTAAAACTATCTCGAATATAGGTAAAAAATTCTTTACAAGACATTTTCTTTTGTACTTCTATATCAATTTTCATTGTATCTCGGAGAATCAGTGCTATCTCGGGAATACTTGTATCATGGTCTAGTTGGATGTTTCGAAAAAGATCAAGCTCCCCATTATGCTTCTCAAGTAACTCAATCAAATTGAATTGGTATTGTTTCAGCTTTCTAAAGATTTTAATGATGGTTGGTGGAAGATGGTCTAAATATTCAGAAGGTACAGTAGATCTAAATTCAGTGGTTGGGGAATCCTCTTCTGGTGGTTCAGGAAAGAAAAAAATGAAAGTAGGTCGACTATAAAGCTTAGCAATTTCTTCTAATTTCGGATAGGTAGGTTGAAGTGTCCCATTTTCCCATCCTTTAACAATGTCAGCTTTTTCAATTTTCTGAAAAATAGCTAAAGCTACCTCATCAATAGACAAGTTAATACTTTCTCTAGCCCATTTTAAAATCGTCGGATTAACAGCCATTAATTCACTCATTATATGTCCTTAACAATAGATTATACGATTTTTCCTTTAATAGCAAAAGCTTCTTTAAAGAATAACACCACTAATCTTCATTGATGAAGTTACTCCCACCCTTCAAAAAAGAATTATGCTCAACCTGAAAATCAATACCTAAGTTTCGAGTAGTATATATGTATCTTTTTTGAAGTCGTTTGTTTTCTCTTGTAAACCTTTCTAAACAGAATATGATTATAGGAGTGATCTTTGCAAAGGAAAGTCATCTTGTGAGTATGCAAGATTTCATAGGATTGTTGACAGGTTGGAATGATATAGTTTTGTTACATTGTTATCCAGCAAACCACTGGTAAACGGAGGGATGATATGTCTTTAATGGAGTCCATGAAGAATCTTCTGACGAGTCAGAAAAAGTTAATGTCTGCTATGGAAGAAGAAGTGAAAGCCCTGGAAAGCAAAGATTTGGTGAACGAAAACCAACATCTAAAAGAAGAATTGAATCAAACCCAGGAACAACTTCAAAAAGAATCAGCACAAAACCATGCATTGATAAAGGAAAACCAATCTCTGAAAAGTACACTGTATGAACAGATCTACAATGAAAAAATGCACCTTTTGCAAGCTGCAAATCAGCGTGTCGAACTCTACTTCGCTGCCAAAACAGAAACAGAGTTAAACCGTCTGAAAGCCTTTGAGAAAAAAGCAAAGCATCATATCGACAAACTATACAAAACTCTGCAAGAAAGCAGGGTTTCTGCCGCAGAAACAGTCTATAAAGAATTATTTGACCTTCGAAAACAGATCAATGTTCTGGTAACAACAGCAGAATCTGAATTTGCTCTACAAGCAAAAGCGTATTCTGAAGAACAAGCAAGCGATAAAGCAAAACTGGAAAAAGAAGGCCTTCTTGATGAAGAGTACAAAGCAGCTCTTAAAAAAGGGAATATTGAATCCCTCATCGGACTTAACATCTTCAGCAAAATTGGAATTTTATTCCTGCTGATTGCCGTCATTGCTCTTTCACGCTACGGCTATGTGTTACTCACTCCTCTTTTAAAAGGAATTGTTATTTTTGTGCTTGGTGGCTTGCTTCTTGGAGTCGGTGAATGGATCAATCGCAAAATTCCCTCCATATTTTCCATTGCCCTTACCAGTGGGGGCATTGCTATCTTGTATGGAGCCATCTCATTAAGCCATTTCACCCTGGATATTCTATCCATCGAAATCGCTCTTCTTCTTTGCGTTCTCAATACACTTCTTGCCTTGGTTCTTTCTCTGCGTTACAAAGCAGAAACCATCACTCTGTTTGCCATCATTGGTGGTTATCTACCCATTGTAACCATTACCGATCCAGCAATGCCAGTTTGGATTCTCATGCTCTATTTCCTTTTCTTAAATACATTTTTGCTTCTCATTTCCACACAGAAAAAGTGGACCGTAAGCATCATTGTTGGATTTTTGTTCAATGTTGCTTCCAGCATCTATATCATGCACATGGTTCTTACCAGCAGGAATCCTGCTCTACCATTTCGAATGCAAGACGCATATCTTCTCCTGTATATCCTTCTAGTCTTCCTTATCTATACTTTAATTCCCATCATAGCAACCTACAAGCGTAAAGTGTCGTTTTCACTTCCCGATATTCTTCTTATTGCAGCGAATACGATTGTTAGTGCAGTACTTTTAAATATAGCTTTCTATTCTGTTCAACTGCAGCCCTATATGGGAGCTCTTGCGGCTATTTTTGCTGCCATTTACCTTGCACTGGGGTTGTGGATGGAACGAAAGATGGGCAAAGAAAAGAGAATCATTTCTCTGTTTTATCTGACGGGCTTCACGTTCATCCTGTTGTTCATTCCATTCCAATTTGAAAAAATGTGGTTTTCCTTGGGGTGGTTGGTGGAAGGAGTCTTGCTTGCAGTCTATGGCATTTTAAAAGAAGACAGAGTTTTAAAATGGAGCGGTGGGATTGCATACGCATTAAGCTTGGCATCCTTTCTGTTTGGAGATGTACTGGGAATCTACATGAATACATACTCGTTGTTTACGCTCAAGTATTCGGCCATCACCTTCGGAAGCATTGCTATTCTAGCTGCACTAGCCTACAAGAAAACGTTTCAAAACAATCTGGCCAAAGCAATCAAATATGCCACGGTTTTGAATGTTTGGTTTTACGGTTTGTACCTTGTCAATCAAGAATGGTATCAAGCACTCGTACATATGCTAGGATACGAATCTCTGAACATCCAGTACCTCTTGCAAGCTTCCAGTATTGTAATTACACTGCTACTTGCTTTTCTGGTCAAATATATTCGCATTCTTTACGATGACTGGATGAAGGTCATACGTGTTTTCTGGTTCATTATTGGAATTCTTTGGTTGTTTGGACTAAATGCGAGTTATCATCCCATCCAATTCACCTCGCCATCCGTCTCTCCCGCTCTCTATATCGCGGGAACTGTTTTGCTTCTATTTCTTGGGCTTTTGTCGATCGCATCCTTGCGAGAATTAGTACAAGATTTCATTGTAAATCCCCTTCAAAGAAGCGGATTCTTCAGCATCCTCATATCTGCCTATACCGTCATTATTCTCACACAAAACTTGATATCCCACTATGGCTTTGGTTTCCAAAGTTTACTGATCAGCATTTTGTATATTCTCACTGCAACCCTTTGGATCTTGTATGGCTTCTTGAAGCGCAATGCTATGCTGCGTCGTTTTGGATTGGGCTTGTCTATTCTAGCCACTGCTAAACTTGTATTTCTTGATCTTTCAGGACTAGAATCCTTTGGTCGAATGATTTCCTATTTTGCATTTGGCATTTTCTTGCTTGGAATTTCCTTCACCTACCAGCATTTTCAAAAGCTCTTAGAGCTTCAAATAAAGGATGTTCAAAATGAAAAATAAAACCCTTCTTATCCTTCTTGTTTGCTGTTGTCTCTTCGCCAGTCCTTTGGTCATTTCGGCTGCAGCTTACCAGTATTCAGCCCCCATACAAAACCAGGGAACCCAACAATACAAAGCCGTAAGGCTTACAAATCAAGTGATTTCTGCCTGTCAGTACAATTTAGCCGATCTCAAACTGGTGAATTCCAAAGATGAAGAAGTGCCCTTTTTCTTGCA
>JAQVSG010000094.1 GCA_028700655.1 Caldisericia bacterium
CTAAATACGCATATCGATCGCGGCTACTCTCAAGCTGCAAGATGTAAGGGAAAGAGCCGTTCTGAACATAATCTCTATATTTCACGAGTAGGTCCGATTGACTTTCCATAGCAGACATATACTCTTGAAATGACAAAGGCAGCATTTTAATTTCTATGTAGCGACCAGACAGCAATGTAGCCAATTCACCTGAAAGTATGTATGCGTTTGATCCAGTGACATAAACATCACAGTTCTCTTGGATAAACAATCCATCAACAGCCTTTTGAAAATGCCGAACAGTCTGCACTTCATCTATAAAAATATAGTTCATTTTGTCCGGTAGAAGCTTGGCGTGAATACAATCATACAACTGTCTGTCAGTTTGAATATCGCGGTAATAAGGATCTTCAAGATTTAACCGGATGATCTGTTCCTGCACAATATTGTTATTACGAAGCCATTCACAAAACAAATCAAACAATGTAGATTTTCCGCATCGGCGAATACCGGTAATGACTTTTATAAGCCTTTTATCACGTAATCGGATCAACTGATTCAAATAAACAGGTCTTGGTATCATTTTCATTGTATTCATTACTTTCATGGTTATATAGTAGCAGAAATGGTAAAAAGATAAAGTTTATGCATTGCACTGCACAAAGTATATAAATTTAGCACTTTTGTGCATTCTATTGCACAAACTTTTGTATCCATCTTGCCGTATATTATACTCAACTTTTTCATCAAGTTATTGTTAGTTTTTAAGGTTATATTCGATCTATCTCCAAATCAATGAAGATCTATCCATTTTAAACCATTAGTTTGACAATCCAAAGTTGACAAATATAACAAGTTGAATATATTTATGTGTACTAGTTTATTAGTACACTATTACGGAGGTTCAAATGATTGAAATACAGAACTTATCATTCGGTTATCCCAAGAAAGAACTTCTATATGACGAAATTAACATGAACATGCCAGAAGGACATATTTACGGATTATTAGGTAAAAATGGAGCTGGCAAAACTACCTTGTTGAAATTGCTGACTGGGTTACGTTTTCCTGAAAAGGGCCAGGTGAATATTGACAGTTTTGAACCCAAATATCGCCAATCAGAGTACTTACAAAAAGTATTTTTTATTCCGGAAGAATTCTATTTACCAAAATATTCCCGAAAAAAATATGAAGAAACGTACTCTCCATTTTACCGTGCTTTTCAACATGATAAATTTAACGAATACCTCCATCTATTTGGAATTACTGAATCGTGCAAGCTGGATTCTTTGTCTTTGGGACAAAAGAAAAAATTCATTCTTGCTTTTGCTTTCGCAACAAATTGCCAATTTCTTTTCTTAGACGAGCCTACGAATGGATTAGATATTCCCTCTAAAAAACACTTTCGAAAAATCGCTTCCGAATGGATTGATCACCACCGAACCATTGTCATATCAACTCACCAAGTACATGATGTTACAAATCTTCTTGACCGTGTCATTATTCTGGATGAAGGTAAAATTCTTTTAAACGAAACATTGGAGAAGCTTGAGAAATGCCTGACCATGAAACTGCACCAAAATGAGAAGAATATTCCCAACTCCATATACTCGCAATATGTCATAGGAGGTAGGGTTTCTTTGGAAAAAAATAAAACCAATCAAAGCAATGATATCGATCTAGAACTACTTTTTAATGCTGCCATGTACAATTCTGATGCAATTCTCGATGCAATAAAGGATGGTATGGAATGAATACAAAGAAGGTTGGATTTAAAAATAATCTAATTTTTTTATTAAAATACGATATTCAGAATTTTACTCAACCCTTAAAAATTGTTGTTCTATGCTCAACCATATTTTTCGGTTATATGTACATCATGGTTCTTTGGTCTGAAGAAACAGAAATTCTTCAACATCTACTTTCCTGGTATACACTTTATTTCTGTGGAATACTTCTTGTCACAACTACATTTAAAGAAATTTTCAGTACTCCAAAAAATTATACTTACTTGACTATTCCCTCTTCCAATGCCGAGAAAATTCTGAGTAAAATCATTCTAAGCACTGCATTTTGCATTTTGTTTTCCATTATGTTTAATGTGGTATTTACTCTCCTTGCAGCATCAATTTGTGAACCTATTTTAAAACTTTCTTTTGGAGTTTTTACTCCATTTACACAAAATTACTTTTTGTCTATAGGCATATACTTAACTTTGATTCCATTGGTTCTTCTAGTAAGTTCGTATTACAAAAAATATACTCGTGGAAAAATCCTTTTCTATGTAGGAGTTGCCGTCATACTACTTCTTGTAATATGGCATATTAATGAAACGTTCAACATGCCTTTTGGGTTAAGTTATCCCATATCTCCATATCTAACTCGCCTTATAAGCAACCCAATGCCATATAATGGTTTTACTAACGTTGTGAAATACTATCAATGGATTGTTTTTGCCCCTCTATTTTGGCTACTATTCTACCGAGAGTTCAAAAAAATGGAGGCTTGATATGGAATTTGGATCAAATCAAGCGATCTACATTCAAATCGTAGACTATATATGCGAGAATATCTTAAACGGGGATTTAAAACCAGGCGATAAAATCACTGCAATACGGCCCATGGCTGTGAAATTAGAAGTAAATCCTAACACTGTAGTTCGGAGTTATTCATTTTTACAAGATACAGGCATAATTTGTAACAAACGAGGGCTTGGGTATTACATTACAGAGGATGCAGTAATGGTAGCAAAAAAGTACAAACGTGAAGAATTTCTCAATACTACTTTGCCTTCATTCTTTAAAGCCATTGATGTATTAAATCTTGATTTCAATGAAATAAAAACGCTCTACGATCAGTACAAAAAAACGGATCAACCATCGTGATTCCAAAGAATATTGGAGAGTTGACATGAAAAAACTAATTATCCTTGTTTGTGTTGTTTTAGTTTCTAGTCTATGGGTTTCCTGCATTGGTTGGGAAAGTGGTATTGTAAGTACAAAAAAAGATCAAAGCGTGAATAGTATCACAACAAAAATCCAAGCAGAAATCAACCAAGTTTCCATGAAAAAATGGCTTGAAAACGACAGAGTTTATGTAAACGTAGCTATCGAAATTGAAAATACAGGGCAAGAAAAATTTAAAGTAGAAAAAATTGTATTTGATTACATATCAAAAGAAGGAAAAATAGTAAACGAAGACGATGATTCTTATGTAGTCTATAGCGTTTACCCGAGAGTGTTCTATCGGGGTGATGTTGGGTATGCGAGTTTTACCGATATCTTCGATAGAGGAACTAATTTTGATGATATTTATGCAGTTGAAGCAACTGTCTACTATACTCAAACATTAAAAACAAAAAAAGAAATTCTTGTGAAAGATGTAGAAATAGTCTCTTATACCCCGTTGTCATTTGATGGGAATACAGCGCATTCGGAGATTTCAGCAAAAGTGTCAGTAGTAAATAACACAACATGGTCTATAGAAGATTACAGTATATGCATAATTCTCTATGATCAAGATAACCAAATTTTAGACATATTGACTGCCAATCGTGACAATAATAATTGTGGATTAAAACCAGGAGAAGAATCAAAGCAAGAAACAATATACTCTGATGCCAATTTTGACAAAGTTTACCCAAAAATAAAAAAAGTGAAAAGTTACTGTTGGACTTATTCAGGAGGATACTAATTATTGGCCATGCAGCCAGGGTATAGTTTTCCACCACCACAAGGCATATCCGATGTATCGAGTTGAATGTCAGCTTCTAGTCCTCTCTCACTATTGTAGAGTTGTCTATCATAATAGCCAGGGATAAAGGACGAATCACAAGCTGTATTGGCTCGAAAGTTAATTCGCTGGTAAATGAGGACCAACATAGCCAATGTAAATGAGCTTTTGTGCCATATCAGGAAAAAAGTACAACCGAAATCCATTTGTAAGCTTTATGTGTTGCTCAAAAAAAAGTTTCCTGCCATCAGGAAGAAAAAAGGTTCTCGTGTTCTTCAGCTTGAGATTGTTCTTTACGGTGTCCGATTCACCACTCACTTCATGATTCAAACCAAAATCCCTAATGGCTTTCTCTGAATAAAACAAGGCATCATCTGTTTTCCATTTCTCAACAAAGGAGTCAAGCAAACGCAGAATTTCCTTTGTCTGAGTAAAGATAGTTTCAGGATACGACCACTTTTTCAAACACTGCATCGTAGTATCACAAAAAATGATATGAGGATACAGTTTGTTAATATTCTGAATCAAGTCTTTGATTGAAAATAGGAATGAGTCATTTTCCTTCTGCAATGCATCCAGTATTTTTTCGATACCTTCCAGCTGATACAAATTCTGAAGACGTACCTCTGTCTTCTCCCCCTTTAGGTGCGTAGTAACAGGGATTGGTGAAGAATTCCAAGGATGCTTTGTGGGAAAACTCACTAGTGGACTTCTGTAATAGGCTGCTGCTCGCAAGGCAGAATACTCCACTTTGCCATTCCATTCGATGGTGACCTGCAAAAATTCAGGTACATCTTCTATCAAGGGATAGCTGCTAGTAGCGATTTGCAGAAATGCTTGGATTTGTTCCTTTTCAGTGCTTTTGTGTTGTTCGTACCAGTCTCTCCAGAAATACCCTTCAGCCAGAGGAAGATGAAACCAAGTTTCACCTTGCTGTTCTTCCATTAATATGGTACTCAATCCTTTATTTCGAGCCT
>JAQVSG010000005.1 GCA_028700655.1 Caldisericia bacterium
ATTTTGCCAATATTGTAGTTTTTGACGAAGACGGCAACAATATAAAACATATTGGTACACCTACTAGAACCAGAAATCCCGATATTGGTGAATTTTTCTCCCCCATCGATGTATGTTTTGACCAAGATGGGTATATCTATGTCTCTGACTCACAGGCCGGTACAGTCCATGTTTTTGACGAATCCTACGAACCATGGGCTCTCATTGATGAAGGTTTCACGTATCCCCAAGGATTGTGCGTTAATGATCATGGAGAATTAATTGTTATTAGTTCCCGTACAGCCACCCTCTCGGTGGTTGATATTTCCGAAATGATTGACGAATACGCCTATGAAATTGATGCCTACCCCATTAACGGAGAATGGCCAGTGGGAGTTTCTTGTAACTCCAATGGAGACATGTATGTTGCCCTTACTGGAAGCAACAAAGTTGTCGCCATGGATGTTGATGGCGACTTTATCACAGAATGGGGTGAAGAGGGTTCAGAGCCGGGTCAATTGAACGCCCCTCAAGGTACCTGTGTAGATGGAGCTGGCAATGTGTATGTCGCAGAAACTGGCGGTGGTCGCATCCAAAAATTCACCCCCGATGGAGAACTCCTTTGGACCTCCAACCTTCAGTGGCCAGGACTCACTTTTATTACCATGGGATACGATGGAAAACTATACGTAACCGATTGTTTACACGGTGTTGTTGTTGTACTTGAAGACGAAACAGCTGTCCCTCCCGATGATGGTTCAATCAAAGAATCAGAAGCAGAATTTTCAATGACTGCACCAAAAGATATCATCGAAAACGAAAGCTTCTCTATTCAAATTGAAGGCAAAAAGTTAGAAGATGTTTCCAAAATCGAGTTTGGTATTACTCTTCCTACGGAGTATGTAAAATTTGAATCCATTGCTTCCGGAGACCTTATTGGAGACAGTACAATCTCTAACCCCGACATACTTGATACCCTTCTTATTTTTGATATTCAAACAAAAGGTAGTCCCATATCGGGCACAGGTACTCTTGCTACTATGAGTTTTAAAGCCTTACAACCAGGAGAAACCGAGATTCATTTTGATCGTATCCGATTGTTAGATGAACTTGGGAAAGAAATTACATTCAAAGGTTTTACTTCTGTTACATTTACCATTCTCAAGGGAGATACAGAACCACCCACAATCAACCTGGAAGCCATACCCGATGTTGTTTACACCGACACATATACCATTCAGGGAACTACAGAATTTGATGCTACCGTTACTATTAACGAAGATAAGATTGCTTTAGACAAACAAGGTCATTTCTCCTATGAAGCTTCATTGGTAGTAGGAGAAAATACTTTTGTTATTCGAGCCACTGACCTTTCTGACAATACCTCGGAAGTAACCATCAGTATAGAACGTAAAGTTAGAACTATTATTGAATTCATTATTGGCAGAACAACCTACTTGTTAAATGGAGAACCCTTCTTGCTTGATGCCGCTCCATTTGTACATGAGGGCCGAACAGTATTGCCTATCCGACCTGTTGTTGAAGCTATTCATGGAGAAATTGCTTGGGATAGCGTCGAACGAAAAGTAACGATTCGTAAAGATGACGTTTTGATGGAGCTCTGGATTGACAAACCCGTTGCTCGTATCAATGGGGAAGAAGCTCCCATCGACGAGAATCCTAATGTTACTCCCATGATTGTTTCAGGAAGAACTTTTTTACCTTTACGATACGTAGCTGAAAATCTTGGTTTTGATGTTGGTTGGGATGGTGCTACACAGACTATTACATTAACCTACCCGTCTCCTAAATAAAGATTCCTGTCCCTACCTATTTTTCGGCAATAAAGAAAAAGCCCCAAGAACTTCTTGGGGCTTTTTCTTTTTTTGTTTCTGTGTTGATTGTATCAAATATCAAAAACACAGGGTTATGAAACTACATTTAGGGACGATAGTTCCGAATGAACTCACGTACAAAATCTGTTCCGTGCCCTTCACTTTTAGTACCAAGATCTTTGACAGGAGTATCAGCATCATCAGGAGAAGAGGCAAATTCCTCCATTAAAATTTCCAAAGGTACTCCATATCCAATTGATAACTCACGTAGTGTCATGAATCCTCGAATATCATCGACGTCATTCTTTAAAACTTGATTTTCATACGGAGTGGATGTATTCGGGAAAAACCATTTGAAGTGTCCAGTCATCGTAAATGCCCCTGCTACTAGCAGCATAAATATGATAGAAATAGCAGTAACTTTCATGGGTGTAGAAGTAAGTGTTCGTTTTTTTGTAGCTATCTCCAATGTATTTTCAACAGGACATGCATTTATACACTCATTGCACATAATGCATTCTGTATCGGTCACAAATTCAACCTGTGAGACCACAATATTCGCAGGACAGGCATGATCGCATTTTTTACAATCAATACAAGTCTCTGTATTTCGATGAATTCCATACATTCCTATAGGAGATAGCAAGCCCAGGAAAGCACCAAAAGGACACAGATATTTACAAAATATACGATCTACCCAAAGAGCTCCAACAATGCTAATAAGTAAAATTGCTAAACCGATCGGAAATTCAAACATTTCTTCCAAAGAAAACACATGAGCGTAAGCCACCCAGGGATCAAAAGCACGAATCAACAGAATTCCTGTGGCCCATGTACCAACTACAAAACCGAAAAGAACAAGGTATTTCAATAACCGAAACACTCGATCTGTTTTTGAAGATGTTGTGACTCTTTTTTTTATAGTTTTTCTACCAATAGAGCCTAACAATTCTTGCAAAGTACCCAAAGGACAGATTTGTCCACAAAAAGCTCTCTTGTATAGAAGAGTAATAAGAAGTACTGCAAAAAACAAGATAAAACTTCCTAACGCGAGACGTTGTAACATCGACCCTTGAAAAATCCATGAAAACAATCCTTCCAAACCACCCATAGGA
Source organism: Caldisericia bacterium (assembly GCA_028700655.1). Taxonomy (GTDB): domain Bacteria; phylum Caldisericota; class Caldisericia; order UBA6126; family UBA6126; genus JAGLCW01. The sequence continues at coordinate 2,930 of JAQVSG010000005.1, forward strand.
CAGAATGAGTCGATGGAGAGTGTTCGACCAACCAAATCTGGATATTGATGGAATATAGAAATTAGGGTCATTAAGAGTAAAACAAAGAGCAATACAATCCAGCGAAAAACAATACTACGCTTGTGCATTTTTGGATCCGATTTTTGTACCTTTACGCTCATACAAACTCCTTAAAATAGGGAAAACAAAGCCCGGTTGTCCTCTCAAATGTCCTTACAAAAGAATGGACAGAAAAGCAATGACTATACCAAAAGTAACAGAAAACTTATTGAGGTCCATAATACAGCTGTTGACGATGCATCGGAAACACAAACGGTTTCAACGGAAAGTCACCAAGTGCTGCGTTTCGTTTACTCACGCCAATAACACACGTTGCTACTAACAAAGTTACGGCGACAATAAGAGCAATTTGCAAAAACCAATCCGATGATTTATATTGATCAAGTTTTATTTCATCGGTAGAAGAAGGTGAAGATTTTTGGATGTCCATTTTTCTTGCGTTGTTTTTCATAGGCTCTCCTTTCATGAAAGGGGTGAACATGATATGTAGTATAACATCTTTTCCTCCTATCCTTTCATAAAAACCAAGAATTCATAAAATATAGGTATTCTATTTGGAAGTAGGTACGTTGATGAAAAAAGAAATCTTTAGAGAATATGATATCCGAGGCATTGTAGAAACCGACTTGACAGACCAAGATATAGAAAAACTGGCGGCTGGATTTGCCCATTTTTTTTCTGTACGAAACCAATCAACCGTTTTAATAGGTTTTGACAACAGACTTTCTTCAGAGCCCATAAAAAAACAGATTGTGAATATTTTGTTGGACAAAGGATTCCATGTAATTGATATTGGGTGTGTCATTACACCTATATTCTACTTTACTGCTCGAGTTAAGGATATAGGGGCAGGGATCATGATTACAGCAAGTCATAATCCCGGTGAATACAATGGATTTAAAGTGTATTATGAGGACAGTACAATATATGGACAGGATATATTTGACATTTATAAGTGGATCCAGCAAAACGAAGATGGTTCCGATCCAGATATTCGAAACAAACCAAAAGGTACGTATGAAACCATAGACATGTTCCCTACTTACAAAGAATATCTCCGTAAAAACATCACTCTAGGGCCTAGAAAACTACGTATTGCACTAGACTGTGGCAACGGCACCGCTTCTCTTTTTGCCCAGACAATATTGGAGGAAGTTGGAGTGGAGGTCATTCCTTTGTATTGCAACTCCGATCCAACATTTCCAAATCATTTTCCAGATCCAGTTAAACTCGAGAACTGCAAAGACCTATCTGAAGTTGTTGTATCACAACATCTTGATGCAGGAATTGGACTTGACGGAGACGGTGACAGAGTTGGTTTGATCAGTGAACAAGGAAACCCCATTTGGGGCGACATGATAATGGTTTTATTGAGTCGTGAGATCCTACATAAACACCCTAGTTCAACAATCATTTGTGAAGTAAAATGCTCACAACTTCTAGTAGACGACATCATTAAACACGGGGGCCATCCCATTGTATACAAAACGGGCCATTCTTTGATTAAGGCAAAAATGAAAGAAACCAATGCAATATGTGCAGGAGAAATGTCAGGTCACATTTTTTTAAAGGACGAATACTTCGGATTTGATGACGCAATCTATGCTACTTTACGTATTCTTCGTATTCTATCCTTTACAGAAAAACCACTTTCTACTCTATTGTCCGATTTACCAATTATGCATTCCACACCCGAGATTCGCATTGAAGTACCGGAAGAAATGAAGAACCAACTTGTTGAAAATGCAAAACAATATTTAAGCAATAAGTATAACTGCATCACAATCGATGGAGTAAGAGCAATCATTCAAGATGGATGGGGTTTAATTCGAGCCTCCAACACAGGACCTATTTTAGTCATGAGAGCCGAGGCCAAAACAACAAAGACGCTATCATTTATCAAGGAAGAACTTGAAAAAGCTCTTCAGAATTTACAAGAAGGTGAAAAATGAAAAAGAATCGTTCCTCTTTCTCTATTCTACGCTGGATCCTTCTTTTACTTATCCTTGGTTTTGTTACAGCGAATGCTTATTTTCATCAACATCCCGAGATCCTTGGAAAAACTGCTTCGGTTTGTGCACTCTGTCCCACGGGAGCAATTGAGTCCTTTTTGTATTGGATTCGAACAGGTTATTTCATTCATCGAATAGCACTATCCAGCCTTATTCTTCTCTTAAGCATACTCGTAACATCGTTTCTTTTTCGCCGCTCCTTCTGTGGTCAATTTTGTCCTTTGGGTACACTACAAGAGCTTTTTAGCTCTATGGGAAATCAGATAAAGAGCATTGGAGTTTTACGAAAAAAAACAAAAAAGGATTCCTTTCGATGGACGAAATACATTGTTATAGCTGCTTTCATTGCAGTTCCATGGTTCACCTCAAGTTTGTTTTTCAGGTCCATTGATCCGTGGGTAGCATATGCTCACATCACAACGTTGGAGATTTTCGGTCTTTTTTTATGGGGTTTTCTTATTCTGCTTTTTTCTTTGCTTGGCTCGTTCATTTGGGATCGCTTCTTTTGCAAGTATCTTTGTCCTTTGGGAGGTTTTTTGAGTATTCTTTCCCCTTTAGGAATGTTTCGTATTGTTCGCAATACCACGCATTGCACCTCTTGTAACAAATGCAATGTAGTGTGCCCCATGAATATTGATGTCTGTCATTTAGATGAAATTACTGATTCTGAGTGTATTATGTGTTTTCAGTGCATAGATGCTTGTCCAAATGCAGAATGTCTAACCATTTCATCCAGAGCAGGAACGAAAATTTCTCCGTCTCTTGTAGCATTGCTCACATTCTTTATCATTATTGGCTTTGTAGTGATTACTACAATTACAGGTCATTTCCAATGGCTTAAGTAGCTTCTATTGTCTCCTGGCATCCATTCCTGTATTTACTTTTATGGATAAAATCGTGCCATTTTTATGGTAAGGATCTATCCGACCTTTTTTTTAGGATATAGAAGTTTCGTTTCGTCTCTTTTTGGTGGCAGAACCCTTCAATTTGGTATGAATTGTTGAAGTAGTTCTGAAATATTTGCCGTGACTTTATTCTCCAGTCAATAGCCAAAGAAGGTACTTTTTCTTCCAAATGGATGAAGCTGACCGGAATTTCTATGCGGATGTTCGGGGATTGGTAATCCCATCGAATCGATTCAATTTTTTGAAAGAAATGTTCACTGTAGTCAAGGCTATTCGTGTTAATATTTGAGGTATCTTGTATCCACACCGTTGAATTCATGATTGGTATTTGATCGACATCATCCCCTTCAGAAGTATTCGGATTCTCCATTCTTCTCTTCACTTCCTCAGAGAATATATCCCAACAAACTTCAAAACGGTCTTGTGGAAGAGCGGCTTGCATCGTATCTTCGATACGAGAGTCTAGAGTGTTAGAGAGTGTATACTGATCTGGCAAGTATTGAAGAATGCGTGCTCCGAGTTTACGAATATTGATGTTCGCATTTACACCCTTTAAAGGGTCATATGTCCAAACTATATATCGTATACCCATGGATAACGCAAGAGAGTATTGTAGTTTTTTCACACAATACCCAAGATGTTTTTTTTGATAGGTTTTTAAAAAGCCCATAGAGTCAGCAAACAAATAAATACCCAAGGAAGAAGATATACATGGAAAGGCATAATTATATCCGACCAATCGGTTTCCATCAAAACAACCAAGAACAAGTCCTCCTCGGGAATTTACTAGCTTCATATAGTAGGAAGGAATCAGACCCACTTTACGAAACTCTGGCAATCCTGCTTGAACATCATAAGCGGCATCGAATTCTTCCTGCAAATGCAATCGACGTATCGTTATCTGAGTAGAGGGTATCTGGAGAATTGGTTCTTTCATGAGAATAGTATACTCATTTGAGAAAAAAGAAAAAAGCGTATCCTGCGAAAAATGCAGGATACGCTTTTTGAATCTAGGGAAATAGATGTACTATTTCTTGAGTTCTTCTAAGATAGTTTTTATCTTCATTTCTTTACCATCCCGATTAATGAATAGTTCTACTTCATCACCAGGATCTTTTGATCGAACATAGGTAATTAGTTCTTGCGGCGAATGAAACATCCTATCGTCCATACCCAGAATAACGTCCTGCTTTAAAATACCTGCTTTTCTAGCATTGCCTGCAGGGACTTCTACAACAACTACACCCGTATTTACACTGAGCTTAAGTGAAGCGGCAATTTCGTCCGTATTCTCTGTTATAACAACACCCAGAGATGCCCATGATACGGTCCCATATTTTCTCAAGTCCTCAATCACTTTCGTAACGGTGTTGGAGTCAATAGCAAAACCCAAACCTTGCCCTTGTGCATCAATGAGAAAATTCACACCGATCACTTTTCCTTCCATGTCAACCAAAGGACCACCACTATTTCCAGGGTTGATAGCAGCATCCGTTTGGACAACACCCACCATGGGAATATTGGCAGTAGGAGTATTGGACTGTTGAGGAATATTAAAATCAAAATAGTCCTCAAAGCCATCAAAAGGAGTACCCTCAAATGGATTAGAGGAGGGAGGAGGTGTGCTTGTTTCAGGAAGGCTCAATTCTCTTTGTATAGCGGATACTACGCCCTTGGTGACAGTATATTCATAGCCGTATGGATTCCCAATCGCAATAACAGTTTCACCAACTCGAACTTGTTCCGATTTTTCAAATTCCAGGAAGGGAAGACCTGAAGCCTCTATTTGAATCAATGCTATATCCGATATTGAATCAGTACCAATTAATTGAGCTTCGTATTTTTCGCCATTTTTTCTTTCAACAAGAATTTTTTGCGAACCATCTACTACGTGATTGTTTGTAACAATATATCCATCTTCACTAACAATGAACCCAGAACCAGATCCAGTTTTTTGCCATCCATAGCGCGACTGCGTCATGACATCAATTTTCACGACAGATTGACTAACGGAAGCAGCAACATTTACAATAGGGTCCTGAGAAAGAACCATACCATCTGTAGAATCTGTAGGATAAGAAGATCCGTTGTTTTGCTGAGAAGCATCTAATTGAACAGTTTTAATAGGACTTTCTGGGAGTATAGAAGGATTACTGGCAATCCAGTAAATCGATAAAAAACTACCTATCATTCCACCAATAATGAAAAGAATGATTCCTACTATAATACCACCTATTCGACTTTTTGAGACTAAAGTTTTTCGTTGATCATCATATCGTGTTTGTACATTTTCAGACATGATATCCTCCTTAAAAATCAGGTTGCATATCTATACTATATATGCCCATTATCCAAGAAAGTTACAGAATTCAACAACAGAACGATGAAAAAATCTATTCTCGTAATAGAAGAATAAAATGGGCATCTCTTCACAACCCTTTCATGAAATATTCCAAAAAAGGTAACAGAATACAAGGTACACTTTTCAAGAATCTATTATTTTTCCATATACTGTTTATATGAACGTTTTTTGGAATCAATTCACAAGTGAAAATGATATAGAAAGAATCACTTTCTTGTTGCACAAGCAATTAGAAGGGGATCGCCAAACATCTCGTTTGTTTGGCAAAAGAGTAGGACTCCTTATAAATCTTGGGTCTTTACCTTCTGAACTGAGTTTCCACCCCATCGATATTCTTTTAAAACTCCTTTCTGACTATTTTGCACAATCGAATCTCTTCCTACTCTCCGATCTCTATTCTCCCAGTTTTGACAAACGTTTCAAAGCAACCATTCCCGATACTCGATATATGCAACAGGAGCATTTTCAAATCGTACCAAAAAAACGCGCTCCTTTACAAATCAGCTTTTTTGGAGGTGTAAAAAAATCTTCCTATTTAAGCGAACGATACATATCAAAGAGCCTCGCAGAGGCAGATTATCTACTCTCCATAACCTGTCTCAGTGAAGACCCCATTTTTACACTCCATGGATCCACTTCCTCCTATTTTTGGATGTTACCCTCGTATACTAAAAACGAAGTTTTGATACAAGAAAACTTACAACAGCGTTGTTTAAGTCTTCTTGAAGCGATGACTCCGATGCTTTCAAAAAGCCATTGTTCAATCAACATACACAGTTCACAAGCTACATCCTTTATGGTTCTTTCTCAAAATACTATCTCCGCCGATGCCGTGTCATGTTTATTGTGTGGATTACCTCCTGCTAAAAACAAGTTGCTAGGTATTGCTGATAAAAAAGGGTTTGGGAATTCTGTCATATCCCATATGACAATTTATGGAGATCCCATCAAAAAACCCATGGTGGAATTCAAGGCCATTGGAGAAACGTATTCAATAGGAATCCACAAAGATCAGTGCAATCTTTGCGAAGATTGCACTGATCTTTGTCCACTGCATGCAATGTATATTTCTAATCAACATCTGTTTTGGGACACAGAAAAATGCAATCGTTGCGGATACTGCCTTTCGATATGTCCCCAATCAGCTCTTTTTAAGAGGAGGAAATGATGTCAAAAAAAATTCTTGTAATCAATCCTGGTTCCACTTCCACAAAAATTTCTCTTTATCATGATTCCAGAGAAATTTATTACCAAGAAATCACCCATCCAAAGAAAGAACTCGATGCTTTCAAAACCGTGTATGATCAAGAAAGTTTCCGAGAAACTGCTATACTAACAGCTTTATCCACAGAAAACCATGATATTCATAACCTTTCTGCTGTGGTTGGTAGGGGTGGTATGTTAGGTCCCATGAAAGCAGGAACATACAGGGTCAACAATGAAATGATTGCCACCGTTCAGAAGGTTCAGTTTGGTCAGCATGCCTCCAATTTAGGATGCGTTTTGGCTTTAAAAATAGCCAATTCGTTGGGTATTCCCTCGTATGTTGTAGATCCAGTTTCCGTAGACGAGTTTCAACAAGAATCCTACATGACAGGTATAAAAGGTCTATTTCATAGATCGTTAGACCATCCCTTAAATTGCCGTGCAACAATGAGACATTACTGTGAAGAAAATGGGAAAGAATTTGAGAACACTTCATGCATTGTTGTTCACCTCGGAGGCGGAATCTCCGTATCGTGTATTAAAAAGGGTCGCATTATCGACGTGAACAATGCCATGGAATCCGGTCCTTTTTCTGCAAATCGGGCAGGAACGTTACCTGCTATTGATGTTGTAAACATGTGCTATAGCGGAGAGTACGACAAAAAGGAAGTCTATAAAAAATTGGTAAAAGAAGCAGGACTCATCTCTTATCTAGGCACAAACGACCTGCGTGACGTTCTCGCCTTACGAGCTAAAAATGATCCCAAAGCACATCTGATTTTTGACGCTTTGGTATATCAAATTGCAAAAGAGATTGGCGCAATGGCAGCAGCTATGGCTATTCGCCCAGATGCCATTCTCATTACAGGTGGAATGGCCCATAGCGTGGATATGATTCAAAACCTTAGAGACTATGTATCCTTCATTGCCCCCGTTCATGTTTATCCTGGGAGCGATGAAATGAAAGCTCTTGCTGAAGGAGTTCTTCGTGTTCTTCAGAACGAAGAACACGAACTTTCGTATCCGCCCATTCAGTCTTAATTACTCGCAAAATATTACTTTCGTTTTTAGGAGGGATCAATGATTCATAATTTTGAAGAAGCAAAAACTCGCGCGATGAAACTTAAGCCCGAAAAGATGGTAGTAGTTTCAGCAGGGGACCATGCTGTTTTAGAAGCAGTCTTTCAAGCAACCAAAGATGGGTTCATCCAGCCCATTCTAATTGACACACCAGAAGCAATTCAAAAAGCATCCGAAGGACATTTCCCACTGGATGAAGTTGAAATTATACCCATTCAATCCAAAATCGAACAGTGTCAAAAAGGGCTTGAATTGGTTAACAATGGTACCGCTGACATATTAATGAAAGGCCTTATTCCGACCCCCATTTTATTCAAAGAAATTTTAAACAAAGAGTATGGAATTCGAAAAGGAAAAATCCTTTCTCACGTAGGAGTCATAAAAAGCTCAGTTTATCACAAAATGATACTTATGACCGATGGAGGAATCTGTATTGCTCCTACACTGGAAGAAAAAATAGAGATTTTAAAAAACGCGCTGGAAGTCTCCAAAGGGTTGGGAATTGAATGTCCCAAAGTAGCTGCCATTTCCGCCGTTGAAACAGTGTCGTTGAAAATGCAATCCACCATCGATGCCTCTATATTAACCGTCATGAATCGAAGAAAACAAATCCCTGGATGTGTCATTGAAGGACCTTTGGCAATCGATAATGCCGTCTCTGCAGAAGCAGCTGAACATAAAGGGATTCATTCTGAAATCTGTGGAGATGTGGATATCACTCTTATGCCTAATATTGAATCTGGAAATATATTCTACAAGGTTTTGGTCTATTTAGGGGGCGGTAAAACTGAATCTGCTGGTGTAACAGTGGGTGCAAAAGTACCTATCGTTGTTCCCTCTAGAGCGGATACACCCGAAAATAAGTACAATGCCATTCTGATTGCTGCTCTTATGAGCGCTGCAAAAAAAGAATGAACACTCAAAAAAATCATTATTTTGACCAGAAGAAAGAGGACCCAGAATGAAAGACGAATTAATACTAGTTATAAACCCTGGATCGACATCTACAAAAATAGCGATTTTCCGAAATGAAAATAATGAAATGCAAAAAAATATCGCCCATTCTTCCGAAGAACTACAGCATTTTAAAACACTGTTTGATCAACTTGAATTCCGAAAAGATAAAATTATCTCTACAATAACATCCTCTGGTTACTCATTGGATGACATTACAGCAATTGCCTCGAGAGGTGGAGTTTTAAAACCTTTAACATCAGGCGTCTACCCTTTCTCAAATCAAATGATTGAAGATCTTCGCACAGGCCGTTATATGTTGCACGCTTCCAATTTGGGAGCTGTAATTGGCCAGCAATTGTGCCAGCAATATCAAATTCCTGGTTTTATTGCAGATCCTGTTACTGTTGACGAAATGGAAGATATATCGCGTATATCTGGGATGAATGGAATGCAAAGAAAATCAATTTGGCATGCCCTAAACCAAAAACATGTAGCCCGTAAAGCAGCCCAAAAACTAAACAAACGATACGAAGATACAAACCTTATTGTTGTTCATATGGGGGGAGGTATTTCTGTAGGAGTTCATAGAAAAGGAAAATGCACAGACGTAAATAACGCATTGAATGGAGATGGTCCGTTCAGCTCGGAAAGAGCAGGAACCCTCCCATCTCTTGGTTTGGTTGATCTTTGTTTTTCCGGCCAATATACACATGCAGAGATGAAAAAACTTCTTGCAGGTCGTGGAGGAATGGTCTCTCATCTTGGTACCAACAATGCCAAAGATGTGGAAGATCGATCTGAAAATGGGGAAGAAGAACCACGGACTATTATGAATGCAATGATTTATCAATCGGCAAAAGAAATAGGAAGAGCTGCCGCTGCCCTTAAGGGTAAAGTAGATAGTATTGTTTTCACGGGTGGTATGGCATATTCTCCTGTTATTGTAAGGCAATTAGAAGCCCATCTTGGATTTATACAAGCCCCTTACGATGTGTATCCCGGGGAACACGAAATGGAAGCACTTGCATTGAATATTCTTGAGGTATTGCGGGATCAAACAAAGGCAAAATCGTATGAAGGATAACCCGTCCTCGATCAAAAATATTTGGGTTTTGATTGGCAACATGGGATCGGGCAAAAGTGAGATTTCCATTAATTTCATCTTGCATCAGAAAAAGCAATCCCCTCATCGACCCATTAAACTCATTGATCTTGACATCATTAAACCTTACATCCGACTACGAGATCGAGAAAAAGAAATCACAAATCAAGGAATTGATCTATTATTGCCTGACAAATCCGTTCGCAATATGGATATGCCAATTGTCCCCTCTCATATTTATGACTACTTACGAAACGATTCTTTTGACCTTGTTATGGACGTTGGTGGAGAAGAAAATGGGTGCACAACGATTGCACAATTTCAAGAAGTTTTGTATACAGCCAACCTAGAAGTGTATCTTGTAATCAACACGCTTCGCCCATTCTCCAACACTGTGGATCGAATCAAGAACACTCTCCATTCCTTACAAGCGCATGCTCATTTGAAGGTCACAGGCCTTATAAGTAATACACACCTGCGTTTCCAATCGGAAGACAAATCTATCATCGAAGGACTTGAAAAAGTAGAACAGGTTTCTAAAGATACCGGTATTCCCATCGTGTGGGTTACTATTTGGCATAAGGTTGTAACAGATTCCTTGCAAAAGAAGATTCCGTATCCAATCCTACCCATTAAACTTTTTTTAACTTTTCCCTGGGAAAAAAGTTCTCCTGATGGTCTATAATAGAATCCTATTGAGTCTTTTTAGCGAGATCTATCGTCTGCATTTGAAAAACAGTAGAAAACTGCTACCATATTCGTATTCTATGTGCCCGTAGCTTAACGGATAAAGCGCCGGCCTCCGGAGCCGTAGACTGGAGGTTCGATTCCTCTCGGGCACACATTTTTTTAAAAAGTATATACACCATAGATGGAACATGAAAAATAAACCAAAAAAGAGAACTCTACGAAAAGGACCCTTTGTTCTTTTTTTGCTTCTTGCCATGATTTTTTTTGTTGGAGGGCGCACACTTTTATTCTTACCAATAACAGAGTACCAAGCAAATCCCTCTTCAAAAGCAAAACTTGAAAACTATCTCCAACCTCTTAGTTTTCTAGGGTTTCTGCCTTCAAAGACCCTACTCGCACTGCCTATAAAAGAAATTGTTGGAGAATCCTATCCGTTTAAAAACATAGATCGGATTGGCTTGTTTCGCTGGAAAATTCAAATCTGTGAACCCACCTCCGTCTTTCTGGTATCCATCAACAATTTTCTTTATCCATGCGATTGTGATGGCAATATTCTTACGATTCCCAATGTAACCGGTTCTCTACTGCAAGGCAATGAAGAAATTCTCTATACAATCACAATCCCTCCTCCCCAAATTGACACCTCTCAGGGAAATGTTATGTCCTCTCCTCCTCGTTTTGATTTTGTAGATATTTACAATCAACATATCCAACCTTTTGTTGAGTACATTGTGCAATCATCAAGCCATCTTGGTCCTCAAATCACCCACATTGATTATACCCCAGAAGAAGGCTTGAAATTTATCAAAAGCTCTACTTCTGGACATACCATACAATGTATATTTGGCAACGAAACAGCTTTCTCCAATCTTGAAAAAAAATTAGATGCTGCAGAACTATATTTAAAAAAACAAAACACATTTTTAGATTTCAATTGTATTGATGTGCGATTTCGAAGACAGGCAGTATGCTCAAACACGAAAGATCTAGGAAAAGAAGAATCCGAGCAAAAAACGAAAGAAGAGGAAACGACCAAAGAAGATACTACAGAAACCCCGTAAACTACAGCGGAAGGAACCTCATCACCGTAATCAACGAAGCCCTTGTGAAGGATTCCAAACCTACGTAGCATTTTGTTTCCACATTAAATGCCATGTGTACAATAAGAACCGTATGTCACCTTTTTTTTCATAAAAGTACAACTTTATGTAGTATAATCTTGACAAAAAACTTGATTTTTGAAGTTCCCTTCCTTATTATTAAAACCATCACGAATGAATTTGTAAAATGGTACTATACGGATCATTAAACGATACAAGTTCCTTTGAAGGGAGGCAGTAGATGTCAGAGAATTCTAGTGTAAACTCTTGGAAACGATATCCTAAAGTTGTTGTTGTAGGTATTGGTGGTGGAGGAACGAATGCTGTTAATAGGATGGTTGGGTACGGATTGGATAAAGTTCATTTTATTGCAGTCAATACCGATGTACAAGCTCTCGACCATTCAGAAGCGCCCATCAAATTACAGATTGGTGCCCGTATTACCGACGGTCTAGGTGCTGGAGCCAATCCAGAACTAGGAGAAAAATCAGCACAAGAAAACGAAGACGATATTCGACAACTTTATGAAGGTGCTGATATGGTTATTGTTACGGCTGGCATGGGCGGAGGAACAGGGACGGGAGCAATCCCCGTGTTTGCTCGCATTGCCCAAGATATGGACATCCTTACGGTAGCCATTGTTACAAGACCTTTTCTTTTTGAAGGAAAAAGAAGAATTGAGTACGCCGATCAAGGTATCGCCAAATTAAAAAACCATGTTGACGCCATTGTAACAATTGATAACGAAAACCTTTTGACAATGGAAAAAAAGTCTGCCCCTATGGAAGAATCCTTTGGACTAGTAGACGAAGTTTTACATCAATGTGTAAGGGGTATTTCTGAGCTTTTGTATGAAACTGGTTTTGTGAATGTAGATTTTAAGGATTTACAAAAAGTTTTAAAAGATTCCGGAAAGGCTTATTTTGGCATCGGATACGCAAAGGGAGATCAGCGAGCCGTTGAAGCAGCCCAAAATGCCGTTAACAACAAAATGATTGACAAAGATGTTCTTGAATCTGCCAAATCCATCCTCATCAATCTTCGTGGATCGACAAAATTCTCAATGGAAGAAGCCATGAAAAGTGTGAACGAGATTACCTCTCTTGCGAAAAACAATGGGTTGGATCCCGAAGTTATTTGGGGTGGTGGCAATTTTAGAAGTATCAAAGACGATGAAGTATACATCACTGTAATTGCGACTGGAATTCCAGAAGATGTAAAAAAACCAATGCCTCATGTAGTTGCCAAAAAAGCTTCTCCTGTGACAGTTCGAGAAGATGAATATAGTGACAACAATGAAGAAGGTCTCGATATTCCCGATTTTTTACGGTCTCAAATGGGGTAAAACCCATCTATGACAAAAGAAAGGTTTTTCTAGATTTATGAGAACAAAGAAAACGACCGATGCTGTATCTGTTGTTGTAATCGCTTTTTGTTTTGTGATTGCCGCCATTATTCTTGTTCAAGTATTCCGAACCATTTCCTTCAGCCATACAAATCATACTTTATCCTTGGATGTCACAAGAACCGAAATCATGATTCTTGCCAACGGGTTTAATTCCAAGACAGAAACAGTCTATTCTTCTCCTGTAAATGGAGTAGTCAGCCGCATAAAAATGGCAGGGGCTGTTGTTCGTATTGGTTCGCCCATCCTTTCTATAGTAACAGATACAACAACTACAGAGATTCAATCTCAGACAAATGGGGTACTCAGCTATATTCGAGATAACATTGAAGACACTTTTACATTTGAAAATGCCCTTCAAAAAACAATTTCGATGGAAGAGATTCTAGACCCTCCCACAAAATTTGAGCGCGTCGAAGATGGGAAAAAAGTAAAAGAAGGCGATTTTATATGCAAAGTTGTTAACAATGATAATATCTCGTATGTGTTACTCGTAGAATCAAGATTTGCTTCTAGGTTGGATATCGGGAAGTCGTATTCGTTTACATTAACCTACCCAGCTAGTCTATCTGTAAATGGTAGTATCTCAAAAAAAGAAGTCTACAACGATGACTATGTTTTGGTTTGTTTCACCACTCCTTATTATGTGGAAACCCTTTTAAACACAAGAAAAGTAAATGGTTACTTTTCCTTTGGATTTCACAATGCTGCCATTCTTCCACCTTCTGCAGTAAAAGAAGTATCCCCTGGCCTATATGCGATATATTACGTCCCCTTTGATAGCAGCAAGCCAGTGTATGCACCCGTTACAGTGAAAGGTTATCAACCTGGTACCAACGACTTCATCATTACCGAGATTGGTGCAGGAGATGATGCAAAACCTGTTGATGAATACAGGGGTATTGAAGTCTACTTAGACTGGAAACTGGTCGAAGAAGAGTTATCAAATAATGAGTCATGAAGAAACCCTTTCCCTAAAACTTCGAAACCTTCACGAGACCATTCAAGAGTATGCCATAAAGAGTGGTAGAGACCCTTCTGCAATCCACCTTATGTGTGTATCAAAAAAAGCAACCTCCTCGGAAATAATGCAAGCAATTCAAAGTGGAGAAACCCTCTTTGGAGAAAATTATGCACAAGATGCTATTCCAAAAATTCAGACCATTCAGCAAGAAATCCAACATTTATCACCTCCACCAAAAAAAACTAAATTTCATTTCATTGGGCACCTTCAACAAAACAAAGTCAAGAAGATAATTCCTGCTTTTCATCGTGTCGATTCAGTAGACTCGGTGCAACTAGCCAATGTAATTTCTACCACTGTAGATTCCCTTTTCAATGTTGATTTGTGCAAAACCATCCCATATCCTTATCCTATCCTTCTTGAAATAAAAACTTCCAAAGATACTTCAAAATACGGGATTGCTCCCCAAGAGGTACCCTCTATTATTGAATCAATATTACCAATGAAACATTTACAAATTGAAGGTTTTATGACCATGGCAACGTTCACGGACCAAGAAAGTGAAATTCGTCGATGTTTTTCCTTGTTACGATCAACAAAAGAAGAGGTAGAATCCAAGTTTAGGATCCCGTTCCCAGTTTTATCTATGGGAATGACGAATGATTATCCATACGCAATTCAAGAAGGTTCTACTCTATTGCGTATTGGTAGTGCAATTTTTGGAGGTTCATATGAAATCAATCCTTGAATATTTAAAGAATTTATTCACAATTCCCCCTGATGAAGACGAAGATGAAGAAGAAATCGTCGAATCCCTACCCGAAAAAGACAATGTTGCCTTTTTAAAAGAGCATTCACGAAACAACGACAATCGGTCTCAATCAAAACCTCTCATTCAAAAACGGTTCGCGAAAGCCAGCAACGCACATCAAGATTCTTTCTCCCCATCATTAGAAATTGATTATATTACCATTCCCAGAGACGAAAAAGAAGCGCTTGATCTTGCGAAAGTTACCATTGATAAGCTTCAAAATGGTCATCCTGTGATTGCTTCTGCTAAAGAAATCATTAGAGATGGTAAGTATTATTTCATGCTTTTTGGTGCTTGCTATGCCCTGCAATGCAAAATTGAAAAGATCACACAGTATAGTTACTTGTTTCTACCACAGAATTACAATGTTAATGCTTTGAACAAGAAGGAATTTATACATCCTGAAAATAGAGAATCTTTTTTAGGGGACATTGAAGACTCTTCTTTCTGAAATCGTAATGAAAGAATCTATACGTAACAATTCTCTTTCCTTTTTTTTGAACTTTTCTTTCTTTTGTTTGTTTCCTTGGTATGCAATTTTATTTTTTAACAAAACGAGACAGTTTAAATTCTTATTTACTACCCACTCCATTATTATTTTTCAATGATTTCATTTTTCAGTACAATAATAGTATGAACGCAGAAGACAAAAAATTATTTACAGATTTTGTTGAACAATATCACCAAGATGTGTATCGCGTTGCTTTGTACTTTACAAGAAATCAAGATGATGCTTACGACATAACCCAAGAAACATTTCTACGTGCTTGGAAATATTTCTATACTTTTGACAGAACGACAGATTTTAAGAATTGGATTTTACAAATATTACGCAATACCTTTCTTTCTTCTATCCAAAAGAACAACAAAATGGTTCATCCCGAAAAGGGATTGGATCATTTGCCGGACACTAGAGCCTCGCATGACTTTCAAATACTAGATGATCATCGCATTGACAATCTTCGTAATGCAATTCAGAATCTGCCCACTGATTTTCGGGAAGTAATTATTTTGTCAGATATTGAAGGATTAAGCTACGAATCGATTGCCCAAGTTCTTGATATCCCTATCGGTACAGTTCGTTCCAGACTTCATCGAGCACGTCTACTCCTAAAAGAAAGGGTTAATCCAGCAATATGACAAAAAAACCAGATCCTACTATTTGTAAATCCAAACAGCTTCTAGTGAATGATTTTATTGATAATCGTATGACAGACATTGAGAGAGAAGATTTTTTACGATGGATCCAGAATTGTCATGAACAATACAACTGCAATATATGTAGCGACAGAATTCAATCCTTTAGCAGCTTAAAAGTACTCTGCAAAGAACTGGCCATCCATGTTCAAACACCTTCCGATATTGTTAGTAAAATAAAAACACAACTCTATTAAAAACCCTGTTTTGAGAAGGTTCTCTAGGTTTATTTCAACCAATAATTCGGAGCTTCCCGTACAATTTGTATATCGTGTGGATGAGATTCTCGAACTCCAGATTGCGTAATTTGTACAAAATGAGCATTTTCTTGCAGTTGTTGAATTGTTTGAGCTCCCAAATATCCCATCCCAGCTCGTAAACCACCCAACATCTGATAAACAAACTCACCCAATCTACCCTTGTATGGGATTCTCCCAACAATACCTTCTGGCACTAATTTAGAGGTATCCATGTCATCTTGGAAATATCGAGAACCGCCACCTTCCTTCATAGCTTCAAGGGATCCCATACCGCGATATTCTTTATACTGTCTACCTTCCAAATATATCAAATCTCCAGGACTTTCTTCAAGCCCTGCAAGAAGATTGCCCAGCATTACTGTGGAAGCTCCCGCCGCTAAAGCCTTTGTTATGTCCCCTGTAAAACGAATGCCACCGTCAGCAATAACGGGAATTTTATATTCTTTTGCCACTTCATATGAGTACATAATGGCCGACAGTTGAGGAATCCCAACGCCTGCAATTACGCGTGTTGTACAAATAGAACCAGGCCCAATTCCTACTTTTATTGCAGAAGCTCCTGCTTGAATTAAATCCTTTGTAGCTTCACCTGTAGCAACATTTCCTGCAATGATGTCCAAATCAGGATATTGGTTACGCACTGCCTTAAGAAGATTAATAATGCCTATATGATGTCCATGCGCTGAATCAATAACCAAAACGTCAATGCCGGCTTTTACTAAAAGCTCAACACGTTCCATGCAATCGTGGGATGTAGAAACAGCTGCTCCTACACGGAGACGACCTTTTTCATCTTTGCAAGAATGTGGATATTTCTTAATCTTATCAATATCTTTAATCGTGAACAATCCGCTCAATTTGTAGTTTTCATCAACGATCAGTAATTTTTCAACTTTGTAGTTTGATAGGATGTTTTTTGCTTCGTCAATAGTAGTACCTTTGGGAGCCGTAATAAGGTTCTTTTTAGTCATCACGCTTTCAATGGATACGGAATAATCTGTAACAAATCGAATATCACGATTTGTGATGATACCAATAAGAGTATTCTCTTCGTCCGTTATAGGGACCCCTGATATTTTATACTTTTTCATGATATCCAAAGCATCTTGGACAGTATTGTCTTTATGTGTTGTCACCGGGTTGTTAATAAGTCCACTTTCAGACCGCTTTACTCGATCAACTTCATCAGCCTGCTTTTCGGCGGATAAGTTCTTATGAATAATACCAATACCCCCTTGCCGTGCTAACGCAATCGCAAGTTTAGAATCCGTAACTCGATCCATGGCTGCACTCACAATAGGAATATTGAGCTGAATATTTTTTGTAAGCTGCGTATAAAGTTGGACATTGGTGGGCAAAACTTCTGATTTAGCGGGGACTAACAACAAATCGTCAAAGGTGAATCCAGTTCCAATAATTTTATCTGCGATTGTTTTTTGCATTCGTACCTCCGGTGTTTTCGTATATATTGTAAGATGTTTTGGCTCCTTATCAATCAAAATTACCGAATTCTCCAAAATCGAGCAGTAATTGGAAAAGAAGAACTTTCATCCAGGCATTGTTTTTTTGTATAATGAAGATCTATGAATACACATTTGACGTCTTCAAAAATATGGTTATTTGATGTTGATAAAACGCTCTACCCGCCCAATAATGGCCTATTTCAAGAAGGAAATAAAAGAATCAATCGCTATCTCGAAAAACACCTACAGCTTGATCCATCCGCAGTAAATTCACTTCGTAAAGAATATATGGAAAAATATGGAACCAGCTTGCTTGGATCGATCAAAGAAAAAGGATTGGATGGGAATGATTTTCTACACTACGTCCATTCTTTCCCTCTAAATCAGTACCTAACTCCCCAACCTTTATTGTTATCATTTTTAGACAATCTACCCGGGAAAAAATACATTTTTTCCAATGCCCCCCAAAAGTACATTTCGGAAATTCTCTCCATCGTTGGAGTTCAGTCTGTTTTTACAAAAATTTACGGAATTCAGTCATTTCGATTCCATGGAAAGCCCCATGTTTCTTCATACAAAAGAATTCTCCACTGGATTGGTGCAAAACCCCAGCATTGCATTCTTGTAGACGATATGAAAATAAATTGTGATATTGCGATACAACTTGGTCTTCAAGCTATTTGGATTGATGAAAACCAAAGGTATAATGATTACTATACGGAAATTTTGATTCCTTGTCTTGCACAATTTTTATCTACACAAGAATGGGAGCTTCACTAATATGAATATATTGATTTTTTTTGGTGGTATTTCTCCTGAGCACGAGATCTCAGTTATTTCCTCCCAAACCGTTGTAAAAAATATAGATCTTCAGAAACACACGCCTATCCTTGTGGGTATTTCACCTACGGGCCAATGGCGATTGTTTTCTCTAGAAGATTTTTTTAAAATCCATAGAGTGGAAGATCTAGACGATACGCCACCGATTTCTTTGCAGTTTTCAAAACATCCTCTTTTGCACATAGAAGGAGAAACCCTTCCGATCCACTGTGCATTTCCAATTCTCCATGGTAAAGCAGGCGAAGACGGTTGTATTCAAGGCTTACTAGAATCCTTTCATATTCCCTATGTAGGTTGCGATGTCGAATCTTCCTCATTATGCATGAATAAAATCCTTACAAAAATTGTCCTTGCCCAAGCAAACATCCCTATTACTCCGTATCAAACTCTGACAAGACACCAGTTTCAAGAAGCTAACTTCTCTCCGCAAGAGTATATTGATACATTTGACCTACCTGTGTTTATTAAAGAACCTCATGGTGGTAGCAGCATTGGTGTGTCAAAAGTTTCTCGTCCCGATCAATTCTATTCAATATTAAAAGACCTTTTTCAGCATGAAAACACGGCTCTTATAGAAAAAACAATCATAGGAAGAGAGATTGAATGCGCCGTCTTAACATCCATCCAAAATGACTCTATTCATTGGATGGCTTCCTTGCCTGGAGAAATCATTCCAAAGAGAGAATTCTATGACTACACAGCAAAATATCTGGAAGATACAACCCAACTTGATGTACCTGCTCACCTTCCTAAAGAACTCGTGCACGAAATCCAATCCTTGTCTATAAAAGCTGCCAAAACTGTTGGATGCTTCGGATTAGCAAGAATCGATTTCTTTCTGACAAAAGACAATCACATTGTTGTCAATGAAATCAATACGATCCCTGGTTTTACCTCTATTTCCATGTATCCCTCCCTTTGGAGAGCAAGTGGGATGGATACCCCTCAATTAATTGAAAATCTCATTCAATCAGCATTTTACCGAAAGGAATCAACCCTATGAATACGAAATATTTGTTTATTGTAGGAGGCGTAATGTCCTCTCTTGGTAAAGGTATTCTTACCTCTTCTATTGGAATGATTTTGAAATCCAAAGGATATCAGGTTAGTATTATTAAGTTTGATCCTTATCTAAATGTCGATGCTGGGTTGCAAAATCCCTATCAACATGGAGAAGTTTTCGTCACTTCTGATGGAGCCGAAACGGATTTGGATCTGGGCCATTACGAACGATTTCTTGATCAAAATCTACTTCGTTCCTCCAATGTTACCTCCGGAAGCGTGTATCAAGAGCTGATTGAAAAAGAGCGCCGAGGTGAATACTTAGGAGCTACGGTGCAAGTCATTCCTCATTTAACACAAGAGATAAAAAATAGGATATTGCGTCACACAGAAGAAACAAAAGCCGATGTTATTATCTCTGAAGTGGGTGGTACTATTGGAGATATTGAAGGATCTCCATTCTTGGAAGCAATTCGCGAGTTTACCAATGAAAACAATCCAGACGATATTGCTTTGATCCATTTAACCTATCTTCCCCATCTATGCACAACAGGAGAACTAAAAACAAAGCCTACGCAGCACAGCGTAGCAGAGCTTCGCCGAGTTGGCATTAAACCTACAATTATAGCTTGTAGAACAGACATTCCGTTAGAAGAAGATATCCGAAATAAAATTTCTCTGTTTTGCGATGTAAAAAGAGATTTTATTTTTTCTGTTCAAGATGTAAAAAATGTATACGATGTACCCAGAATGATTGAAAAAGAAGGGCTTTGTAATGCATTGGAATCAGTTTGGAACCTTCAAACCAAAAAATGCAATATGGATAACTGGAACCATACCATCGATAAAATGAATCACGTTAAGGATGAAGTACACATAGGAATCGTTGGGAAGTATGTTGAACTCGGAGATGCGTATTTGTCCATGGTAGAAGCATTAAAACATGCGCAGATACCCAACAATGTAAAAACCACAATTCATTGGTTCCAAAGCGAAGATATTACAAGTAAAAATGTTGAAGAAAAATTACATAACATGCATGGCATCCTTGTTCCTGGAGGTTTTGGGGTGCGTGGTATTGAAGGGATGATTATTGCCGCACAATATGCTAGAGAGAATCTACTTCCTTTCTTTGGAATATGTTTAGGCATGCAAATAGCCGTCATTGATTTTGCTCGTCACGTTTTACAATTGGACAATGCCAATTCGACAGAATTTGATTCAAACACTCCATATCCTGTTATTGACCTGATGGCGGACCAAAAAAATCTGGACAAAAAGGGAGGTACCATGAGACTAGGTGATTACGACTGCAAAATAAAAAAACCTTCCAAAGCCTTTGAAATATATCAACAAGAACGTATTGTTCAAAGACATCGCCATCGTTATGAATTTAATAACGCCATGATGCCCTATTTTGAAAATTCAAATATGAAATTGTCTGGTTTTAACCCCAAAAGAGGATTGATCGAAATGGTAGAACTTGTGGATCATCCATTTTTTGTAGGCTGCCAATTTCATCCCGAACTCATTTCCCGACCGATAAAACCCGAACCCCTTTTCACCCACTTCACGAAAGCGGCAAAGAAACACAAAGAATCCATTGCCAAGAAACCATAAACCATGTCGAATAAAAATATTATTCTTCGTGGTGCCCGAGTACATAATCTGAAGAACATTCACCTAACTTTACCTCGAGATAAATTGATTGTCATCACAGGGCTTTCTGGTTCTGGGAAATCCTCTTTGGCATTCGATACTATCCATGCAGAAGGACAGAGAAGATATCTGGAATCGTTATCATCTTATGTACGACAATTTATTGGGCAAATGAAAAAACCGGATATTGACCATATTGAAGGCTTGTCACCTACGGTAGCAATTACGCAGAAAACAAGCAGTCAAAATCCTCGTTCGACGGTGGGTACCCTTACTGAAATTTATGATTATATGAGACTTCTTTGGGCTCGAGTAGGAACTCCTCATTGCCCTTTGTGTGGAAAAACAATCGAAAGTCAATCGGTTGACCAAATTGTGGATTCTATCTTGGAGCAATGGTATCAAAGTAAAATTCAAATCCTGGCTCCCATTGCAAAACAAAAGAAAGGTGAATACAAAAATATTTTTGCTTCTTTGCGAAAAAAGGGATTTGTTCGGGTTTATGTAGATGGCACTTTATACGATTTAGACGATGCCATTTCCTTAAAAAAAACCATTAAACATGATATATCTGTTGTTATTGATCGAATGAAAGTACATCCTGAGGATCGAAGTCGCATAACAGATTCTGTAGAACAAGCACTCCTTATAGGAGACCATGTACTGGATATCCTCTACGAAGACGGTGAGAGCCATTGGAATACGAAAACGTACTCAGAAACCTTTGCATGTATTGATTGCAATATATCGTTACCCGAAATTGAGCCCAGGCTTTTTTCGTTTAACAACCCCTCTGGCGCATGCCCCACTTGTTCTGGTTTGGGCTATATACGAGAAGTCGACCCTGCTCTTGTTGTTCCTGATCCTTCCCTCTCCGTATCTGAGGGTGCTATTTTTGTCCCTGGTTTTCGGAATACTAATGACAGCTATATTCTTCGTAAATTGGAACGGTTTCTAAAAATGCATGGAGAATCCAGCAATACTCCTTTTCAAGATCTTACTCCTGAAATGCAACACATTTTATTGTTTGGAAAAGGACGATTTGAAGGTATTATTCCAACCATTCAAAGACGACATCGAGAAACTTTATCGGAATCCTCTCGATTGGAATATGAGAAATATATGACAACAAATCTCTGTTCTTCTTGCCGTGGAGCTAGATTAAAGCCAGATGCTTTAGCCGTAACGATTCAAGATAAAAGCATATTTGAAGCTTCTGAGATGTCGATTCGCAATCTTCTCCCATTTATGGAATCTCTTCATTTTTCTCCCTCCAAAACCATTATTGCTTCGCGCATTTTAAAAGAAATCACCCAGCGATTACACTTCATCATTAATGTTGGTCTTGAGTATTTAAGCCTCTCCAGATCCTCTGCATCTCTTTCCGGAGGAGAAGCCCAAAGGCTACGACTTGCATCACAAGTTGGCTCTGGCTTGATGGGTGTTTTATACATTCTTGACGAACCCAGCATCGGTCTGCACCCCAAAGACAACGAAAAACTGCTAGATACATTGATGAAATTGAGGGATACAGGAAATACAGTGATCGTCGTAGAACATGACGAGGAAACCATACGCAAAGCCGATTATATTGTTGACATGGGCCCTTTAGCCGGGATCAAGGGAGGAGAAATTGTTGCCCAAGGATCGTTAGAAGAAATACTGAAGTCCGATCAATCTCTTACCGCTAAATACTTAAACGGTACGACATCCATACCCATTCCGAAACAAAGACGAGAAGGCAATGGGAAGCAGATTGTTTTAAAAGGTGTAAAAGAGCACAATCTCAAGAATATATCGGTTACATTTCCACTGGGTACAATCATTTGTATAACCGGTGTTTCTGGATCGGGCAAAAGCACTCTTATTAACGATGTATTATACAAGGCAATAAAGAAGGAATTCGGGAGTCGCAATGTACTCCCTGGAGAATACAAGAGCATGGAAGGATGGGAGCATATTCAAAAATGCATGCTTGTAGACCAAAATCCCATCGGTCGAACACCCAGATCCAACCCAGCCACATATGTAGGACTATGGACAGAAATTCGACAGATTTTCTCTACCCTTCCTGAATCCAAAATTCGAGGATATTCTCAAGGACGATTCAGCTTTAATGTTCGTGGAGGTCGGTGTGAAAGCTGCAAAGGCGATGGACTAGTAAAAGTAGAAATGCAGTTTTTACCCGATGTATATGTTCCCTGTGAAGTTTGTAAAGGTAAACGCTTCAATCGAGAAACACTCGAAATTGAGTATCGTGGATCGAATATCTATGATATATTGGAAATGACTGTGAACGAGGCTTTAGAATTATTTTCTGCCTACCCCCAAGCTGTTCGGAAACTGTCCCTTTTACAAAATGTTGGGTTGGGTTACATTAAACTTGGACAATCCTCTACCACCTTATCTGGAGGAGAGGCACAACGCATTAAATTAGCTCTTGAATTAAGCAAACGAACCATAGGTCATACCTTATATATACTGGACGAACCTACTACGGGTCTCCATTTCGAAGATATTAAAATGCTCCTTTCTGTTTTGCAGCAGTTGGTTGATAAAGGAAACAGTATCATTATCATTGAACACAACGTAGATGTTATAAAATGTTCCGATTACATCATAGACCTAGGCCCTGGTGGTGGAGAATTTGGTGGCAACGTCATTGTCCAGGGCTCTCCTGAAGATGTGATTCGGAATACAAAAAGTTATACTGGAGCGTATCTGAAATCTTTGTTAAAACAATGAAAGGATCGTATGTTACTAAGCAAACCTCTTTCCGTCCAGAGTGATATTCTATCGAAAACTGGTTCTACCGAAAATTATTTTGCAGATATCTGGCTTCAGGCATTCCAAATGCCTCACAATCATCGATTAACAATGGCAATCGCGAGTCCCCTATTTTGTAGTTCGACCAGCAAAACACCCAGTGAATATGCAATATCTCGACTTGGGACTATAATTGCTGAAAAACATCATGTCGAAGAAGAGCAAAAACCTAAAGATTTTTATGTCCGCGTTTTTTCGCTTATTCAAGAAGGTCTTCAAAAACGTTCGATCACAACCAATACAGATATGACAACATCCTTGCTGGCACTTACTATTGATGATGCAAATATAGCACATTATTGCAATGCAGGATACTGCAAAGCCTTACTTTGGAATAAAAACTCCTTGTTTAGTCTTACGCCCACGTCCAATCCCGATAACCAGATATCACTTCCACTAGGCATGATTGACCCCATCAAGCTCTCTATCACAAAACCAGAAATTGAATACTCACAAGTCCGATTAAAACGAGGGAATAGCATTGTCCTTCTCTCTCCCGGAATCATTGAAAAAAACGATATGCCCCAAAGAATTAAGAAAATTCTGGTGGAGAGTAAAGACACAAAAGTAATATGCCATCGCATTATGGAAACCTATCAAACGAGTCTAACAGAGGCCCAAAATCCTGAAGATACTGTTCCTACAAGCTCTTTCCACGAGAATATTGCAACCATCATCGGTTGCATCTACATCAACTAACTAGGAGGAACAATGAAAACAAGTGGTGAAAAGAAGATTGAATGGGTACGAAATCATATGCCACTTCTTTCCATGTTAGAAGATCAATTTGTTACGACGACACCCTTCAAAAACATCACCATAGCAATTTGTATACACCTAGAAGCAAAAACAGCGAGACTTGCTGAAGTATTGGCGAAAGGGGGAGCTACCGTATTATTGTCAAGTAGCAATACTCTTTCAACCCAAGACGATGTGGCAGCTGCGATTGCCGAACATGGAGTACAAGTGTTCGCCAAACATGGTTGTTCAGACGCGGAGTACTATTCTTTTCTTCGTCAAATACTACAAAAAAAACCCGCCCTTATTTTAGATGACGGAGGTGATCTCACACACCTTCTGCATGAAGAATATTCTCACCAAATCTCCTCTATGTTGGGTGGATGCGAAGAAACAACAACGGGTGTCATTCGATTACAATCACGAAACAGGCAAAACCAACTTCGGCTACCCATGATTTTAGTCAACAATGCCCATTCCAAATACCTTTTTGATAATCGATATGGCACGGGTCAATCTGTCTGGACATCGATTATGAATGTAACCAACCTAATTGTAGCTGGCAAGAAAGTAGTAGTCGCTGGATATGGATGGTGTGGCAAGGGTGTGGCAAGTAGAGCCAAAGCACTTGGAGCTTCTGTGATTGTTACAGAAGTAAATCCCATCAAAGCTATGGAAGCTCATATGGATGGCTTTCAAGTCATGACTATGGAAAAAGCTGCTCCTTTAGGAGATATTTTCATAACTGTAACAGGATGCAAAGAAGTTGTCTCTTCCCGCCATTTTAATGGTATCAAAAACAATGCTATCCTTTGCAATGCAGGGCATTTTAATGTAGAAATAGACATGAAAGCTTTAGAAGACATAACAATCCACAAGAATTGTGTCCGAGATCATATTTCACAACACATTCTTTCAAATGGTAATAAAATTCACGTTTTGGCCGAAGGTAAACTGGTAAATCTAGCATCAGGAGATGGTCATCCAGCAGAAATTATGGATTTATCATTTGCTTTGCAGGCTCTATCTGCTTTGTATTTAATTGAACACCCTCTCCGTGTAGGTCTTTATCCCGTCCCTACTGCCATTGATGAAAAAGTGGCCTCTCTCAAACTTCAATCCTTGGGTCTTTGCATCGATCAACTGACTCCCTCTCAAAAAGAGTATATAGAGTCTTCTGCCATAGACTAAAACATCTTCCTTTATCTCTTATTTTCATTCCCTGTTCCTTTAAAAAAACTACTTTTTGTATTATACTTCCTACATGAAGCAGGAACATCAAGGTTTAAAATCAATTGCGATGAACAAAAAGGCTTTTCACGACTACCATATATTGCAGAAAATGGAAGCAGGTATTGTTCTAACCGGCCCAGAGATAAAGGCCATACGAGCAGGTCGAGTCAATTTTATTGACAGCTATGTTTCCATTGATAGTGGTCAACCTTGGCTTTACAATCTGCATATTCAAGCCGATGTTGCCTATGGCTCTTACCAGCCTACACAAAAAAGAAAACTATTACTTCACAAAAAAGAAATCCACAAGATATCCCAAAAAGTCCTGCAAAAAGGCCTAACAATCATTCCCCTCCAGGTTGTACTCAAAAATCAATGGGCAAAAGTAATCATTGCTCTTGCGCAAGGAAAAACAAAGTACGACAAACGACAAGCACTTAAGAAGAAGGAGGAACGAAGAGAATTAAGGAACATAGTATGAAACCAATCGTGCACAAATCAATCGGTTCAAAAATGACCCGTATCTTTCTAGTGGTGCTTTTGTGTATTTCTCAATGTCCACTTCATTCCAATGCCGAATCCTTACGATACGCACTTATCAGCCCCATCGTGAACGTAAGAAATGCAACCTCCACGAAGGGCGATATAGTATATGTCATCGAAAGTCCTGGCGAATACTTAATTCTGCAGGAAAGCAAAGACGCCCAAGGAGAGATTTGGTACAAGATTCAAATCAAAGATGATATACATGGTTTTGTTGCCAACTGGGTTGTAGATTCTATTCGGACAGCAGAAAAGGAAACACCCATTGAAGGGTTGATTGTTGTTATTGAACCGGGCGTTAAAATCCGCACCAGGCCAAGTCTACATGCGGCTATTCATTACATCACTTCCGAACAAGAAGAAAAACAGGTTTTTGCCTCCATGAACGATGAAAACAATCGCAAATGGTACAAGATTCAAATGGAAGACCAGCAATATGCATGGGTGGCTAGCTGGGTGGTACAGACCAAAAGTGACACACCCGACCAAAAAAGTGCCACCGATAAACTCATTATTTGCGACTCTGTAAACGTCAGAAAAGGTCCCAGCGTAGATTATCCTGTTGTATACTACATTTCGTCTCACCTAGAAACAAGAGGGATTGCCGAAGAAACAGATTCAAATGGAAAAATCTGGTATAAGATACGACTCCCCAATAATATCGAAGGTTGGGTTGCGAGTTGGGTGGTGAAAGTACAAAACTGGTCCGACCAAAAACAACAAGTTACCAACAAAATCTGTGCTATAGAACCTCCCGTCAACATCCGTTCTGGACCTTCAACAACTGCTTCCATCATAACAACCGTAGATCGATATGGTGAATTTGAAATATTATATCAGTCCAAGGACATGAATGGAAAACTTTGGTATGAGATACGCATTGACAAAGGTACTGGATGGGTAGCAAGTTGGGTTGTTCGTGTGAAGAGTACGGGAGATACGAACGAAACACTGCAAGCTGTCAATGTACGAAGCGGACCGGGTAGCGTTTACGACAAGGTATTTGAGATACCCTCTGGTACAAATTTTACCATTCAAGGTTCTATGAAATCCACCAATGGCGATGTTTGGTTTCAAGTTTTAATGGGTGGAAAAACAGGTTGGATCTTTTATGAATCGGTTCGCGTTTCGCAGCCACCCACTCTCCCAGAAATGTACCTGAATCAAATCGTACAAACCAAAACCCTCTCTTCTACCCCCACACTTTTCGAAGGACCTGGTGAAGCATACAAGCAAGTACAAATGGAATCGTTTCCCTCTTCTATCCAAATTTCGGCCATTGCAAAAAACAATCAAGATCAATGCTGGTTTCAATGTTCCATAAATGGCTCTATTGCATGGATTCAAGAAAAGTGGTTAGAACTACCTCTTGAAAAAGATTCCGAAGAAACACCTTCATTTCAACTTCAACACATTGAATGGTCAGAACATACAGATAGTGTCAATTTCACAATGTCGTTCGCAAATAAAGGGCTGGTATCCTACGAAAGCTACCAATTGCAAAACCCTCATCGAAACATTATTGAAATCAAAAACTGCCTTCTCCAATTCCCCGATGATTCCACCAAAGATGAAGTTGTATTGATGGTTCAAAAACAAGGAATCCTCACCGCCCATATATTTCAATTTTCTGTTCACCCCAACATTGTTCGGATGGTTGTTGAATCAACAACAGATGTTCGTTTTATTACAGAAAGAAACGATCAATCGCTTGTCTTTCGATTTATGGATTATGCCAATTATGCAGGCCCAAAACTTACTATTAATGGAATTCAACTTGAAAACCAATTGGTTTTAAAGGAATACAAAGGCCATTTGTATGCCCCTTTGAAAGACATTGCTCAAACAATTCGAGGTACTATTTCGTGGGATAATGTTAATCAACAAGCTATTTTACAAGTTGGCAACACAGTATATGGATTTAAAGCAGACAATAAAAATGTATATATCAAATCAGGTAGGGAAGATCGTATTGACATTCAAAACCCCATTTTGTCCTTCAATTCCTTACTTTACGTACCCATATCTGATTGTGACACGATATTTAATGCCCATTTTTATGCTCTTGGCAACCATTACTATCTTGACAATGCCCTTACAAAAGTTTCTTTCGATCAAAAGTTTAATGCAAGTATTTTTTCTTTTCATTTTTCATTCCCCATATCTCATACCATTTCAAAGGAAGAGAACCGTATCACCCTCCATATCCCCAATTCCACCTTGTCTTCCACGCTGCAACCTCCCCCCGATTCAGAATGGATCAAAGCAAACTCTTTTGCTCGAACAGTGGACAACCAATCGGAAGCCACTATTGTTCTGTCTACCGCGGATAAATCACAAGTAGAAAGTGCTTTTATCTCTACAGACAACCGATTAATAGTAACATTGAAACCAACCTCTGGAAAGGGATTACAGAATAAATTTATTGTCATCGACCCTGGTCACGGATCCTTTCGAGATAACGATTATTACGATACCGGGGGAATTGGCCCAACAGGCCTATTAGAAAGTGCTATTAATCTTAAAATTTCCCTAAAATTAAAAGCATTGCTTGAAGAAAATGGGGCTAAAGTCTTCCTCACAAGAGATAAAGAACAAGATAGTGCCAGTCCCTCATTAAAATCTCGTATTGAATTAGCCAACGCGAGTGGTGCAGATATGTTCATTTCCGTTCATCAAAATGCATCTATCAATCACAAAGTAAAAGGGATCCAATGTTTTTATTGGCATGCCTCCTCCAAAACAATGGCTGAAAAGATTTCAGACTCAATTTCAAAAGAAACGGGATTGGGAATTTTACAAATTTTACAACGCAAATTTGCAATCACAAATGCCATTACTTCCATGCCCTCAATTCTTATTGAAACGGCTGCTATTACAAATCCAGAAGAAGAAAAAATGTTGCAATCAGATAGTTTTCTTTCCTTAATTGCCGAAGGATTGTTAAAAGGTATAGAATCCTATTTTCAGCAGTAACTTGAAAACTTGGTTTTTTCTGTATAATAATATCACTGTATGCGCCCATGGCTCAATTGGATAGAGCATCGGTCTACGGAACCGAAGGTTGCTGGTTCGAATCTGGCTGGGCGCATTTTTTCTTTTCATACTTATTCTTAAACCAGAAAACAACGTTATTCTTTTTTTACTTTTTTGATGGAGGTTTCGTATGTTTGTTTTTCCCAAAGGCTTTTACGTGGATGTCCGAATCGAAACCATTTTTGAGACGACCATTCGTATTGCGCACAATGTTTTAGAAGACCTGAAAGAAAAAGAATACCAAGCTGCCTTTATTCGTCTATTTGATGGCAAAATGTGGTACTATAGTTCAACAACAGATATGACGTCCATTCAAAAGGAAATCAATACTCTTGCTTCTGTAGGACATCCTTTTCCTGGTATTGAGAAACATCCTGTTGTGCAAAATTTTGAGGTTTACAACCTCCACCAGGAAGAGTTTTCTGGCCCAACTTCGGTAGGTTCGATCCCAAAGAAAACCAAATTAACTCTGCTTGAAGAATATTCTGACCTGCTCAATCACAACGAACACATTAAGCACTGGAAAAGTTACTATGTCGACAAACGAGAAGTCAAAGATTTCTACTCCTCGAAAGGATCTCAACTACATTTTGATTATGAAGATTCGGGTTTTGCACTCTACTATGATATGGTTCATGGAGACGCAAAATTCTCTGACCGATTTGATACAAATGCCAGTTCTTTTGACAACTTACAAGGGCTTTCATCAAACATTCATAAACATATCCTTGCATCCGATCGTTTTTTATGCGAATCAAAACCCGTTCAACAAGGTTCTTATACTACAGTTTTATCCCCCCTAGCAGCGGGAATTTTTGCACACGAAAGCTTTGGTCATAAAAGTGAATCGGATTTTATGGTTGGCGATGAAACCATGAAAAAAGAGTGGACAATAGGTAAACAAGTGGGTTCTCCGCTTTTGTCTATTATTGATACAGGAACCCTTCACGGAAAAGGCTATGTTCCATTTGATGATGAGGGTACAAAAGCAAAGATAAACTACCTCGTGAAAAAGGGTTTTTTGGAAGGTCGACTTCACAGCATTTCCACTGCTACAGCATTAAAAGAGTCTCCAACAGGGAATGCAAGAGCTATGAATTTTGAATTTGAGCCTATTGTTCGTATGACAACCACCTATATCGAAAAAGGGGATCTACCGTTTGACGAATTGCTTACAGATATCCACGAAGGGGTATATGTGGACACTGTTAAACACGGTTCCGGTATGTCCACGTTTACATTAGCACCAGCAAGAAGCTATATGATTCGAAAGGGCAAATTAGCAGAACCTGTACAAATATCCGTTATTACAGGCAATGTGTTCAAAACACTGAAGGATATTGAAGGATTGTCCAACTCATTGGAAACTCCTGGCTTTACTTTAGGTGGGTGTGGTAAAATGGAACAACATCCTTTACGAGTAAGTTTTGGAGGACCTGACGTTCGCATTAAACAACTGCATATCCAGTAGGAGTCAAGATGATACGAGATATTTTAAAAAACCAAATTCAAGAAATCGCCATCAATGTTCAGCAAAGTGAAATCGAATCCATTCGGAAAAAGGATATCGCAAAAACAGCCATTCGAGTGTACGATCAAGACTGTATTGGTATTGCATCTGGCATTGGCAAAATACAGGAAGAAATTCTTACAAAAAAAGCAAAAGAAGCCCTTGACCTTCACATATCGTATCCCGTTCCTCCTGAAAGTAATCATACAAAAACGATACAACCCGACCAGCTTCTTCTCTCAGAAGAAGAGTTTCTGCATGAAATGAGGGAATTGTTGAACGTTTTACGACAACAAAATCCTCAATTTACATTTTCGAATAAGCTGATTCAACAAAGAGCTTCTCATTCATTAAACAACGATGTCGGTCTTTCGTTATCACACGCAATCGAATTTTATCGAATCAGCTTGTTAATCAATCATCAAGACTCTTCCAATTTGTTTGATGCTGCCATGGGATACCAAAGCAATCAATACAATCGCACCCTCTTGACAGATTACATTCACGAAATATGTACAGCATACAACAATCCTATTCCCGATTTTCAGGAGGGGAATTATCCCATTCTATTCGACAGCTCTGACCAAACATATTTGGGAAAACTCTACCATGACCTACATGGACACATTTTTGCTACGGGTAGCTCTCTATTTTCAAACCGCCTCGGGGAATCCATATTCAACCCTCTCTTTTCTTTTTTCGTGACACGATCCCCAAAGCATTTTTCTTCGCAACCATTCTTTGATCTAGAAGGCGTGTTTACGGAAGACTTCCTTGTCCCGCTCATCCAAAACGGCATCATGCAAACTCCCTATACCGACAAAAAAACAGCGCACAAATATCAATACCCCAACACAGCTTGCGGTGGTGGCTCCTACGACTCTGTTCCCACCATTGGAATCCCTCAAGCATATGTCCCCTCGACGGGGAAAACAACCAAAGAAATTTTACAAGGAGAAAAAGGGATTGTAATTGTCATCGCTAGCGGAGGAGATTTTACGCCCGATGGACATTTTGCTACGCCAGTACAATTGGCATTTCTTTATGACGGAAATCATCTTGTTGGTAGACTTCCCCAGCTCTCACTCTCATCCGAACTCTACACTATGTTTGGAGATCATTTTATGGGAGTCAGCTCCAATCCACTCTTTCCTCTTGACGATAGTCGCCAAACAATCCTTCGGATGAATGTCAAAAAAATCGACTAACACACTTCATCCCTATAGGTTCTTCTTTTTCTATCGATCTTTATGGAAAATCATAAAGAATTTCGTATGATGAATCCATGAAAATTGACAAGAATCGAATAGGAAATTCATTTTTGAATGCCGGTATCGAGATCGGTTTTTACACCTCCATTCTCACACTTCTTTTTATTACAAAACTACCACTTTATTATCAAGGATTAGGAGCCAGCATATCTATTTTTTTTTGGCTTTCAAAATGCCTTTTCAACCAAAAATGGATCTACAAACACTATCCATGGCACTGGACTGAACTTCTTTTATGTGGCTGGATCTGGATTGGTCTTGCCTGGTCTGTACAACCCTCGCAAACGATACTGCAAGGAATTATATTTACCTCTGGTTGCACCATTGAAGTATTATTGGTTTCCGTTTTCACCAAAAAACAACAAGTGTTGCGAATTCTTTTCTTTCTATTTCTTCTTCTTACTATATATGCTCTCTATTTTCTCCATCTCCATTGGAACGATCTTTCTCCTTTGCTGCAAATTGATACCGTATGGCGGTCACAGTTAGAAGTTACAGGAGTAGAAATCAATTTTGGTACCCCAATAGGAGGAAGAAATTCCTTGGGGGGGTTGTATTCTTTGCTTGCCCCATTCACCTTTTCGATTGCCTTTTTTGGGATCCGGTGGAACCATGTGCGGACTCGTTCTTGGATATTTTTTATCATCAAGCCTATTTTTGTATGTTTTTCTATTCTTTTCTTTGCCATGGTTGTTTTTTCAGGTTCGCGAGGTTCTTCTATTGGTATGATAAGCGGATTGATCTGTTTGGTGCTATCGTATTTGGAATGGTGGTGGACGTTAATTGCTGTGTATTCAACAGCCTTCCTTGTTGCCATTCCTTCATCTCGTAATTGGTTTGTGCGAATTCTTATGGATACTTTATCTGGAGACATGTCCCGAATTCTTATTTGGCAAAACAGTGTTGCGCTTTTTAAACTGCTATGGATTGGTGGCACAGGGCTAGGAACATTTCAACATGTGTATAAAGAATTCTTTCCACCGCAGACTCAAAATGCATTTATTCATGCTCACAACATCTTTTTTAATGTAGGCATCGAACTAGGACTTATAGGTGTTATTTTATTCTCTGTTCTAGCACTACAACTCATTTTCTATGGAATAGCCTTGGGGCGAAAGAATCGTTTCTCCCATCCATTTTATGCCAGTATTCAAATTGGACTTGCTTCCATGGTGTTTGGATATCTTGTTCGATGTTTATTTGACTATACGATATAATAGTATTGTGTGGTTTCTAAAACCAACTGTGTTCAAAATCGTTGTTGGAGGCTTTTATGACTATAAAAGAACAGCTGATTGTCAGTTTAGATTTTCCGGACATCCAACAAGCTCGATCTTTAATGCACCTTCTTTCTGACGATGTAATATTCTATAAAATTGGCCTTCAAATGTATCTAAAATATGGTTCTTCTATCGTAGAAGAATGGAAAAAAGCTGGGAAAAAAGTATTCCTTGATCTAAAACTTTCAGATATTCCGAATACTGTTTCCAGTGCACTGCTTTCTTTGCAACCCCTAGAAGTCGATATGGTGAATATGCATGCACTATCTGGGATGAACTGTATGAAAGTCGCCGCAGAAACAATTCAGTCTCATATGCCCAACACACGGTTAATTGCCGTAACCGTTCTGACTTCTTTAGACGAAAATGAACTTACTGCCATTGGTATCACCAATTCTCCTCAACGGCAAGTTGAAACACTTTGTAGATTGGCATTCCAAGCAGGCCTATCGGGTGTAGTATCCTCTGCATGGGAAGCACCTCAAGTAAAATCTATTTGTGGGCCTACTTTTATCACGGTTTGTCCGGGTATTCGCAGAAGCAGTGATCAAACAAACGATCAAATCCGTATTATGACACCCCAAAAAGCCATTCTTAATGGGGCTGATTACCTTGTTGTTGGAAGGCCCATCCTTCAATCCAATGATCCAAAACAAGCTGCCATATCCATTCTTAAGGATATTGAAATGGCACATAATAGAGGTAATTCATGAGACAAGATGAAGTTGTAAAACTCTTTGAACAGATTGGTGTTATGAAAAAAGGTCATTTTCGATTATCGTCTGGACTCCATTCCGATACTTATCTACAATGTGCATCGTTGCAGCAGTATCCTCAACACAATGCAGTGATATGCAATATCATAGCAGATCAAATCCGTTCTTTCCAACCTACACTTATTATTGGTGCTGCCGTAGGGGGTATTATTTCTTGTTATGAACTAGCAAGACAGTTGAATGCACGTTGCATTTTTGCAGAGAGAGATCAAGGAGAACTGGTGTTTCGGCGATCTTTTTATATAAAACCCACAGATCGCATTATAGTGGTGGAAGATGTTGTTACTACTGGTAAAACAACGAAAGAGCTTTTAGCATTGATTGAAAAATACCATGTTTCACCCCTGGCTCTTTGTAGTCTCGTTGACAGAAGTATGGGCAAAGTAGAGTTTTCCCATCCTCTTTTTTCTGTTTTAAAGGTAGAAGCACATACATGGGAACCCGATGTTTGTCCCCTATGTGAATCGGGCATGGAGCTTACACAACCTGGCTCGAGACATCTTCATAAATAACAATTCATGAACATACAAACCATCCCGTTACAAGTTACCTTACTTAACCCTCCTTCCTTTCCTCTACAAATCATTGCAGACAGCGCTCGTATAACGAGGGGTATCGAGGAAAGTCATTATACAGATCAAGATTATTTTCACCTTTTATACAAATTGGGTCATCATAGTGTCATGGAGCATCTATGTCTTTCTTTTCGGATTGAAGGCATCTCACGTGCTTGTTCACACCAATTGGTTCGATTTCGTATTGGGGTCAGCTTCACACAAAGAAGTCAACGGTATACCAATGAATCCCATTTGCAAATTATTACCCCTCCCAGTATTGAAAAAGATTCTTCAACCCATATTTCGTATATGAAAGCAATGGAGCAAATGCAAGAATTGTATTGTCATCTCTTAAAAACCGGAATCCCAAAAGAAGATGCCCGTTTTATTCTTCCCAATGCTGCCGCTACATCTATTATTATGACAATGAATTTTCGCGAATTGATGCATGCTTGTCATTTACGTTTGTGCACAAAAGCTCAATGGGAAATTCAACGACTCTTTCAAACCGTTAAACAAGAGGTTCATCACTATTCCCCCTTCTTGGCCCGTTATTTACAACCAAAATGCGTTTTTCAGGGTCATTGCACCGAAGCAAGACCCTGCAAAACGGAAACACAAATACAAGAAGAATGGTCCCAATTACAAAATGAAATTTTTTAGTTTTCTGCAATTGTTATTAATTTGTCATGATTTTCTATGAAAATAAGTTCAAAATTTGTATACTGTAGCCGATGAAAATTAATGAAATATGCAAAACTGTAGATGCGGAAATCTTACAAAGTAAGGGCCGCTTACATATTGATATTCATACTGCTTTTGCGGCGGATCTCATGAGCGATACTCTATTTATCATCATGAGAGATGAAGACCCTTTGCTACTTATCACTGGGGTCACTAACTTATCCGTTGTCAGAACCGCATCTATTCTTGATATTCCCGCTGTTATGATTGTTCGAGGGAAAAATGTTCCTCCCGAAACAATCCAACTTGCTGAACAAAATGAGATTGTATTGCTTCGATCAAAACATATCATGTTTGTCGTATGTGGCTTGCTTTATAAAGCTGGGATTCAGGGTGTTTCATGGGAAATGTAAGTGTCAGCGAATTGCGTTATATAGTTGGCCCAAGCTCTTACGACAGCGTGGGCAGCAAAGCAATGAAAGTAAAAAAATTCCTGCAGGATTATTTCCCAAGTCAGGATTATCTCCGAAGACTTGGTGTTTGTGTTTTTGAAGCCGAAGCCAATTTAGCGATACATACAACCTCTGGCGGTGACTTATTGATTGTCATCTATAACAACCGAGTCAAGGTGGTTGCACAAGATACTGGACCTGGTATCCCTGATATTGATAAAGCTTTAACACCCGGTTTTACTACAGCTCCTGAAATGGCTAGACAACTAGGTTTTGGTGGTGGTGTTGGTTTGAATAACATTAAAAGATTTGCAGATAGTTTTTGGCTCGAAAGTCTAAAACGTGGTACTACACTAGTATTTGAGGTATGGAATGATGACTCTACGCAATTTGATTACTAAACTCCCCTTCCAAGTTCTCACGAATAAATGCAATTTTGATGTTTCTTTCCAAAACGTATATGCATCTGACTTGTTAAGTAATGCGTTAGCATCTGTCAATCCAGAAACAGCCTGGATTACAGTTCAAGTCCATCAGAATATACTAGGAATTGCCTCTATAAAACAATGTCCTGTTGTCATTTTTTCAGAGGGGGCAGTACCAGACGATTCCGTTATCTCTCTTGCAGAAGAAAAAGATATTTTTTTGTTAACAAGTTCGTACCCGACTTTTGAATTGTCGGGTTTATTATATCGTCTACTTAAGGAGGAATAGTGTGGAAAGTCAAATCCAACAAACACTTCATTTTCCGCAAATTGATCGTGTAATTCGTCGTGAAGGTAATTCACCAGAGGCTCTGATTCAAATTTTGCACGGCACACAAGAAATTTTGGGATATCTTCCCGAAGAAGCACAACTGTACATTGCCCAACAACTTAAAATCCCCCCCACAAAGGTGTATGGTATTGTTTCTTTTTACAATTTTTTCACTATGAAAAAAGCTGCTCAGCATGTAATTTCTGTTTGTATGGGAACAGCTTGCTATGTAAAAGGATCTGGTTTGCTCATGAAAAAACTACAAGAACTCCTGGGCACAAAAGCAGGGGAAACAACAGAAGATGGAAGATTTTCGTATCGAGAAGTTCGATGTCTTGGTGCCTGTGGTATGGCTCCTTTGATAAGTGTTGATGGCGACATCTATGGGAGAACCACACCCGATGCATTGCCAGAAATATTGCAAAAGTATACCGATCAATGAAAGAACTCTCTCTAAATATCCTCGATATTTTAGAAAATTCGATTCACGCAGGTGCATCCGATATAACCCTATCCATTGAAGAAGACACCTCTGAAAAAGATCGTTTGTTCTTTTCAATCCAGGACAATGGAAAAGGAATGGATCCTGCCTTTTTAAAAACAGTGTTTGATCCCTTTACAACCACAAGTACAACAAAAAAAGTGGGGCTTGGTCTTCCTCTCCTTAAAGCTGAAGCTGAAATGGCTGGTGGAGGAGCGAAGATAACAAGTGAAAAGGGGGAAGGAACCATTGTTTCTTTTTGGTTCCAGTATTCTCATTGGGATCGTCCCCCCATAGGCGATATTGCAGGGACGGTGTTGATCATGTTTATGGTTCATTCCGCGGTGGAATTCTCATATTTTCACCGTGTCAATGAATACTCATTCTCGGTTTCCACCAAACAGCTCAAAGAGGTATTTGATGATGTCCCTCTTAATCATCCTACCGCTGTGAAAGGAATCCAGGAATATTTGACCACGTCTATTCAAAATTTACACGGAGGTAAGAATGGCCAAGATTAGTTCTTTAGAAGAGCTTCGAAAGATTCGTAACGATGCCAAAGAATCGATGAAAACTCGAAGCGGTAATGCAAAAGTACGCGTATTTGCTAGCATGGGTACAGTAGGTATTGCTGGTGGAGCAAGAGAAGCTCTAAAAGCAATGATCGATGAATTAGAAAAACGTAATTTCCACGATGTTGAAATCGTTGAGGGTGGTTCTATGGGCCTTGATAACGAAGAACCCATCATTCGAATCGAACGAGACGGTTTTGAAACCACGTATGGAAAAGTTACCCCTGACATGGCTCGACAAATTGTAGCTCAACACATCATTAATGGACAGATGATCAGTGAATGGGTAATAGCAAGGAACGAAAAATAATGAAAATTTATCGGATTCATGCTCTTATTTGCGCTGGCGGTCAATGTATTTCAGCCGGCGGAAATGATTTTGAAGCAGCCTTACGAACAGAAATCCAAAAGCATGGGCTCGAAGAAGAAGTACAAATTGTAGAAACTGGATGCATGGGTGCTTGCGAAATGGGTCCCATGATGGTAGTCTACCCGGAAGGAACACTATACATTCATCTCCAACCTGAAAATGCCAAAGAAATCGTAGAAGAACACTTTTTGAAAGGCAGAAAAGTACATCAACTTATGTGGGAAAAAGCAGAAGGTCACTTCCCAACGCTAAACGAAGTGCCTTTCTTTGCACTGCAAACGAAAATTGTACTTCGTAACTGTGGCGTTATCAACCCCGAAAACATCGAAGAGTATATTGCCTACGATGGATACACGGGTCTTGCTAAAGCGTTAGGAGAAATGACTCCTGAAGATGTTGTGGCTGAGATCGAAAAATCTGGTCTTCGAGGTCGTGGTGGTGCTGGTTTTCCCACAGGTTTAAAGTGGAAATTAACAGCCCAGGCTAAAGGAGATCAAAAGTACGTTGTATGTAATGCCGATGAAGGTGATCCTGGTGCCTACATGGATCGTTCTGTTTTAGAAGGAGATCCTCATACCCTTATAGAAGGAATGGCAATAGCAGGATATGCCGTGGGCGCTAACCAAGGGTATGTTTATTGCAGAGCTGAGTATCCTTTGGCAATACAACGACTTCAAAAAGCTATTCAGCAAGCAAAAAGCGCTGGTCTTCTTGGAAATCAAATACTGGGTTCTCGTTTCTCTTTCCAATTGCAGATTCGTATTGGAGCAGGAGCTTTTGTATGTGGAGAAGAAACAGCTCTTCTTAGTTCCATTGAGGGAAAACGTGGAGAACCCAGGAAAAAACCACCCTATCCAGCTACATGCGGTCTTTTTGGAAAGCCAACTTTAATCAACAATGTAGAAACGTTTGCCAACATCCCCGTCATCCTTTCCAAAGGATCTTCTTTCTTTAATGCGATTGGAAAAGAAGGTTGTCGAGGTACGAAAGTGTTTTCTCTAGCTGGACACGTAAAAACCACAGGTTTGATTGAAGTTCCTCTCGGTATCACGATGAAAGAAATCATTTACGATATTGGTGGAGGCATTCCCGGAGGCAAAGTCTTTAAAGGAGCCCTGATTGGGGGTCCATCCGGAGGAGTTATTCCTTCTTCCCAATTGGATGTTCCCATCGATTATGAACACCTAAATACACTCGGTGCCATTATGGGATCTGGTGGTTTAATTGTTATGGACGAATCGAGTTGCATGGTTGATATCGCTAAGTTTTTCCTACAATTCACCGTAGGCGAATCTTGTGGGAAATGCACGCCTTGTCGAGAAGGTACGAGACAAATGTATGAAATATTGGACCGTATTTCTTGCGGTGAAGGCAGAGAAGGTGATATTGAGAAATTAGAAAGTCTTGGAAAAGTTATCCAAGACACGTCTCTTTGCGGATTAGGTCAAAGCGCACCAAATCCAGTTTTATCAAGTATTCGTTGGTTTCGCGACGAATACGAAGCGCATATTAAAAAGAAAGTGTGCCCCGCAGGGGTGTGCACAATGACAAAAATTACAACAAACAAGGAGGAACCACGCCGTGGAAGAAAAAAAGCATCTACTCGAACAATTACATGACATCCAAGATGCAGACAAAGAACACCACTTATCCCCAAAAAAAGTGGTCGAACTTTCTGAAAAACATGGATATAGTCCCGCCAAAGTTTATGGAGTTGAGACCTTTTATACAATGTACTCAACAGAACCTCGTGGAAAACACATTATTCGGATCTGCGAGAACCAATCCTGCCATATGGCAAATGCTAAAAATATAATTCAACATCTCGAGAAAAAACTAGAAACTAGTGTTGGTGGAACTACAAAAGATGGACTTTTCACTTTAGAACTAAGCAGTTGTTTAGGCATGTGCTCTGTATCTCCCGCAATGATGATTGACGATGTTCCTTACGGAAATTTAACCGAAGATCGTATCAATGAAATCATAGATTCCTACAAGGAGGGCAAATAATGAAATTTTATCGAATGCATGTCCTTGTTGCTGAAGATACCAGAAGCATTATGGCCGGAGCTAAACGCGTAGAAGAAGCTCTAGTTGAAGAAATTCGATTGGCCGGCTTAGAAGATGAAATTCGTGTTGTTCCAACAGGATCCCTAGGCTTTAGTGATAAAGATCAAGTGGCGATTGCGATATACCCGGACAACATTATATACTGTCCTGTGCTTGTAAGTACTGTCCCTGAAATTGTCGAAGAACACTTTTTGAAAGGGAGAATAATAAAAGCACTGGCTCATCCTATGGAACAAAAAGAAGTAACCATGGAAGAGCGGACAAGCGAAAACCAAATGAATCTGGATATCCAAAAACGTATCCTTTTAGAAAATGTCGGCAAAATTGATCCAGAAAACATCCAAGAATACATCGCAGCAGATGGATATGTTGCCCTAGAAAAAGCTCTCTTTAGTTTGACTCCCGAAAAAGTCATTGATGAAGTTAAAAAATCGGAGTTACGAGGACGCGGTGGCGCAGGCTTTCCTACTGGTTTAAAATGGCAGTTTACTCGCCCCAACCCTGGACCTGTAAAATACGTCATTTGCAATGCTGACGAAGGTGAACCTGGCACTTTTAAAGATCGTGAGATAATGGAAGGCGATCCCCATAAAATGATTGAAGGAATGATACTTGCTGCCTACGCAGTTGGGGGTACACACGGTTATATCTATATCCGAGGAGAGTATGCCTTGTCCATCCAACGTCTCCAAAAAGCCATAGATGCCTGTTATGAATATGGACTCCTTGGAAAGAACATCCTTGGAACAGATTTTAGCTTTGAGCTTTGCATCCACTCTGGTGCAGGCGCCTACATTTGTGGAGAAGAAACTGCATTAATCAATTCCATTGAGGGAAAACGAGGGGAACCCAGAAAAAAACCACCATACCCTCCCTCTCAAGGACTTTGGCAAAAACCCACTCTTGTAAACAATGTGGAAACATTTGCCAACATCCCCGCCATTATTTCCAATGGGGGTGAATGGTATCAATCGATTGGTGTGGAAGGTTCTCGTGGAACCAAGCTTTTCTCTCTCATGGGCGATATTAATTGGAAAGGTACTATTGAAATTCCATTTGGTACATCGGTGGGTGATATTATTGATAATATTGGACACGGAGTGCGCTACGATCGTAAACTCAAAGGAGTAATTCTTGGTGGTTCCTCTGGTTCTCTACTTGTTCCTGAAGAACTGAACACACCTGTAGATTTCCATTCTCTGGCTCATATTGAAGCCGGCCCCGGGTCTGGTTCTATCGTTGTAATGGACGAAACAAGATGCATTGTTGACATTTGTCTCAATATTGCAGAATTTTTCCGTCATGAGTCTTGCGGCAAATGTACTCCTTGTCGCGAGGGAACTGCACAGATTTGCCATCTACTTGAAATGATTGCTTCAGGAAATGGCTTGCCAGAGGACATCGATCATTTAGAGAAAATTTCTCAAACCATGATGGATGCTTCTTTTTGTCCTCTTGGACAAACAGCTCCATCGGTTTTACGACAAGCTTTAAAAAAATATCGTCAAGAGTTTCTTGATCACATTCATAATAGTAACTGCCCTGCAGGGGTATGTAATATGAACTTCACAGAGGAGGTTTGAAGCTGTGGAAAACAAGACTGTAAATATCAAAATCAATGGTAATGATTACACTGTTGATGGTAGTCTAACAATACTTAAAGCCTGCCGTCAAGCTGGAATTTCAATTCCAACACTATGTTACATGGAAAACATCTGTGAGGAAGGTTCCTGTGGAATCTGTGTAGTGGAAGTTGCAAAATCCCATACTCTCCAACGTGCCTGCATTACCCAGGTGTATGATGGAATGGAAATTCAAACAAACACATCGCGCGTTCGGCAAGCTCGTAAAACCATTCTAGAGCTTATACTTGCCAATCATCCACAAGACTGTTTAAATTGCGCAGCTAGTGAAATTTGCGAGCTTCGTAAAATATCCTATGACCTTGGTATTGATGAAACACCATTTGAACCAACCAAAGACTTGGATTTACCCCTAGACACTACTTCTCCGGCCATCGTTCGTGACCTTAACAAATGTATTCTTTGCCGTCGCTGTGTCAAGGAATGCGAGATTGTTCAATCTGTCAATGTTATCGAGATTGCAGGTCGAGGAATCAACAGCAAGGTCAGTTGTTTCATGGACAAAGGCCTAGGAGAATCTTATTGTACCAATTGTGGACAATGCATAAAGGTATGTCCTGTTGGTGCTCTCACTGAAAAGAATGACGTCGACCGCGTTTGGGATTATTTAGCCGATCCTAAAAAACACGTGGTTGTTCAAACAGCCCCTGCTGTTCGTGTAGCACTAGGTGAAGAATTTGGAATGCCCGTTGGATCTCTCGTAACAGGCAAAATGGCAGCAGGTGTTCGTCGTTTGGGTTTTGATGGTGTATTTGACACAGATTTCGCAGCTGACTTAACCATCTTAGAAGAAGGGACCGAATTCATTGGTCGATTAACCAAAGTTTTAAACGGTGAAAGTGCCCATTTGCCCCTGATCACTTCTTGTTCTCCAGGATGGATCAAATTTATTGAACACTTCTTTCCTAAATGTCTGCCGAACGTGTCTTCTTGTAAATCTCCCCAACAAATGTTTGGGGCCGTTACAAAGACATACTATGCACAACAGAAGAATCTAGACCCTAGAGATGTCATTTGTGTTTCTGTTATGCCTTGTACAGCCAAAAAATACGAATGTTTGCGACCTGAAATGGACGATGCTTTTGACCATTGGAAAGACAAGCTTATGCTGAAAGACGAAGACCATTTCCAAGATGTAGATGTTGCTATCACAACCAGAGAACTGGGTCGTATGATGAAAGAAGTGGGTATCGATTTTGAACATCTTCCCGAAGAATCGTTTGATTCTCCCCTTGGTGAATCCACAGGTGCAGCCGTAATCTTTGGCGCAACGGGTGGTGTCATGGAAGCAGCCCTTCGTACTGTATACGAAGTAGTTACTGGACAAGCTCTTCCAAAGGTTGAATTGGAAATTGTCCGTGGTATGAAGGGTATCCGTACTGCCGACATCCCTATGGTCTCTGCGGATGGCAAAGAAATTATTGCCAAAGTAGCCATTGCTTCGGGTTTAGGAAATGCAAGAGTACTTCTAGAAGAAGTAAGCAATGGGACAAGCCCCTACCATTTCATTGAAATTATGGCATGCCCTGGTGGTTGCCTAAACGGAGGAGGACAACCCATTAGCAATGATCCCAATGTTTGTGAAAAACGCGCTGCTGCCCTCTATTCCCAAGATGAAGCCATTACAATACGAAAATCACACGACAACCCCGAAATTAAGAAGATTTATGAGAACTATTTTGAAAAACCTAATTCACACTTAGCCCATGAACTTCTTCATACAAGTTACGTAGAACGTGACTTGTATGAACTCGAAAAAGAAGATAACTAAACGTTCAACGTTTTCACTGTTACAAGCAAATAGAAAAAGGCCTCCCTTTCGAGGGAGGCCTTTTTCTATGGTTTCTTTTTTTTGCAAACAATCATAAGGATCTTACGTAAAATGTAGGTATTTTTGGATCATACTTTCCCAAGAAAAGACACTGGATGTAACAGAGTACAAAATACTTCGAAGTTCTTTCCGTTCGAGATCTGTCATTTTTTCTAGCGTCTCAAGAACATCAACAATACATCGTTTCATAGAGAAGATAAGATCTTCGTCCAGAGAAATTGGTTTAAAAGGCATATTTGGAAAGAAAGATTGCAATGAATCTTGGTAGATTGCAT
This sequence comes from Caldisericia bacterium, assembly GCA_028700655.1. GTDB lineage: Bacteria > Caldisericota > Caldisericia > UBA6126 > UBA6126 > JAGLCW01. Next base: position 46,909 of record JAQVSG010000005.1, read on the forward strand.
ACACCTCAGAAAGAGCAGTATAGGTTGTCATTATGGGCAAAACACCAGAAGAAAGAGACTCAATTACAACTTGACCAAAACTTTCTGGTACAATAAAAGGAAACACCGTTAAATCGACACTTCGAACCAATTTACTGAGAATAGGTTGGTCTAAGTATCCCGTGAAATAAACACTTTTTTGGATCTCATTTCTAGCAGCGTAAAAGTATTTCTCTCTACATTTTGGATCTTGCATCCAATCTAAAAACGACTGTATGTATAGCACGGAAGTACTACTGATCTGTGCATCCCACAAGTCAGGGTGCTGTATAGATTCGAGAAACAACTCTTCACGCCCATGATGTAAATACGTAATCAATGTTTCCACATAGGTTTGAGAAGGCCCAAATCCGGTAAAAATAAATCGGGCATTCGGAAATCTCTGCATTATCAATGGAATTGTTATAGCAATCATTTGAATCCCTTTTGTCCAAAGATATCGCCCGTAATACAGAACAAAAGGGTGAAGATTTGTATCGGCAGTACTAAGTCGAAAAAGTTCAAGAATATCTGTTTCCCAATAATGCTCCTCGGTAATCAGTTGAGGCCCCATTTGCGAATGCGATTTAGCATGTTGTAAAATGTCCTTAAGAAGTTTAGATGTCGATTCTTCTTCTGTCATGGGATGAAACATTTTTACATCTACACCAGGAGGAATTACGCACATTTTTTTCTCCCATTCGTACATGTCAATGTCATCTGTTAGTGCATCAGGGGTTTGTAAAATGCGTACAAACTCATTTTGAATATCGTGGGACGTAAAGCATATTGCGTCAAAGCCCTTTAGTCCATTGATGGCATAGGCCTTTAAGGAGTTCTTCTTGGAGATACAATGCAAACCATTTCCATGGATAGTAGCAATGCGAACTACATTTGGTGATAATTCTGTCAAAGACGATACAATATAAGGTTGTAAAATACAATGATGAGCCCATACTACATCAATGGAATGTTGAGAGCAAATCTGGTTGATCGCCATAACAGTATTGGTAATATAGGCTTCGAGATTTTTATCGGAGGTAAAACTTATTTCTTTCGTAACAAATTTAGTTTGTGCTTCGTAAGTAAACACCGGCAGAATATCTCCAATAGTGGGTCGATACAATGAACAGGTGCCCCTATAGGTGGTTTCTCTTCTGAAAATATTGTAGAAACATTCTTGCTCATTGTCATAATTCCACACTTCTGAAATAATATCATAGCTCCAATAATCGGTTTCCTGACAAACAAGAATCACATCGTGCCCGAGTTCAATCAGACTTTTGCATGTATGATACACAAATAAGTTACTACTTGCTCCTTGTAAATAATACCCATGAACCATTAAAAATGTCATCATAGTCCTCCTTCCTAAAAGCTCAAAGGATAATCTCGGGAAGATGCAGAATATGGCAAAAGGCCTTTTTCTTATCCTATCATGGATTGAAATTCTGTAAAGAAAATAACAAGAAAAGTAACAATTTTGAGAAAACTAGTCTTTACATTTGAACTTAGTTATCGTAAGGTAAGGTTTGTTTGAAGTATGGTTTCTCAACTCCATACGAGGATTCTCATTTCCGTATTCAGCATTGTTTGATATATGTATGGGTGACAACAACATGAACGAAAATAAAAAAAGTAAAAATACACTTCTCTTTGTTCTTGTAATCGCGACACTTTGTTTGGTAGTGATTAGCTCTATTGTGTTGTACCAAATTGGAACCTACCGACCTCATTCCCAATCTCCCAGGTATGCTTTCCCTGCACAACAATACCCGTAATTAACCATAAAAAAAAAAGCGGTAGGCCCAACGACCTACCGCTTTTTTGATACCTTTTTTCGGTATTTGTTTTCTACCAGGTACGGTTACGGTTTCCACCGCGGAATCCACCACCGCTATTGCCACGGTCTCTGTCTCTGTTTTCTCGAGGTTTCGCTTCAGAAGCTCTTATTTCTCTTCCTTGAAGATTCTTTCCATCCAACTCTTCGATGGCTTTTAAAGCTTCTTCTTGGTTTGGCATTTCCACAAAACCAAAACCACGAGATCTATTTGTCATACGATCTTTAATTACATTACAAGTTGTGATTTCACCAAACGGTTCAAAAGCGGATCTTAAATCAGAATCCTGAGTGTCAAACGATAAGTTACCTACATAAATGTTCATTGAATTGCCTCCAGCAATTTAATTTGTATCACTAGACTATTATGCTGGAGTGATGTGATCGAACCAACCTAACAGAACTAATAACCGATTTATATACTAGCAGATTCTGAAAAAAGTTCCAATGTTTTTTCAAAAAAAAATACATTTTTTTTGGTTTTTTTTACAAATTCTCTTTTTTTTAAATAACCAGCGCAAAAACACCCAGTAAACATAGTAACACTCCAGATATATAAGGAAGTATAGGGATGTTTTTAGTCCCCAAAAAACAACCTATCCAAATACCTATAAAACCAAATAAAAAAGAAAAGCTGAATACGGATAAAAAGGTAGGAAGAAAAGGTATCTGATGGGTATGAAATGTGAACCCTACTGCAAAAGCGTCAATGCTTGTTGCTATACCCAATAAAAAGTAGGTGATGATAGAAACTTTTCTATCTTTTAGACAGGGATTGATGCTTTCTTTTCGTGCATCAACAATCATTTTGATGCCAATGAACAGGAGGATTCCAAAAGATATCCAGCGTTCCATGTTTACAATATAGGATTGCGCCCATATATTAAAGAAAGATCCTGCAATAAAGAAAAAAACTTGGAAAAACCCAAAATTACTCCCTGCACCAATTGAGTTTTGGATTCTATATTTTTTTTGGCACACTCCCAAGGTAATTGAAATCAACAATGAATCAACTGCAAGAGCAAAACCAATAACAACAATCCGGAAAATGACCATACCCACTCCATCAAAATCTACATATAAAACACGCGAACTACGATTTTTCGAAAAGATCTAAACTCGAACCCTAGACGAAGGAAAAAGCCTAATGCACAAAATTCTTGTGCATTAGGCTCAGAAAAAAAGTGTGAAGGTTTAAAGAGCTTTAGTAGTTTAAAACAATCGAGTTCAAGATTTCTTTCATGCTTTCATCGTCTGCATGACCATTCCCTTGGAGAGTAATGGTGAGTTTGTTTTCATCTTTCATATTCACTAACATCGTCTGTTCAAATCCACCATATTCAAAAGAGGTTTGGTAGTAATTATTATCACCATACGTAATCAATTCAGCAGGAGTACCGCCGTAGGTTTGCGCAAAATCACTAACAGCTGTTTCGGCGTCTTTAAAGCTTTCTTTCTCAAGTTTCATTAAAATGTAAAACGAAGAACCTTTTTTCTCCAAATTTACCATTTGGTAGGTTGCATCTTCAGATACAATCCAAGAATCGGAATAATCCAAGGATACAAACTCTCCATCGAAACGGTTCATCTCGATAGCAACATCCTGATTATTGGACGTGGGTTCTTTCGTTTCACCCGAACAACCAATGACAGTAAAAACCATCGCAAGAATGGCACAAATAGATACAATTCTTTTCATAAAAACCTCCAAACAAAAACTTGTTTTTACTATAGATTGTGTTCTTGTTTTGTCAATTTAGCAAGCGATCTTCTATAAAACTTGCTTCAGTAGAAAAAATGATTACACTTTCCACTCTAAAACTAAATCGAGAAAAGACTGCAGCTCATGAGTTTTAGGGTTCTTGAATACATCGTTGCTATATCCATATTCTACAACAGTATGATGAGATAAAAAAAGCAATTTTTCACAAGCGTGTTTTGCAAACCCCATTTCATGGGTTACAATCATTGTTTTTAGGCCTTCTTTTTGGAGTTCTCGAAGCATATCCAACACATCGGCAGTATATTCAGGGTCTAGCGCAGAAGTGGGTTCGTCTAACAATAGTAGTACTGGCTTTACAGATACAGCTCGTGCAATAGAAACACGCTGCTGTTGACCACCAGACATCTGATACGGATGTTTACTTCGCTGATCATGCAGCCCAAAACGCTCGAATAAAGAATCTGCAATATGGACTGCTTCTTTACGATCCATCCCCAATGATTGAACGAGAGGAAGAGTTACGTTTTCAAGAGCGGTCATGTGTTCAAAAAGACCATTGGATTGAAAAACAAAACCAACTTTCTTATGGTAAGCTTGTAGTGATTTTCTATCAAACCGTAATTGTCTTCCATCTACCAACAACTCACCATGCGATGGAGATATCAAACCACCCATGATGCGTAGCAAAGTTGACTTTCCTCCTCCCGAGGGGCCTATAATTGCCAAAGAGGAAACATCGTCATGAAAATTGACGTTTTCCAACGCTGTTTGGTCCTGAAAATATTTTGATATAGCTTTAAATTCTACGTTCATAATGAAATCTTTTTTCCCATTTTTTGGATAGAGTAGTCACTGCAAAGGTTAACAAAAAGTACAAAAAACCCACAAATATGTAGTTTTCAAACATCCGGAAATTATCCGCGGATATTTCTTGCGTTGTTTGTGTAAGTTCAATAACAGCAATCACTGATAGTAAGGAAGAATCTTTAATAATGGAAGAAAACTGACCTGCTAAGGCAGGTATAATCCTAGAGAGAACTAATGGAAAGGTGACAAATCGAAATGTTTGATACGAAGTAAGACCTAGCGAAATGGCAATTTCGTATTTCTGTCGATCAATGCTTTGGATACCTCCCCGAATAATTTCTGCAATATAGGCGCCTTCAAACAGAGATAAAATGACTATTCCAGCAATATATCGGTTGTTTATACCCCATGCTGTTCCAATAATATAATAGAAAAAGTATATTTGTACCAACAGAGGCGTTCCACGGATAATTTGTACATAGGTTTTGCAGAAGTATTGCAAAAACAGCACCTTATATTCTTGTCCCAGTGCAGCTATCAATCCGATAAACAAACTAACAACTAAGCTTCCGACTGAAATCAAAATGGTCATGAGAAATCCTTGCCAAAGGCGATTTCTATACTGAAACAATGTTCCAAAATCAAGCTCAAGACCAATCAGATGAACTGATAACCATACAAATCCTACTAGAACCAAAACAACAATAGCGATATGAGATATCTTGTGAAACTTAGAAGGGTTGATGCCTTTTGTCAGAAATCGGTCTTCTTTCATTCACTAAAGAACCACGGAAACCCTAAAGAATCAAATATCTCTTTTTCTTTCTGTAAATATTTTTCAGTAATCACCTCAAAACCACCCTCGTGAATAAACATCTCGATGAATTGATTGACTGGCTGTAAAAGATCAGAATTTCCAGCTTTTACTGCCATAGCCCAATTTTCTCCTTCTTGGAAAGGAATCAGGATGGCTTCTGTGGTATCCGGATGTGATTGGTTTTGACGATAAATCGTAAGTTGGTCATAAATAAAGGCATCTGCTTTTCCTTGCATCACTTCAGTAACACAAGCATTTTCTGACGTAAAAGAATGTACCTGTGCTTCTATTAATGAAGTAGTCGCGTAGATATATCCCGTCGTCCCTTTTTTCACTGCAATGACCCTATCTTTGTCGTATAAATCTTCAATCGATTGGATACCGCTTTCTTTATTCACTAGTAAAGCTAAATAGGAGTGTGCATACGGAATGGAAAAATCGACTACTTTTTCACGATCTTCCGTTGCTGTCATCGAAGAAATCACGATATCAACTTTGCCTGTTTGAAGAGAGGGGATAAGTCCATCCCAGTTCACGTTTTCAATGCGAACTTCTTTTCCCAGATAGTCTCCTAATGCATACGCCAAATCGACACTTACACCCATAGGATTTCCAGCATCATCTTTGGTTTCAAAAGGGGGATATGCCAATTCCATACCAACCACTAGCGTATTGGATTCTTTGTGTCCACAACCAATAAACATGACAAATACGAACATGAAGGCAACCATAAGACAACCCATTTTTTTCATACAATGTCTCCTTTACTCAAGCGTACCCATAAAAACTTTGACAGTATGCTCTTTGTGATCGTTAAAAAGTGGTATCCGATTATCCTTTATCGGGAATCCATCAACGATCACTAGTCTCACGCCTTTTTGGACGCATTCTGGATTCAAAACGCTGATTTTGTATATTGTATCATAATATTGATAGTCAATGCTATACTCTTTCCAGTATTCAGGAATACACGGTTCAATAACAATTTCATTTGCGCGTTTCTGGAATCCTAGAATAAATTCAAGACCAGCCCTATACAACCACGAAGCAGAACCCGTATACCATGTCCAACCTCCTCGACCTACATTGGGAGGTTGACTATACACATCAGCGGCTACAACATAAGGTTCTGCTTTGTACTTCGAATACTCCTTTATGTTGCTCGTATGATGAATAGGATTTAACATGGAAAACATTTCCCATGCCTTGTTACCAAGTCCCAATTTTGTATATGCGATCATGACCCAAGCTGCAGCATGTGTATATTGTCCACCATTTTCACGGACACCTGGCATATATCCTTTGATATATCCAGGTTCAGTTTCCCCGCTGTCAAAGGGTGGGAAAAGAAGGGTTATGATGCCATCTTCTCTCAACACCAGATGATCTTCCACCGATTGCATTGCTTGGGCAGCTCTTTTCGTATCTGCAGCCCCTGATAAAACAGCCCAGCTTTGAGCAATCGAATCAATTTTACATTCTTTGTTTACTATAGACCCTACCATCGTGCCATTGTCAAAATAGGCTCTTCTATACCAATAGCCATCCCATGCATGTTTTTCAATGGCTTTTTGAATTGAATCCATCCACCGTACATATTTTCTAGCTTTACGTTCGTCCCCCATTTTTTGGCATAAAGGTACAAATAAGTCAAGCACAGAATACAAGAACCATCCCAGCCAAACACTCTCTCCTTTACCTTTATTCCCAATAGTATTCATTCCGTCGTTCCAATCCCCCGTTCCCATTAAAGGCAACCCATGACTACCAAACTGTAAAGATATCTCAATTGCACGTATGCAGTGCTCAAAAAGAGAAGATGACTCTTTGGAGCAATTCGGTTTTTCATAGCGTTCTTCTTCGTCATCTTGAAGAGGGGGAGATTCCAAATAAGGAATAACTTCTTGAAGAATTTCCATATCTCCTGTGATTCGGATATGTTCGGCAGTCGCATAAGGTAGCCACAAACGATCATCCGTAATACGTGTTCGAGTACCCTTTCCTGAAGGTTCATGCCACCAATGTTGCACATCTCCTTCAATAAATTGATGCTGGGCATGCAAAAGAATCTGCGATCGACTAAGAGAGGGAGCAATATGAGCTATCGAGATACAATCTTGCAGTTGATCACGAAAACCATAGGCTCCACCAGACTGATAAAAAGCTGACCTAGCCCAGAGTCTACAAGAAATAACCTGGTACAGAAGCCAACCATTGATCATGAGATCCATGGTTTCATCGGGTGTTTGAACATGAACGGTATGGGTTGCATCATTCCAAAACTCTTGTACCTCTTCCAAGGAATTTTTCGATTTTTTTATTCTTCGATACTTTTGTGCCAATCGAGTTGCTTCTTTTTGACTCGATCCCATTCCAAAGACAAATACAAACTCTTTAGTTTCATTGGGTTCGAGTTGAATAGAACCCTGTACAGAAGCACAAGGATCAAAACCAACACCCAAAGCTCCCGATAGTTCTTTGTGCAAAAGACATTCTGGTTGCTCCATAGAACCGGCACCAAAAAATTCTTGTCGGTCCCCTGTCATGCTAAGATTATTAAGCGAGGAAGTCAGAAATGCAACATGATGTGGGTAGTCTTCGTTGTAAGGATTTTCAATTAATAGATTGCAAGGACTGCCATAGGAAGTGCGAATATGAAGAGCCGTGCTTTGGTCCGTAACGCCCAATACAGGACGGATGTAATTTGTAATAGTGAAAGTCTTTGTTTCAGAAGAATCATTATGTAGAGAAATAAGGCTAATCTTCACAGGTTCATTCATAGGAACAAATTGTGTACACGTGTGTCGAACGCCACAACTGCTATGTTCAAATACAGAATATCCAAATCCATGGGTAACACGATATGGAGTTTTCTGACGAATGGGTAAAGGGGTTATGGACCAAAATACCCCTGTATCGTCATCTCGTATATATATGATTTCTCCGGGAGGATCTGAAACCGTATCATTGGACCAAGGAGTCAATTTATTCTCTCGGCTATTCCCATACCATGTATACCCAGAACCCAAATCTGATACAATGAAGCCAAACGTTTGATTAGCAATAACATTAATCCAAGGAGCAGGAGTACAATACTCGTGACGTAATATAATTTTGTATTCCATTCCACTTTCGCTAAACCCTCCAAGTCCATTAAAGCATTGCAGACTAGAGGTGTCAAAATCCATAGATGGAAACTCGGATTTCGTAGTATATGGTACCATTTTCATGGACGGCAACGGAGATGGTTCTAACATTTGTTCGTCTAGCGATCGTACATCGCTCTTAAGTACCATTCTTGCAACTGCATATAAAAGAGGGATATCTTCGGGAAGAACTGAGTGAGTATCTAATATGAAGATATCTTTCCGCTCCTTTGTTGCCCCAATTGTTTGTCTAGAAGATACAATATCCGATACCAAACGTTTCAAAGGAAGATGATAGCTTATTTCTTCATCTACTAGCAGAACCAAATCTACTTTTAAATCCATTAAATGCCAGTATTCATGGGCTTGTAAGATGTCATACAAAATATGCATGGGTTCGTCTTTCCGTAAACAAACCAACACAATTGGGTGATCACCAGAGATACCATACCGCCATAAAGCAGATTGTCCTTTTTCATTGCACATGATCTTCTCTGCATATTTTTTTCTGGAAGGACTCATCATTACAATGTGTGACAACATGTTTTGATACAACTCCACTTCGTTTGCATCAAGGTTCAGATAATTTGTCTCAACATGGCTTCTTGTTAGGGCCAATTGGAACGCAGATTCAATTTCATCAGCCGATGCATAACGTTGTATCTTAGAAAGGACAGACTCTCTACTAGCTCCAACAACAGACACAAAAGAAAGGGTCATTTCTTTAGAAGGCTCTAACTCCACCATCGTTCGTAAACTCATGACAGGATCTAGCACGGCTCCAACAGAATTCGAAAGAAAGTGACCTTTCTCAATAGAAACAGGGTTTTGAACAGTATGACCACGACCTATCATTTTCATACGATCCGTTTCATACTGAACATCTCCCATATTACTCTTCGATGTAACAACGGAGTGGGCCAACCAAGCGCTTTTGTCTGTTTCTGCTCTAGGTCTTCGGTTTGCAAGAATGCAATGCAAATCAGGTCGGGCTTCTGTTTTTACAAATAAGTTACTGAAGCACGGGTGAGCTACGTCATCGGAAAACGTTGTTAAAACAACTTCATAGTAACTAGTAATTTCCAGAAGACATGTTTCTTTTCCCGTATTTCGAAATGTTAAGCGGCGTATTTCTAGGGGTTCGCCGCTGGTAATGACAACTTCAGTTTGTGTTTCAATAAATCCGTCAACTCTCTTATACAAAACCTTATCTGAGGTGAAAACAACCCGATAATCTTTGGGTGTATTCATCAAAGGTGCATAGGTAGCAGACCAGCAATCATTCGTATTGACATTGCGAATATAAAAAAACATCCCATAAGAATCCAAGGATATATCTTCTCTCCAACGCGTGATAGCCATCATCTTTGTCTGACTGTATCCGGTGCCTTTATCGGTGAGCATAATGGAATAATTCCCATTGGACAGCAAATGAATTTTAGGAAGAAGTAGGTTGGGGGAATCAAATACACGAATAGAAGTACTCTGTCGAGAAATAACTTTTTCATCGTGCTCGTAGTTCTTCTTAGCATCTTTGGTTAAAACAAAATTAACAGGACTCTTTTCCTGCAATAGTACGGAGGCAGAATCCATAGAGGGATCGTTATGAAAACGTTTCTGCATGATATTATCATGCAGAAAGTTGTTGAGGGCCACAAAGCTCATACCTTGATGATGAGACATCAGGGTTTTCACTATTTTCCGTTGATTTTCGAAGGATAATCGTTCTGGGGTGTAATCAGCTGCCTCATAGAAACCATAGGCACCTTCCAAGCCTGCTTTTTTTAATTCTTCAATATTGTTTAAGGCAGCTTTTGGATCCACCATTAACGCCAAGAAAGTGGCATAGGGTGCTACAACAGCATCCTTCATTAAACCACGTTTTAGACCTAGCCAAGGAATACCAATGGCTTTGTATTGATAGTCATGGTTTTTATCCAAAGAATTGAAGGCAGATTCGGAAGCACCCCAGGGCATTTTACGTTGTTTAGCATATTTCTTCTGGCAATGTAGAGCAAAAAAGTAGCTTTCGTCCAACAATGTATGACTGTACTTCTTCATAATGAGAAGAGGCATAAGATATTCAAACATCGTGCCTGTCCAGGATACCAAACCCTTATACCCATCCACTGTTGTTAACGTTCTATCAAGCCGAAACCAATGAGTTGCAGGTACAACTCCTTTAGCAATACATGCGTAACTTGTTTGCCTAGCTTCTGATGCCATTAAATCATAGAATGAATTGGTTCTTTTTTGAGACTCCATCGCATAACCAATAGAAAACAATTTCTTTCTCTTCGAATAGAGTGGTATAAAATCCATTGCATCAGCAATGGTATCAATTCTTTCAAGAAGTATCTGATATCGTGTAAGACAAGCACGAATATTTTCAACACTTGTCTGAAGACTCTTTTTTACAGAAGAAAGCCATACGAAACCTTCTTTAAGTTCGTCGGGCTCTTCTTTTTGTGCTAATTTTTCAATGGTTTCAATGTGACGAATAATATCCTCATAAAACATCGGCAATTCTGCAAAAACATGATTTTTTTCACACGTTTCGCGTATTTTATGAACGAGAGAAGTAATCTTGGGAGTTACTTTGGATTCTCTTAAATCCAAGGGAATTTTTCGGAACAAATTCATATCCGGTAAATAGTCATGGAATTCTTGATACAACATTTGTACCATTTGCTTTACTTTCGGTTTCCAGGGGGTTTCTTTCATTTGATCAAAAACGGGATAATCGTATAATTGATCGATAACATCTTGCCATGAACCAAGGTTAATGGGCTCTATTAATGGAAATGTAAAACATAGCATCATGCTTGTATTGCATTCTGCCCCTTCTTCTCCTGCACATAAAAGAGTATCCCGAATGCTCTGTAAAAAGTCCAAAGTAATTATGGGTTTATGCAAGTATTCTTTCAATCCTTCACGCAAAGTAATCAAATATGTAAGAAGATTTCCACTATCCACCGTTGATATATAGGTGGGCTGTAAAGATTTTAATGTTCGTGTATCAATCCAATTGGGTAAATGCCCGTTCCATGTGTCTACTTCCTCAATGGATGCAATGGTTTTTTCAATGCGTTTCATCATTTCTGTAGTAGGAATAAATCCAAAATCTCTTGCAGATAAAACAGAAAGAAGACCCAATCCAATATTGGTGGGACTTGTCCGATAAGCTATCCCTTTGGGTGGATCTGTTTGATAATTATCAGGAGGCAGAAAATGATTTTTCTCATTCATAAACTCTTCAAAATATCGCCATGTTTTACGAGCAATGATACGTAAATCCTGCCGCTTCTCTTCTGTCATATCTACGGTCTCCTCTATACGATCCATGCTAATGGAATACCCAATAAAGGGTGCTAGGGCCCATATAATGCTAAACCAGATTGAAATCATCACTAGATTAGGTTGAAAGAATAAAGCCAATCCACTGAAGATTACAGCCATAATGAAACACGCGCTTAAAGATACCACATAGCGTAGTATCGTATTTTTTTGATGTTTTTCTACAATAGCCGCCGCTGTCCACTGTAAAGTATTCTTCTTTGTAATGTAGATGCGCCCTATAGTTAAACCAATCGCATGAACCATCAGGCAGGCATTGTAAGGAAGAAATGTGAGTTGCAAAAAGGATTGCAACAATACTGCAGGAAGACCCGATATTTCTCGCTTATAATTCTTGTATTTACGGCGCCAAAAATGGGTGCTAAAAATCTGGTCGAGTGATTGAATGAAAAATGGTATGAACAAAGACATGAAAACAATCCCCACCCACACAAACCAATTTCTGGAAAGAATAGTAAAGGTAGCTAATAGTAAAACAAGAAGAGAAGGCGCAAACAAACTCCGCCGTAAGTTGTCAAACATTTTCCATCGCGATAGAAGTGTAAGAGGATTACGTACAATTTGCTCATTCCGGTTTTTTATTCTCCTCCAAAGAAAGGGAAATAGTTGCCAATCTCCCCGAACCCATCGGTGAACTCGGGAGGTATAAGACAAAAGGGTGGAGGGATAAGAGTCCAAGAATCGTAAGTCTGTAACAAGCCCTGTTCGAACATAAGAACCTTCTAGTAAATCGTGACTAAGAACTGCGTTTTCAGGTAAAGCCATCTTGAGAATTCTCTGAAACACCTGTAAATCATAGATTCCTTTTCCGGTATAAATTCCTTCTCCAAAGAGATCTTGGTATACATCTGAAATGGCATTGGCATACGGGTCAATTCCTTTTTGCCCGGTACATATTTCAGAGAATAAAGACTTGGTAGTACTTTCAATGGTAACATCAATACGGGGTTGCATAATCGTATACCCATCTGTCACAATCCCTTTTTCTTCATCAATCAAGGGTTGATTCAAAGGGTGTGCCATGGTAGCAATCAGTTTTTTCGCTGTACCTAGAGGTAAAATGGTATCGCTATCTAGAGTGATAATGTACTTGACATGAGAAAAGGGAAGATTTTTACAAGACATATGAGAAAAACTCGTATGTGTAGATCCCATTACCAAATCGTTAAACTCGATAAGAGCACCGCGCTTCCTCTCCCATCCAATCCAAATATTGTTCTTTTTATTGTACTGACTTTTACGATGAAAAAAATAGAATATATCCTGCGCTTTGTTTTGGCAATACTTCTTATTTAGTCCTTCAATTCCTTTTAATGCCTGCTGAACAATCTTTTCTCCATCTTTTACTTGTGGTTCTGATGAATCCTTATACGCCCCAACAAGAGCAAAGAATAAGTTTTCTTCTCGGTTTGATAAATACTGTTTCTCGATCTTATGCAACAATTCATGAACTGTATCCACATCTGGTAGTAAAGAAGGAGTAACAACAATAGTGGTTAAAGAAAGTGGAATCCCTTCTTCTAAAGACAATCTCGGAAAAGAAGTGGGAGGAAGAATCTTGCATATAAACCAATGCAGTATGTGAATCACAATTTCTGAGACAGGTATCCATACAATCAACCCTATCACAATCGCATCGAATACTGGATGTAATGAAATACCAAGCGGGATACCATAATAGATTACAATTCCTGTTAAAAGAAAGGTCAGTGTACTAATAACTGTTAGATAAAGAGTTGTCATTAAATGTGGATTCTTCTTTTGAGGAAGATGTCGTTTCGGGCCCTTTTGTTTCTGTACTAGGTCTCTTTTTCCATCTCCGACAATATAATATCCAACATGAGTCTTCTTTCTATGATAGGGATCAACAACTGATAAATCCCTTGAACTCTTTCTCGCCATTTCAGCTAACTCAATAGCTTCTTTCGCAAGGTGAACTTCAGAAACATGCAACTGGATGGCAGCCTCTTCAATAATGGATCGGTAACGATATCTGGTAGCCACATCCATGGCAGGATAAGTCCCGTCTGGATCTTGGCGAAGGATCATATCAACGATACTCACAGAATCAAATAAAATCGACCAATCAAACGTGGAAAAATACCGCAAACTCGTCACACAGTTTCCCACAGATACGGTGTGAAGCGATTGCATACTGTGTACTTTTCGGGCAACATCCTCGGTGGTTGTACCCAGCTTAGAAAGACGTTCATTCATTTCCTGCAATATGGAAATGTAACTTCGACCCGATCTTCGTAGATGGTAGAATAAATGCTCTATAAAAAGAGGGTTGGTGCCATCGATCGCAGCCAAACTTTCTTTAAAGTATCGCATTCCTTTGCTCGTGTCAATAACATCATTGTGCATCCAGTCTTCAAAAACAGTGTCTGCTTTATACCATTGCTGTTGGGTATTCTGAATTTTCTCACACAAATTGCGAATCGTTTCAATGATGGCAAGTTTTAAAAAAACAGGCAAAGCCCATATTTCTCGATCATAAAGAACGCTATGGGATTGATACGATTCAATATAGTGTGTAAGTACATCTTCATTTAACTGACCATCGGTGTGAGCAACCAATTCCATAGAAACAGCAAATATTCTTGCGTAGCCCTGAAATGGACCGGATTGTATGACAGGTAGGCGTTGATAATTCTTCTTTACAAAATCCTTTCGGATTTGCTTCATTTGCTCCTCGATCATATAGAAGTTATCAAGAAGCCATTCTGCTGCAGGGGGTACGGATTTCTTTCCCCGTACATCCTTGTTAAGAGAAGTATATACAGAAAAAATATACTTGTAATTTGCTTTCATCCGAGGAATGGGATGATGAAGAGTACCCTTTTGAATAGATATAGAGTGCTCGATTGCGTTCTTTATGGCATAGTCCCACAATTCTTCACTGGATAACGCTGCATCTCGGATATACAACTTTTGAGTGCTCCCAGCTCTTCGCAAGAGATATTGCAAAAGAATTCCGCTACATAAGAGAAGGATAAAAATTCCGATCCATATCCAATAAAACTGCATTTTACATCCTAACTAAGATCATTAATTCAAATCATCAAAAAGATAAACGTTTTCATGTAAAACGATATTACTCACTTGTATAATGTTCTACGTGTATTGTAGCATATCCATCAAAAATATGGTTTATGAAAGATACAAACCATGAATGAAATGCATGTCTTCAAACTTGGATAAAACGTTCGACTAGTATACTCTCTTCTTCTGTCTGTGCAATGTATGACGCTTGCACAGAAAAGTCAATCCAATACCACACATACTGCCGATACTATCAATCAGAACATCGGACCATTGAGCGCCTCGCCCGGGTACAAATGCTTGGTGAAATTCGTCAGACATTGCATACAATACACAAGCCAAAACAACACCTATCCATTTCTTTTTCCTGTTCCACTTTTCCCCCTCAAGAGACTGGGTAAAGAAGATACCTAGCACAAAATAGAGAAAAAAATGAGCCAATTTTCGCAAGGGAGAGTGGATGTCGGTTGTTTGCATTTCCAAACAAGGGCAAATTTTCTCAACAATTTGAACAATCCAAACAGCAGTATCAGAGCTTAAAGCTTTGGAATCAACAGCGGGTTGCTCCGATAAAAAAAAGATGAGCAACATCCAAAGCACTACAAGAATCCATTGAATCGTTTTTTTCTTCTTCATATACTCATTGTACCAAAAAAAGATGGAATTCGATGATGGGGGAATACGCGGCCTTCAGTTAGCAAGTCAATTCATGCTATAATACTTCTAGTATTTTCATGGACACAGATGAATACCAGGAGCTAAAATGATTGAAGTTTTGCATTTGCGAAAGCAATTTAAAGTATACGAGCGAAAAGAAAGCTTGCGAGACTCTATCTCTTCTTTCTTTTTCCCTAAATGGAAATGGGTACATGCTTTAGAAGATGTCTCGTTCCATATCAATCCTGGGGAAATCATTGGCTATATTGGCCCTAACGGAGCTGGCAAATCCACTACTCTCAAGATAATGAGTGGAATTCTTCTTCCTACATCTGGCACCTGCAAAGTGATGGGAATGATTCCCTGGAAAAACCGCATTGAGTATGTCCGTCAAATTGGTGTTGTCTTTGGGCAGCGATCGCAGCTCTGGTGGGACGTTCCCGTACTCGATTCTTTTCTTTTGTTAAAAGAAATCTACCGCGTAGAAGAAGGACGATACAAGAAATCCCTTGCGATGCTGGTCGATATTTTACAGTTGCAGGATCTTTTGTCCAAACCTGTGCGGCAGTTAAGTCTGGGACAACGAATCAAATGTGAAATCGCAGCCTCTCTTCTTCATCAGCCCTCCATACTATTTCTTGACGAACCCACCATAGGATTGGATGCAGTAGCCAAAATCGCAATTCGGAAATTCATTCAAAGGATCAACCACGAAAACAAGGTAACCGTTATACTCACCACCCACGATATGCATGATATCGAAGCCCTGACAAATCGAGTAATTCTCATTGGAAAAGGAAGAACACTTTTTGATGGCAATGTATCGCTTTTAAAAGAAAATTATACAACCGATCAGAGCATTGAAGAAATCATTGCACAGGTGTACACAGAGTATGAGATATAGACAATCCAATGTTCGATCGTACATTGCCTATTTTTTTCTGCAAATCAAACAAGGACTGCAATACAGAACAGCGGCTATTGCCGGAGCGATCACTCAATTCTGCTGGGGATTTATGCTTCTTTTCATCTTCCAGGCTTTTTATCAAAGCAATATCCAGACTCAACCCATCAGTTACACACAAGTCGTTCAAATCATCTGGCTTCAGCAGGCATTTCTCGCATTTTTTGTATTGTGGTTTCGAGACAACGACATCTTTACTATGATTCTTACTGGCTCTATTGCTTATGAATTGTGTCGTCCTATTCATTTGTATTCGTTCTGGTTTGTCAAACTTATTTCGGCCAGGCTTTCCAGTGCCTCCCTGCGGTGCATGCCCATTCTGCTAGTGGCTGCTTTTCTTCCTGCCCCCTATTCTCTCAAGCTTCCTCCCACGATGGAGCATTTTCTTTATTTTTTCCTTACCTTGTTTCTTGGGCTTGTTCTTCTGGTCACCATTTCTATGTTTGTCTACATCTCCACTTTCTATACATATTCTGCTGTTGGCTCTATGCTCCTTTTTGCTGTATTTGGTGAGTTCTTTGCAGGACTGATTATACCTGTTCCACTCATGCCACTATGGCTACAAAAAATTGTCTATGCTCTTCCTTTTCGATATACATGCGATGTTCCATTTCGAATTTATGCTGGCCATATTGGCATCCCTGAAGCAATCGTAAGTATATTTATTCAACTAGGTTGGATTCTTCTTCTTGTTGTACTTGGTCGGCTTTTACTCCAAAAATCACTCCAAAGAGTGGTTGTTCATGGTGGATAAATGAAACTGTATTTTCGATACATCTCCATGCTGCTCAAATGCCAAATGGAATACCGTACATCGTTTCTCCTTCTATCATTTGCTCAGTTTTTTGTACCGTTTCTCATTTTTGTTTCCATCTATCTTTTGTTCCAACGATTCCCAACAATTGCAGGTTGGAACCTTTATGAAGTTGCTTTCTGTTACGGTATCATCCATATAGGTTTTTCAATTAGTGAATGTATTGGAAGAGGTTTTGATTCCTTTTCTCCATTGGTTCGAAAAGGACTTCTGGATCGATTTCTTTTACGACCTCAATCCATCATACTGCAGATATTAGGCTCTCAATTTGAGTTTACTCGCATTGGTCGCTTGCTCCAAAGCATTATGGTGCTTGGTTTTGCCATTATTCATTTGGACATTGTATGGAATTTTCAAGCCATACTGACACTGATCTTTATGATCGTGGGAGGTGTTTTCATCTTCATAGGAATCTTCATGCTGGGAGCAACATTGTGTTTCTGGACTATTGAAGGCATAGAACTAGTAAACATTCTCACCGATGGAGGTAGAGAAATCTCTCAATATCCACTTAACATCTATCCAGAGGGTATTCGACGTTTTTTTACGTTTATCATCCCTTTTGGTGTTGTGAACTACATACCACTGCTATTTCTATTAGGAAAAATACAAACCTCTTCACTGGTTGTATCAATACTATACACAGCAACCCCTCTTGCAGGGATTGGTTTCGTTTTCCCTTGCATCTTCATATGGAATCTAGGATTGCGTCACTATTCATCTACTGGAACGTAATGCTTAAAAAAAGGAAAACCTAATACCAACTTAAAGAACCTTCTTTTCGAGCCTGATTAAAACTATATTGGAAAAATAGTAAACCGCATGTAATAGTAACAAGAGCAAAGATGCACAATATAAGTAATTCTTGAGAAACATCTGCCAAAGTAGCATGTAAAAGAGTAGCTTTTCGAAGTGCTGATATCGCATAGGTAGGCGGCAATATTTTGCTCAGAGCTTGCAAATACGAAGGAAGAATATCAACAGGATAATAAATTCCAGATAACAATCCTGTCAATAAACCTAAAATCCAGCTAATGGGGTCGCCTCGTTTATATCGCATAATGAATCCTGCACTCAACATCCCAATACCCATCATAGCAATGGAACTAACCACCAAAATCACCACAGAAGTAAGGATATTGGCATTCAGTTTAACATTGAAAAAGAGATTGTAGATCACAATAGATAAAACCATATTAATGATGGTAATCAGGTAATTCCAGATTGAGGAAAAAACAAGTATTTGCCACAATGGTGTTTTGGATACAAACAGTTGTTCCAAAGTACCCAAACTTTGTTCTTCACTAATTGTTTCGGCAAAAGAAGATTGACCCACACTCATCAATCCAACATATATAGTACCAATCACCAGAAAAGAAAGATAGTTTCCACCCATAGAACTTAATTTTGGATTGAATGTTTGCAAATCCAGGAAATTCACCATGAAATAAAAGGATATCAATGAAAAGAAAACCGATACGATAGACAATACAAGCTGGATTTTGTAACTAATAAAAACAAGAAATCCTCGTTTTACAAAGACAAAGAACTTCCGAAAAAAAACAATGACTCTGTTCATGCGATTGTTTTTGTTTCTTCTTCTTTGACAAATTGATGAAAAATATCTTCAATCGTAGGCGTTTGAACATGCAGATCAACAATATGCAATGAAAACTGACCAAGAGATTGAAGTATAATGGAAAGAGAGTGAAACTCCTTCTGAAAATACAATTGCCATGATACATCGGTTGAACCAGTTTTTTGTCTGGCAGAAGTAATCTTTTTCACAAAAGGCAGTTGCATCATTAGATTTTTTTCTTCGCTTGTCATTTCTCTATCGGTCGTGATCGAAAGAATATGCGTTTCCTTTTCAGATACAAAATC
>JAQVSG010000095.1 GCA_028700655.1 Caldisericia bacterium
CATGGAAACAAGCAAAAGTTTTTTCATTTGGTTATTCCTTCGTTGATTGTTTTCGTTCATTCTATTATAAATCTCCAAACCAAAAAACACCAGTGAAGGAACTTTTCTGGAGTTGTCACTTTTAAATGCAATTCTCGTAAAACAGTGAAAACCTTTCGTATCCTTTTCTTTTAAAACTATTACGGATACAATTAAAGAAACCTAAAATTTGAAAGGAGAACCAATGGGTATACTGACGAATGCAATCAAAATGGAAATCGATGGAGAGAAGTATTATCGCAATCTAGCAGAAATGAATAAAGACAATCACCTTCATGGTGTTTTCCAGAAGTTAGCCGATGATGAAAAAGATCACGCTCATGTATTGAAACAAAAGGAAGAGCATCAGGAATGTACACTCAAAAAAAGCTTCTACTTTTATTTTCATGGGCGGTGAACCATTATTACCAATACACGATAAAGTAGTGTTGCATTTTATTGATGTCGTTAAAGCATATAATGGTAAGCTACAAATTATTACGAATGGAACCTTTTTTAATGATTATAGTGAGAAATTTAAAGATTTGAACACCGTTATTCAAATAAAACTTGATGGTCCACCAGAGATTAACACTTTTCGTCGACCGAATAAAAAATCATCTAATTATATGTTTAATAATATACTCTTGTCTATTGAGAATTACTTGAAAATTGGATTAAGTGTCTGTGTAAGAGTTAATGTAGACTGGCATAACATAAATTTTATACCTGGATTAGTTGAGATCCTGTCTAAATTTGAAAAATACAATGGGAAATTTGAGATTTATTTTTATCCAGTCTCTGAAGGTACTAGCAGTTGGAGTAAGTATTTTATTACTGAGATTGAATATGCTACTGAGATGAGTAAATTATCTATGGATTTTCCAAAATTATTAGAATATAATTGGAGCTTGCATGGATGTAATCAAATATACGCACATTTTCTTGATAAGCAATCTGTTGGCCCATCTTTTAGTTTTTGTAGTGCCTCTGGTAATCAATTTGTTTTTGCACCTGATGGGAAAGTATATTCTTGTTGGTGGGGTATTGGCAAAAAAGATTTTCAAATAGGCTTGTATTTTCCTACGACTAGAATTAATGATACATTAGTTAAAAAATGGGGAAGTAGAACAATAATCAACAAACAGCTAAGATGTTACTCATGTCGTTTTGTGTTTATATGCGGTGGTAGTTGTATTTACAAAGCTTGGGAAGCTTTTGGGGATATTTTTGCTACAAAATGTCCACTGATTGAAGATTTGATAAATATTTATGTAAAAGCACTTTATAGATGATTTGGGGTATACAGAATGGTTGAAAGAAAATGGGATTTTGATTCTTGGGCAAAGAATTATGATCAATCTGTCTTAAAAACTGATTGGATTCATGAGAACTATTCTTATGCTATTAATTTTGTGTGTAATGAAATAAAACAAATAGCACAGAAATCTCTTAAATCTTTATATGTTTTGGATATTGGAGCTGGAACAGGGAATCTTATTGCAAAGATAGTATCATTGCCTAATTTAGTTTTAAAGGCAATTGAACCTTCAAAACAGATGAGAATAAAATTTTTGGAAAAGTGTAAAAATATTGAGATTGTTCCAGGATTGCTACCAAAAATACCTGTAAAAGATAATACTTTTGACATTTTAGTAGCTACTTATGTGATTCATCATATTCCTTCAAATGAAATTGGAGTCATGGTGCAGGAATTTAGAAGAGTTTTAAAAAGATCGGGAACTGTAATTATTGTAGATGCAATGTTTGAATCACAAAATGCTTTAGCATTGCTAAAAAAGGAATTAGAAAATAATGGTGACAAAGAAATGATAGAAGAAATAGAAGATGAGTATTTTCCTTTAGTAGATAATTTGAAAACAGAATTTGTTAAGTCAGGATTTTATATTACTATTCACCGGCTTGGTACTTTTACATGGTATTTACAAGCTAATATTAATAAATGATATACGTTACAAAATATCTAGAAGTAATACCTTTAAAAGGTTCTGGAAAATCAATTCTTTTCAATACATTATCTGGTGCTATAGATTTGTTTGATACAAATTTTTGTATAGATCTAGAAGCTGCATCGGGTAAGCTTAGTTCAATAGATAGTTGTATGAATATTACGCTTCAATAACTCCATTGTTCCGGAAAAATAGATCCACTTCTCCGCTCAAATAGATCCACTATTTCCGTTCTTAGCTCCTCTCTTTTGAAAACCTGCAGTATACTACTCACATATACAGGAAGACCTGTATAAATCTAATTGTCTGGAGGTTTTCTTATGATTCAGTATCATGAGGTTCTTCGGTTGCATAGCCTAGGGTATAGCCAAAGGCAAATTGCAGCCAGTGTCCACAGTTCTCGAAACAAAATTCGAGACATTCTTCGTACTGCCTCTGAAAAGGGACTTGTTTTTCCCTTTCCGGAGCCAACCACTGATGAGCAGTTGCACATGTTTCTGTATCCACAGGAGGGGACGTCATCTCCTCGTAAGATTCCTGATTGTTCATGGATTCACGATGAGTTGGCAAAACCAGGAGTAACCCTTACATTGCTTTGGAGTGAGTATTGTGAGCAGGCTCAACTTGAACATTCGATTCCGTATCAGTATTCGTATTTTTGTGAATTGTACCATTCCTATGCCCAACGAACCAAGGCCACCTTACGGATTAAACGGAAACCAGGAGAAAGCATAGAAGTGGATTGGGCTGGCAAGGTTCTTACCGTAGTCGATGAAGTAACTGGAGAAGGCATTCCTGCCTATGTATTTGTAGCTACCCTTTCGTGTAGTTTGTATAGCTACGCAGTGGCGTTTCCAACCCGGTGTATAGCCAACTGGATCCAAGCCCACATCCAAGCCTTTCAATTCTTTTCGGGTGTTGCCAGAATCCTGATTCTGGACAATCTCAAAACAGCCGTAACGAAACATACCACATCCGAATTGATTTTGCATCGGTCCTATCAAGAGATGGCAGAACATTACCATACGGCTGTGATCCCAGCACGCCCATATTCACCTCGAGGGAAGCCCAATGTGGAAAGTGCAGTGGGTGTATTGTCCACATGGATCATTGCAGCATTGCGCCACGAGAAATTCTTTTCTTTTGCAGCGTTAAATGAGGCTATTGCTGTGAAATTAAAAGAGTTTAACGAGAAACCGTTTCAAAAAAAGAATGGAAGTCGTTTGCAGGCATTTGAACAAGAGGAAAAGGCGTATCTTCAACCATTGCCTATTTCTCCATATGAAATGGCACAATGGCAAACCACTACCATTCAGCCTGATTATCTCATAACCATTGAAAAAATCAAGTATTCAGTTCCCTATGAGTACATTGGACAAAACGTAGATCTTCGTATCACATCCACCACCATCGAAGTGTTTTACCATTCTCATCGAATTGCTTCTCATATTCGACGACATGGAATGTGTGAACCACAAATCTGCAAGGACCATATGCCCGAGAAACACCAAAAATATCTCTCGTGGAATCGAGATACGTTTTTAGGCTGGGCACGCGATGTAGGAAAATCCACCCACATTGTGATGGAATCTTTTTTTGCATCGGTCAAAGTGGAGCAACAATGCTACAAGTCCTGTGCTGCTCTGATGAAACTAAGAGATCGGTATTCTCTGTCTAGAATTGAAGATGCTTGTTCTAGAGCATTGCTCTATACACCCTCTCCCAGTTTTAAAAATATCCATACCATTCTTAAAACGGGGCAAGACAAACATGTCTTGGGAGCGAATTCCACACCCACGAAAAGAAGTGGGAAGTATGGGTATACGCGAGGAGCGCATTACTTTAAAGGAGGGAAACATGCTGAACCAGACCACACTTCATAAGCTTTATGAAATGCGATTGGGTACAAATGGCGGATACGTTTTCCTCGCAAATGAAGGATGCAAGCTTTAGCTCCTTGCAGTTTGAAGAACGCTTTGGTATGATCGTAGATGCACAATGGTCACAACGACAATCCAACAAAATCAACAAACTCATTCATGATGCAGATTTTCGGTTTCCCAATGCAGCTATGGAAGACATTGAATACCATGCAGATCGCAAGTTGAACAAATCCCTT
This sequence comes from Caldisericia bacterium, assembly GCA_028700655.1. Classification (GTDB taxonomy): domain Bacteria; phylum Caldisericota; class Caldisericia; order UBA6126; family UBA6126; genus JAGLCW01. Next base: position 4,108 of record JAQVSG010000095.1, read on the forward strand.
CTTCTGGAATTGTCTACGTGTCGATACATTCATGAAGGGCATCATGTCATTCTCAAAGGTGCCAGTGGAAATGGGAAAACCTACCTTGCGTGTGCACTGGGAATGGCAGCTTGTCGGGCTTTTATGAAAGTCCGGTATACTCGAATTCCAGAGCTTTTAAACGATCTCATGATTGCCAAAGCAGAAGGAACGCAGAAGAAACTACTGAAGCAATATTTCAAATTGGATCTTTTGATTCTGGATGAATGGTTGTTAAGGCCACTTACTACCGCAGAATCTATGGATATTTTGGAGATTGTGGAAGTAAAAACGCGAAAAGGATCGATCCTTTTCGGTACACAGTACGATCAAAAAGGATGGTATGAACGCATTGGAGATCCAGAGGACAGTACCTTGTGTGAATCAATTATGGATCGTATCCAACACAATGCGTATGAAATCTTTATTGATGGAAAAGAATCAATGCGAGAAAGGCATGGCTTTAAAAAGCATTCCAACAACGAGGATTATCTTATACCGTAAAATGGTATCCAGGCACAGGTTCACCTATGGGTGGATCTGTGCCCGTA
>JAQVSG010000026.1 GCA_028700655.1 Caldisericia bacterium
TGCAAAGGTTCCCAAGTCTTTATTAACAAGTGGGAGCGTAAATAATGAGCACAGTACCAGTTTACAATACAAATACAAAATCATTGTCCGAGACCAATCTTGAATTTCAAGGACTCCCTGAAAAGTCCCATCATGATTTGATTGTAAGAGTTATTGTTCAGACACGCAATAATGCTCGTATTGGGACAGCTTGTGCCAAGACCCGAGGAGAAGTAAACTTCAGTACACGTAAGCCTTGGCGTCAAAAAGGTACGGGAAATGCTCGAGCTGGGACTCGTCGATCTCCTATTTGGGTTCGGGGTGGAGTTACTTTTCCTCCCAGACCACGAAGTTATGCAACGACGATTCCCAAAAAACAGCGCAGACTTGCTTTTAACAGTGCAATTAAATGGATACTTGAAGAGAAAAAAGTATACCTTGTTTCGCATCTAAAAGATGAAATGGGGAAAACGAACCCTATCATTAAAAAGCTGAATCATGAAGAATTTGCAAAAGGTAGAAATTTAATCATTTTTGATCCTACTGCCAATGGAAAACTGTTATTAAGCTTGCGAAATACACCATCCTATATTCCCATTGAATGGAAAGATGTGTGTACGTATGACTTAATTAATTGTCGTCGTGTTTTGATAACCGAAGAAGCTGTTCAAGGCTTAGAAAAGAGGATAGAATATGCCAAAAAATAGAGATGTCCTTCGAAGGCCCCTTGTCAGTGAAAAATCAATGGAACAGCAAGAATCTGGTATCTATACTTTTATCGTAGATCGTTTAGCCAATAAAATAGAAATTGCACAAGCCGTAGAGGATATGTTTGATGTTAAGGTGAACAAAGTACGAACGACAAAAATTTACCCAAAACCAAAACGTACCCGAACTGGCTATACTCATACTTCTGTCATGAAAAAGGCGGAAGTGCAATTATCTGAAGGGTATGTCATTGAAACCCTTAAGGTACAATAGAGAGGAACTGCAATGGCACTAAAGAAATATAAACCTACATCACCAGGTACACGTGGTCGTGTATCAGTCATACGATCTACAAGTACAGAAAACAAGAATCAACCTCATAAAGCACTGACACTATCATTTAAGAAATCTGGTGGCCGTAACAATCAAGGAAAAATCACCATGCGATACATCGGTGGTGGTACTAAAATTCGATATCGATTGATTGATTTTCGTCGTGATAAATTTGATATTCCTGCAAAAGTGGCAACACTTGAATACGATCCTAACAGAAGTGCATTGATATCACTTCTTCATTATGCAGATGGAGAAAAGAGATATATCATTACTCCCGATGGATTGCATGTTGGAGATACAGTAATCTCGTCTGAAACTGCTGATATTCACCCTGGGAATTGTCTAACCCTTAAAAGTATCCCAACAGGTACCCTGGTTCACAACATTGAACTGCGAACTGGTTGTGGCGGAGTAATGGCTAGAAGTGCAGGTTCGTATGCCCAGTTATTAGCGAAGGACGAACAGTATGCTCACCTTCGACTTCCTTCTTCAGAAATGAGATATGTTCCTTTGACATGTCGTGCTACAGTTGGTCAAGTAAGCAATGCCGAACACAAAGATACAGTTTTAGCAAAGGCAGGAAGAACTAGGTTGATGGGTCATCGTCCACGCGTTCGTGGATCTGCAATGAACCCAGTTGATCACCCACATGGTGGTGGTGAAGGTAAAGCACCTATCGGACATCCGGGTCCATTAACTCCTTGGGGTAAACCCGCATTGGGTTACAAAACCCGTAACAAGAAGAAAAAATCCAATCGGCTCATTATGAAGAGACGAAAGTAGTAAAGGAGTTTACGATTGAAAGAACAAAAAACCCAACGAAATAGAACTGCTGGCTATACTGATCCCAAGCTTCTTACAAAAGTAGAAGCCATGAAGCTAACTGGAGAAAAACGAATTATTAAAACATGGAGCCGACGCTCCACAATTACGCCTGAAATGGTAAGCTTTACCTTTGCTATCCACAATGGAAAAGCCCATGTGCCAGTCTATGTTAACGAGGCAATGGTAGGTCACAAACTTGGAGAGTTTGCTGCCACTCGAACATATAGACCTCACAAGGGCATTGGCAAAGGTATTGTAGGAAAGTAGGAAACACATGGAAGCATACGCAAAACTAAAATTCACCCGACTTTCTCCTTTTAAGGCCCGAAAAGTTGCAGCACTGATCCGGAACAAAGATGTCGGAGTTGCAGAAGGAATACTAGGGTCGATGCCGCATAAAGCTGCTCGTATTCTTTTTAATACTCTGAAATCTGCAGTCGCAAATGCGAAAGAAAACTATTTGATGAATGAAGATCTCTTGACTGTAAGTCGTGTTTTAGTCGATGCTGCTAAACCGATGCGCAGATTCAAACCAAGAGCTATGGGACGAGCTGATGTAATGTATCATCGTACTTCTCATATAACGATCTACGTTCGCGAAAAGGAGAATTAAGTTATGGGTCGCAAAGTACATCCATTTGGTTATAGAGTTGGAGTCATTTATGACTGGCGAACCCATTGGTTTGCTAAACCGAGTGATTACAACAAGTATTTAGTAGAAGATATTAAGATTCGTAAAGAAATCGACAAACTCGGAAAAGAAGTTTGCATTTCTAAAGTGATTATAAATCGCCGCGGAAATGAATTAAGAATCCGACTTTTTACTTCACGACCTGGCATTCTGATCGGTAAAAGAGGATCCAATATCGAGCAACTTAAGAGAACATTTGAGAAAATTGTCGATAAATCGCAGATTAAGCTAGAAGTAATTGAAGTCAATTCTCCTGATATGAGTGCTAAACTAGTTTCTGAAGGCGTAGCCATGCAAATTGAACGCAGAGTTGCCTTTAAAAGAGCCATGAAACAAGCCATTTTTCGAACCATGAAATCGGGATCCAAAGGGATCAAAGTAATGGTCTCTGGACGTTTAAATGGTGCGGATATTGCCCGAACCGAGTGGTTCCGAGAAGGAAGAATTCCTCTACACACCATTCGAGCAAAGATTGACTATCATGAAACAGTTGCAAATACAAAATTTGGCTGCGTAGGCGTGAAAGTATGGATTTATAGCGGAGATCAACCTACCGATCCTGCTAGTCTGCCAACTTTGTACGCAGAATATGGAGGATAGTAAATGCTATTACCAGAAAGAGTAAAACACAGAATGCAACATCGAGGTCGAATGCGCGGTAAAGCATATCGTGGTTCCAAGGTCTCCTTTGGAGATTTTGGCATTATGGCATTGGAACCCCACCGCGTTACAGCTAGACAGATTGAAGCATGTCGTTTAATAATTACTCAAAATGTATCTAAAACTGGGAAGTTTTGGATTCGTATTTTTCCAGATAAACCCGTTACAAAAAAACCTGCCGAAGTCCGTATGGGTGGAGGAAAAGGTGATGTGGATCATTGGGAAGCCGTCGTGAAGCCTGGAAGAATCATGTTTGAGTTTGTTGGTATCCCAGAAGACGACGCAAAACGCGTCAATAGGCTTGTTAGTGCAAAGTTACCTATGAAAATAAAACTTGTCATACGAGAAGAACAGGAGGCTTTTTAATGAAACTATGGCAGATTAAAGAGCTTTCATCAGAAGAAATGGAAAAGCGTATTCCAGAAATGAAGAAAGAACTATTTGAATATCGGTTTAAGATGATGATGCAACAGGTTGATGAACCTCTCAAAATCCGAAATCTTCGCCTTGATATTCGTCGAATGGAAACCATTCTTCGTGAGAGGAGAAATCCATGAGTGTAGAAAATAGAAAAGTAGTTACAGCTGTTGTTGTAAGCGATAAAAATAAAAATTTCCGTGTTGTTGAACAAAAAATCCGAGTTCTTGGACATAAGCTCTATCGAAAAATGGTAAACAAAACTCGTAAATATCATGTTTACGATGAAGAAAATACATCCAAAATTGGCGATGTCGTTACGATTCAAGAAAGCAAACCATATGCAGCTACTGTTCGGTGGAAAATTATATCCATTCAGTCTTCGGATGACATGGAAGGAGCTTTAAAATGATTGGAATTTACTCAAGGCTAAAAGTAGCGGATAACAGTGGAGCGAAAGTTGTTTCTGTTATTCGAGTCGTGGGTGGTTCAAGAAGAAGATATGGTTTTGTTGGAGATCGTATCGTTGTGACAGTAAAACAATCTATTCCTAATGGACAGATTAAAAAAGGAACCGTTGAAAAAGCAGTTATTGTTAGAACTGCCTTTCCTGTACGTAGGCCTGATGGTTCTATTGTTCGTTTTGATGGAAATGCCGCTGTTATTATTGATGATGATGGAAATCCTAAAGGAACCCGTATTTTTGGACCTGTCTGCAGAGAACTTAGAGAAAAAGGGTATATGAAAATTATATCCTTAGCCCCCGAGGTGATATAGATGAAACTAAAATTACGCACGGGAGACAAAGTCCTTATAAGAATTGGTAAAGACAAAAATGAACGGGGTACCATACAGCGAGTTGTTGATGCAAAAACCGATCACCCACGAGTTATTGTTGAAGGGCTTAACATGTGCAGAAAGCACGTGAAACCAAATCAAAGTTTACCCCAAGGTGGGATTCTTGAAAAAGAAAAACCTATTCAGCCTTGCAAGATCATGCTGATTTGCCCTTCCTGTGGTCAACCTGCTCGCGTTGGAAGAAAAAACCTTGCTGATGGAAAACATGCTCGCTTTTGCAAAAAATGCGGCGAGTTGATTGACAAACTATAGGAGCGTTACTAGATGGCTAAAGCGAAAAACCAAGAAAAAACACTAAAAATGGAAACGAAAAGAGAAATTCCTTCTTCTGCTTTAATTGAACAATATCATACGGATATCGTACCAAAACTGAAGAAACAATTTAGCTTTACATCTGTTATGCAAGTACCCAGAATTCAAAAAATTGTAATCAACCGAGGAGTTGGTGAAGCTACAGTAGACACCAAGGCTCTTGAATCCTCGCTAGATGAATTATTTACAATTACCAACCAAAAACCGGTCGTCAAAAAAGCAAAAAAATCGGTTGCAAATTTTAAACTGAGAGCAGGTCAACCCGTTGGTGTAATGGTCACTTTACGTGGTCGACGCATGTATGCTTTTCTAGAAAAGCTCATTAACGAAGCTTTGCCTAGAATCAGAGACTTCCGGGGACTAAACCCCAATTCGTTTGACGGGCGTGGTAGTTATACATTTGGTATCCGCGAACAATTAATATTTGCGGAAATTGATTACAATAAAGTTGACAAGGTAAGGGGTTTCAATGTTTCCATTATAACAAATGCCCCGACAGATGAGATAGGAAGAGCCCTGCTTGAAGCGTTTAGCTTTCCGTTTCGAAAGGATAAAAACTAATGGCAAAAACAGCTTTAATAAACAAAAGCAATAGAAAACCTAAGTTTTCTACAAGGGCCTATAATCGTTGTAAAATTTGCGGAAGACCTCATGCGTACTATAGAGACTTCGGCTTGTGTCGTCTTTGTCTTCGAAAATATGCAAACGAGGGAAAAATCCCTGGTTTGAAGAAAGCAAGCTGGTAGGAGGATAGTATGGTAGCTGTAGATCAACTTTCAGATTTTATCTGTAGAGTCAAAAATGCAAATACAATTTATGAACCTTATGTAGAAGTGTATTCAAGTAAAATGATCAGTGATATCGTTCAAATCCTTAAAGATGAAGGATTTATCAGAGACTACAGTGTATTTGATGAGAACGGCAGAGAAAAAGCAAAGCTTTTTTTGAAGTATACTCCTGATCGTGAAAGAATACTTACCGATATTGTCAGAATATCCAAGTCTGGACGAAGAATTTATTCATCCTGTGATGAGATTAAGAAAGTCAAACGAGGTATGGGTCTGGCAATTATTTCTAGCTCAAAAGGAATCATGACAGACAAAAAAGCTCGAAAAATCCGTGTTGGCGGAGAAGTACTCTGTCATGTATGGTAGAGAGGTAAAGAATGTCTAAAGTAGGTAAAAAACCAATTATTGTACCTGGTACTGTTTCCATTGATATTGATCAGGAAAGCCGGGTAGTTAAAGTGAAAGGACCCAAAGGGGAACTTTCGCAAGTCTTCCCTTCCAATATCGATGTTGTGATTGATGATGGAATTATGGAAGTAAAACGACAAAATGACCAGAAACGATCCAAAATGTTGCATGGTCTTATCAGAGCCTTGATTGCAAACATGGTCGAAGGTGTAACCAATGGATTTTCAAAAAGACTCGAATTAAATGGTGTTGGATACCGGTGCAAAATTGAGGGAAGAAGCATTTCCCTTAGTTTGGGTTTTTCTCACCCTATCGTTATTGAACCACCCGAAACGATATCTTTTGAATGTCCCGCCGAAACCATTATTGAGGTAAAAGGTATTGATAAACATTTAGTAGGTCAAGTAGCAGCCAATATTCGAAAACTCCGCAAACCGGATCCTTACAAGAATAAGGGTGTGAAATATACGGGCGAAGTTTTGATTAAAAAAGCTGGCAAAGCTCTTGGAAAGGGTGCTTAGTATGCTTAGGAAACAAGAATTACGACACATACGACACATTCGTCTACGTAAAAATCTTTCAGGAACTGAAACAAAGCCAAGAATCTCCTTTTATCGCAGTATTCGATTTCTCTATGCACAGCTTATCGATGATACGAAAGGGCACACGTTGATGGCTGCTTCAACAAAGGATTCATCTGTCCAAACATCCATTCAACAAGGCTCTTTAAAGTGTAAAGAAGCGGGAAAAGCGTTGGGTTCTTTCTTGGGAAAGAAAATGAAAGAAGCCGGTTTCACTTCTTGTGTTTTTGATCGAGGCGGATTTCAATATCATGGAGTAGTCAAAGAATTCGCCGATGCAGTTCGTCAGGAAGGAGTGAAATTCTAATGGACAAAGAAAAACAAGGTTTTTTCAATGAAGAAACAATAGATGAAGAAAATAACGATCAATTCGAAGAAGAAATTGTTCATATCAATCGCGTATCGAAAACAGTAAAAGGCGGAAAAAGAATGAAATTCCGTGTCCTAATGGTAGTTGGCAACCGACAAGGAGTAGTTGGGATTGGAATTGGTAAATCTGATCAAATCCCCAACGGTATTCGCAAAGCTGTAAACGGTGCGAAAAGAGAGATGATCGAGTTTCCTATTCGTAAAGGTACATTGCCTTTTGATGTTATTGGCAGACAAGGATCTGCAAAGGTGTACTTATTTCCTGCTGTTCCAGGTACTGGTATCATTGCCGGAGGATCTGTTCGAAAGATTCTTGAAAAAGCAGGAGTCACCGATGTTGTTGCAAAAATTATTGGATCCCATAACGCTGTAAACACTGCTCGAGCCACAATTAATGCTCTTGAACAATTGAAGGATCCTGTAGTAGTCAGTAAACAACGTGGTGTACCAATGAAACAGTTGTTTGGACTGTAAGATTTTTCGGAGGTTATTATGGATATGAATCAATTACCCGTACGTAAGGGATATACAAAACCTGCAAAGCGATTAGGAAAAGGATCCAGCTCTGGAAAAGGAGTCCGATGTGGATACGGGAACAAAGGTGCAAAAGCACGTTCCGGACGAGGAAAATCTATTGGTTTTGAGGGAGGACAAACTCCTTTTTATCGTAGAATTCCAAAATTTCGAGGGTTTAGTTCCTTAACTCCATTTAAATGTGTAGGAGTTACTCTTCAATCTTTAAACCGATTCTTTGAGGATGGCGATACTGTTTCTGTAGAGGCATTAAAAGAAAAAGGTATTATTAGCAAAAAAGCAGAGTCTTTTAAGGTTATCGCTACTGGTTCGATTGAGAAAAAGTTAGTGATTCAAGGAACCGCATCTGCGTCCGCTAAAAACCTTTTAGAGGAGCAAGGTGGGAAGGTTGAGGGGGTATAAATGTTAAAGTCCTTTTTTACTGCACTCAAACTTCCTGAAGTACGGAAACGTTTGTTGATTACCGTCGGGATTTTTATTCTGATTCGGTTTGGCTATTATTTAGTCATTCCTTATATCGACCGAGCTGTTATTGCTGAAATGGTTGGCCAAGGAGGGTTTTTAGCTCTGCTAGATTTATTCTCTGGTGGTGGATATCAGAATTTCTCCATTTTCTCCCTAGGTGTATTGCCATACATCAACTCCTCCATTATTCTGCAACTTTTGGTTGTTGTTATCCCTCATCTTGAATATCTTTCCAAAGAAGGTGGCGAAGACGGAAGAAGACAAATTGCTCGATATACCAATTATCTAGCTCTTGTTTTGGCCGTTTTACAAGCTTTTATGTTTACAAATTACGTATTTGCAGATGCACTTACCAATACATCTCCGATCGCGAAAATTGTGATCATGATAACGCTTGTAGCAGGCTCATTCCTTCTTATTTGGCTAGGAGAGTTCATTACAGAGAAGGGTTTAGGAAACGGTGTTTCCTTGATTATCTTTGTAGGAATTATTACACGTATACCTATGTCATTCCGCGAAGCTTCTACTATGCTTGAGGGGGGAACCCTTTCCTGGGTTACGTTGGCGATTGCACTCATTGTGTTGGTAGTGGTTTTAGGGGGCATTATTTTTTGTTATCAATCAGAACGAAGAATTGCTGTTCAGTATTCTCGCCGAATTAGTAGTGGAGAATCAAGTACACAAACAAGCTATATTCCTCTTAAGCTTGTTCAGACCGGTGTACTTCCCATTATCTTTGCATCTTCTGTTCTTACCTTTCCCACTATTATTGCCCAATTTGTCCAAGGAACTGCTTTTGCTGAATTTACACAAACGTATTTAGCGTCCCAAACAACATGGGTATTTAATGTGGGCTTCTTTTTACTGATTGTTTTCTTTACTTATTTCTATACAACGATCACCTACGATCCAGACCAAATGTCAGAAAATCTTCAGAAATCCGGTGGATTCATTCCTGGTGTAAGACCTGGTGTTGCAACCTCTGAGTTTATTCGATACGTCCTTTCACGTATCACATTCCCCGCCTCTATCTTTTTAGGCGCACTCGCGGTTGTCCCCAACATTTTACTCCTTTCCACCAATTTATCGATTTTCTATTTTGGCGGTACATCCATCCTGATCATTGTTGGTGTTGCTATTGAAACCTCCAATCAAATGGAAGCTTTCTTAGCTATGCGCCAATACAAAGGATTTTTAAGAGGATGATTATTGTTTTAATCGGACCTCCTGGTTCTGGAAAAAGCACCCAAGGGCATTTATTGTCTGAGGAGTATCATATTCCCTTTATTGGAGTTGGAGACTTAGTCCGAGATATGATTCATTCTGATGAGAATGAATATGAGTCGAAAGTAAATAGTGGTAATTTACTACCCGACAATGTTGTATTTGGTATTGTGAAAACGGAACTTGATAAATATGACCTGCAATTGGGAGTCCTTCTTGAGGGTTATCCAAGGACAATTGGACAAGCAGAGTTGCTGGATGAATACTTGCTCAAGAAAAGAGTAAAATTGAATCAAGCTTTGTATTTAAACAATGTTCCACAAAAACAAATATCAGATCGTATTGCAGGCCGGTATCAATGTCAGAGTTGCGGAGCTACTTTCTCCAAAGAACAAGTTCCACCAGATTTTGTATGTGAACGCTGCGGAACACTTTTGATACCTCGAAAAGACGATACTTCAGAATCCTTGCTCTGCCGAATGAAAGAGTACCAGAAGAAGTCTTTGCCTGTATGTGAGTATTATGAAAAAACGGACCGACTATGTTCTGTTGATGCCTCTCGATCTATAGAAGACGTTTTTGAGCTTTCCAAACGTTGTCTGGAAAAAGGTTGATATGATACTTTTGAAAAGCAACGATGAAATTGTTCGAATGAGAAAAGCTGGACATATTATTGCTTGCACCATGAATGAATTACAAAAGGCAATTCGACCTGGTATTACAACATCTGAATTGGATACCATTGCCTATGAATATATTTTGAAGAACGGTGCAAAACCCAACTTTCTGGGGCTATATAATTATCCCGCTACTATCTGTACTTCTATTAATGATGAAGTTATTCATGGAATTCCCAGTTCTTCCAGAATGCTTCATGAGGGTGACATTATCAAAATTGATATGGGTTGTATTTGGGGTGGATTTCATTCTGATATGGCTCGTTCGTTTCCTGTAGGAAACATTGGATCAAAAAGGTCCCGGTTGTTACATGTAACACAAGAAGCTTTGTCCATTGCTATTCAAACTTCTATTCCTGGCAATACAGTTGGGGATATAGGATTTGCTGTTGCACATTATGTAGAAAAAAACGGTTATTCTGTTGTTAGAGAATATTGTGGACATGGTGTTGGGTTGCAACTCCATGAGGAACCACAAGTTCCCAATTTTGGTCAGTCTGGCAAGGGACCGTCTCTCCGAGAAGGAATGACATTAGCTCTTGAACCGATGGTCAATGAAGGAACATGGCAAGTAAAAACAAAAGATAACGGCTGGACCGTGGTCACTGCAGACCATAGCGATTCAGCCCACTTTGAGAATTCCATTTTTATTGGTCCTAATGGACCTGAAATTCTAACAAAAATACAGGGAGAATGCGTTTGAGTACGAATAAAAGCAATACAGATATTCTTGAAACTGAGGGAGTCATTGTAGAAAAGCTTCCCAACTCGCAATTTAGAGTGAAATTGAAGAATGGACATGTGATTCTGGCACATATTGCCGGAAAAATGAGAATGCACTATATACGATTGGTGGTTGGTGATCGTGTAAAGGTAGAGATTAGCCGTTACGATCTGGCCAAAGGCCGAATCACCTATCGAACGTAATCGGAGGAACGTATATGAAAGTATCAGCATCTGTCAAAAAACGATGTAAAGATTGTAAAATTGTACGACGCAAAGGTCGTATCTATGTAATTTGTACAAACCCTAAACACAAACAGCGTCAGGGTTAAGGAGGAATTTATGGCTCGAATCGCTGGTGTCGATTTACCAGATAACAAAAGAATTGATATTGCCCTTCGAAGACTTTACGGGATTGGTCCTGTCAATGCTATTGATGTATGTAAGTTGGCTAGTATTGATTTGAATGTAAAGTTGAAAGATCTTTCTCAAGACGAGATTATCAGACTTCAAAATGTCATTCATGAGAACTTCAAAGTCGAAGGAGATTTGAAAAAAGAAGTTACTCAAAATATTCGCACACTTATGGATATTGGTTGCTACAGAGGAACGAGACACAAACGAGGTTTGCCTGTCCGTGGACAGCGAACCAGAACGAATGCTCGTTCTCGAAAAGGTCCCGTTAAAACTGTTGGCAAAAAATAAAGAAAGGATTCTAAATGGCTGAAGAAAAAGTTATTACTAATCAAAATGAAAATGCTTCTGGATCAGAAGTAGTTCAAGCTGAGGATAGCGATGCTACCTTAAAAGCTTCTTCAACTCCGAAAGCTTCCCGAAAAAAAGGGAAAAAAAGAGCTCCTGTTGATGGGAAAGCTTTTATTAAAGCAACCTTCAATAATACAACAGTGAGTATAACAAATAATAGTGGCGATGTGATTTGTTGGGGTACAGCAGGTGTCGGTGGTTTTAAGGGTACTCGAAAAGGGACCGCTTACGCTGCACAAGTAGCTGCTGAGCACGCTGCAAAGAAGGCTATCGCAATGGGTATGCGTTCGGTTCGTGTGTTTGTGAAAGGTCCTGGACCAGGACGAGAAACCTCTATCCGAGCTCTTTCTGCTGCAGGCTTAGATGTATCCTTTATTGCAGATGTTACTCCCATTCCACACAATGGTTGTAGACCACGTAAACCCAGGAGAAGTTAGGAGTTAGTTATGGCAAGATTTATTCAACCCTCATGTAAAAGATGCCGTCGATACGGCGAAAAATTATTCCTAAAAGGGGATAAATGCAATACAAAGAAATGTCCCTTTGAGATACGTCCCAGAGTTCCTGGTATGCATGGACAAAGCGGACGAAGAAAAAAGATTACCGATTACGGAATTCACCTTCATGAAAAGCAAAAGGCCAAGTTTTATTATGGTGTCATGGAATCCCAATTCAAAGGATACTACAATGAGGCCGCTAGACAACGATTGATTCCAACGGGTGATCGTTTGATACAATTGCTGGAATCTCGTTTGGATAATGTTGTGTTTCGTTTAGGTTTGGCTACTTCCAGAGCTCATGCACGACAAATCATTCTTCACAGAAAGGTCAAAGTGAATAACCATTTCTGTAATATTCCCTCCTACAGCGTACGACCTGGAGAGAAAATCAGTTTTGTCTCATCCGTTAAGGATAACGTTTTTGTGAAAGAGGCTTTATCAAGAAACGCATCGGTTAGCGAATGGATCACATTCAATGCTGAGAATATGGAAGCTGAAGTGTTATCGTTACCGCAAAAAGAACAAGTACAAGTACCCTTTAATGAACAATTTATCGTAGAATTCTATTCCAAGTAAGAGGATTATGAATTGAGAGGTTTATCATGAGAACCACCCTGGAAGAATTGAATCTTAATGTAGTGAGCGAAAATCCAATGAAAGGGGAGTATATTATTGGGCCCCTTCATAAGGGTTTTGGAATTACCATTGGCAACTCTCTTCGCCGGGTCCTTCTTTCTTCCATCGAAGGTGCGGCTGTGGTAGCTGTACGTATCGAAGGGATATCTCATCAATTTACTCCCATTGATGGAGTTTTAGAAGATGGGATTCAAATTGTAGCAAATATAAAAAGACTTGTTTTGCGGTCCCATTCGAATGAACGAAAAATTTTGGAGTTAACAAAAAAAGGAGCTGGTCCTGTCAAAGCTTCTGATTTGTTCTGTCCCGAGGGCATCGAGGTTATGAATCCAGATTTAGTATTGATGAATGTTGTGGACGATACGTTTACGTTAAACATGCAGCTTTATGTTGAAACAGGAATTGAATATCAACTGGCTGAAGAAAATCGTGAACCTTCCTATCCCATTGATACTTTTTTTATCGATTCAATGTTTTGTCCTGTTCACCATGTTTCATTTAAAGTGAATCAAGTGATGGTACAGGAATCACTCGATTTTGAGAATGTAAGCATTGATATTGAAACGAATGGTGCCATTGATCCCAGAAGTTCCCTCGATCAAGCATCCAAAATTTTAGTAGAGTATTTCCGCAACATTATGCGGGAACCAGTCGAAGAAGAGATAGAAGAAGTGCAGCCCGATGATGAAACAGAAGAAATTCTTACAAAAGCCCTAGATGACATTATTCCTCTTTCTGTTCGAACAGGAAATGTTTTCAAAAAGGCTGGTATATATACAGTCAGTGATCTTTTTGAACGAAACAAGAAGGAATTGTTGAGTCTAAAGAATTTTGGTGCAAAATCTCTATACAGCACTATTGAAGAATTATTAAAAGTACCGGAAATCGAAATTTTACAAAATAAAGATCGTTTTCCTCTCTTATTAGACTTTGCTGAAATATCAACACCAAAAGCAAAAGTTAAAAAACCAATTGAAAAAGAACTTCCTCCCTCAAAAACAATAGAAACCCATATTGAAACCACTATTGAACCCAGCAAAGAAAAACCTGAAGAAGTAGTTCCTCAAACGAAACCACCTACACAATACGACACCTTGCCTGCCGAAGAAGTATTAAAGCTTCCTATTGATGATGTCGCAAAGCATATTGGGATTTCCCAGAAACAACTTACAAAATTGAAAAAATACGCCATTGAAGCAATCGGAGATTTAACCGATGTGACCCGAGAGCAAATGTTAACCGGAGACCATAAAATAACGAAGAAGAATGTGGAACGAATTGAAGAATTCTTACGACATTATGGTTTATCCTTAAAAGAAGATTAGAGGAGTAATGTATGAGGCATAGACGAAAAAATAGAAGATTGAATTTCTATTCTGCACAAAGAAAAAGTGTTCTTCGTACCATGACAGTATCGCTTATTAAAGAAGAAAGTGTCAATACTACCGATGCAAGAGCCAAAGAAGTGCAAAGGTTTGCAGAATCTGTTATCAATTTGAGCAAAGACGATACTCTGAACAATAGACGTATGGCCTTTAGTAAATTGCGTGATAAAGAGGCTGTGAAAAAAATGTTTGGTCCTTTGCATGATCGTTATCAAGAACGAAATGGCGGTTATATACGTATCTTTCACACAGGATTTCGAAGAGGCGATGCTGCTAAAATGTGTATGTTGAAACTAGTAAACTAGTTTTACTAAACGAACACAAAAATTGAGTTTTATTCGATTTGATCATGTTACATATCAGTATCCCGAAGCCGAAGACACAGTCTTCGCGCTTCGGGATGTTTCGTTTCGTATTCAAACGGGCCAATTTGTTGCTATTGTAGGTGCCAACAGTTCTGGAAAAACCACTCTGGGCCGCTTATGCAACATGTTGCTTACCCCCTCGGAGGGAAGGGTTATCGTTGCTGGAATGGATACTGCAGAACCCGATCATCTATATCCCATTCGAAGCAAAGTGGGCATGATTTTTCAAAATCCAGACAACCAAATTGTATCCACAACAGTAGAGGAAGAAATTGCATTTGGTTTGGAGAATTTGCAAATCCCAAGCCCTGAAATTCAAAGACGCGTAAACACGATTATTCAAGAAATGGATCTTGAATTGTTGCGAGATAGGCCTCCCCACCTATTGTCTGGCGGCCAAAAACAACTATTGTGCATTGCTTCAGTTCTTGCGATGGAACCTTCCTGTATTGTCTTTGATGAACCTACATCATTGCTTGATCCTGTTAGTAGAAAACTCGTGTTAAAGCAGATTCACAAACTGCATAAACAAGGGATGACTGTTCTGTATATTACGCACATTATGGAAGAAATATTAATGGCAGATGTATTGATGATTTTAAAAAAGGGACACATTGTATTTGAGGGAAGCCCTACAGAAGCCTTTTCTTTTGATGATGCGACCTTGTACGATTATCATTTGTATCCCCCCCAGTTAATACAGGTCATGAATGTGCTTCACGAATCGGGAGTAACAATTCCAAAAGGAATTGTGAATCCAAAACAATTAACGGACTATTTATGCCAATACAAATAAACCATCTATCTTTTACTTATGACAAGGGTCTTGTGTACGAAAAAGAGGCCTTAAAAGACATCACAATGACAATTCCTGACCAAGGAATTATTGGGATTATTGGCCATTCAGGATCGGGCAAATCCACCCTAATACAACATTTTAACGGCCTCATTCTCCCACAAAAAAAGAATACGATACTCGTTGACGGAACTGATCTGTACAAAGTAGAAGGAAGCTTGAGTTGGCTCCGGAAAAAAGTGGGTTTGGTGTTTCAATATCCAGAAAACCAACTTTTTGAAGAGACCATTGAAAAAGAACTTGCCTTTGGACCCAAAAATTTAGGGATCCCTGAAAAAGATATACCCTCGCTCATTCGCCACTCTTTAGAGTTGGTTGGGTTAAAGGCAGAAGAATATTTGGATCGATCTCCCTTCACCTTGAGTGGAGGAGAAAAACGAAAGATTGCGATTGCAGACATTCTTGCTATGAATCCTACATATTTAGTTTTGGACGAACCAACCGCAGGATTGGATCCAGTTGCTCGAAAAGAACTTCTACTGAACATCGTACAGATTCAAAAACAGCAAAACATGACAGTGGTTATCGTTTCGCACGATATGGAGGAAATTGCTTCTGTTTCAGAGTATGTGTATGTTATGAGTGAATCAGAAATAAAAGTGCAAGGACCTACTCTTGATGTTTTTTCTCAATGTAACACCTTGCGAGAGTTACAACTCGATGTTCCAGAACCCATACAAATCTTATCTACTTTACAAAAAGTAGATCCTGAAGTTTGTATTCGTCATGTTGATGTACAAGGAACAACCCAAGAGATTCTTTCTTTTTTAGAAAGAAAAAGAGGCGATCATGGAGTTTAAAAAAAGCATCTCCATTGGTCAATATATTCCGACAAATTCGATTGTTCACAAATTGGATCCTCGGTTTAAGATGATGTTTTTGTTAACATTTATCATCTCTGTCTTTTTTATTCACACTGTTCAAGGATACTTGCTATTGTTAGCCTATATGCTTTTAAGTGTTGTTGCAACAAAGATTTCTATTCAGCACTTTTTGCGTGCATTGAAACCTATCATTTTCTTGCTCATTTTTACTACAGTTTTACAGCTTTTTTTCACAAAAACAGGCCCTGTTTTAGTGGATTGGTGGGTTTTTAAGATAACCCTTGATGGAGTCTACCAAAGCGTCTTTATTTTTCTCCGTTTAATCCTTCTAGTCTTTGCTTCTTCTTTGCTTACACTAACCTCTACACCCATGGAACTAACTGCTTCCCTTGAATATGTATTGCATCCTTTCAAATATGTAGGTCTTCCTGTTTCTGAAATATCCATGATGATTACGATTGCACTACGATTTGTACCCACCATCATGGAAGAAACCGATCGATTGATGAAAGCACAAACAGCTCGAGGTGTGGATTTTGAAAAAGGGAATTTGATGAAACGAATTGCCAACCTAATTCCCATCATTGTACCCTTGTTTATTTCTGCCTTACGACGTGCTGATGAACTCGCCATTGCCATGGAAGCACGATCCTTCCAAGTGGGAAAACCTCGCACCCACCTCCATGTTCTTGTTTTCCAAAGAAAAGACTATGTTTTCCTATTCCTATCCTTGTTCTATGTAATTACCATTTCCTATTTCTTCTAATGAAGCTTTTACAAAGGCTAGGATTTGTTTCTTATGATGGGACTACCTACCATGGATTTGCAAAAAACAAACAGATTACAACCATTCAATATTGCATTGAAAAAGTTTTGTGTACCATCTGTAACCAGCAATCTGAAGACCTTTCTTTTACCTATTCCTCTCGAACCGATGCAGGTGTTCATGCCTTATCACAGCCGGTCTGTTTTCTTGCACCCGACCACTTCTCTGACTTTACCTTACGAACAGTTTTGAATCACCATCTCCCCAAATCGATTCAATTTCGGGAAATCAAAACCGTACCGCGCGATTACAATCTCCGCGATTCCATTGCAATGAAAGAATATTGGTATGTAATTTCAGAGAGAGATCAGGGAGTGTTTCTATCACAGTATTGCTGGGTTCTACAAGATTCCCTATCCAACACCCATTTACGCCAAATCGCAAAGGTGTTTTGCGGAACGCATGATTTTCGCAGTTTTGCAAAAGATGCAAAAAAGTATGAGAACACAATTTGCACCATTCATTCCATATCCATTGTTCCAACCAGTGAGATGGATACAGATGTAGCTTCTACTCTTGATTTTCCTCTGCGCTCTTTATCTGGTGGTTATATCATTTCTGTCATTGGCAATCGCTTTTTGCACAATCAAATTCGTCGCATGTGTGGTTTTATGGTTCATGTAGCAACTAGAAAAACAAAAAAAGACACTCATTTTTCCTATTCGAGTTTTGACGAGTTGGTGGCTGAAAATATGAATGCCACTACAGTAAAAGCACCTGCAAGAGCATTGTATCTTCGAAAGGTATTGTTGTCATCTAGACCAGAAGAAAAAAATCCATAGGGAAAGCTTGAAAAAAACTTCTATGTAGATCTTCGTGGGATGTTCACAGAATCAATAGGAAAGAAAAGCTGTATTCCAGGAAAAATTCGGGAAGCTCCAATATACGACAAACGACGAACTTGTAAATCCTTCCATCCATTCATTAATTTCGTATTGACATACAAATTAAAAGCAAGAACTTTTTGTATATGTTGTTTTGCTTCTTTAGAATACGTTCGTTCCTTCCTTAATACTTCCACCCTAGGAATAAACGAATCCAATTCATCGTACGTTTGAATCCTATCGATTTCTTCTACTAGGGATACAATGGTTTGCGTCACAGGGTGTGTTAAACCATGTTCTTTAATGTACACCTTTTGGAGTACTTCAAGATTGAGTTGCAATTGCTCCAATCGATTTACAACATAGTAGGAGCTTTGTTGAAAACTTCTTTGCTGAATGCTAAAGTTAACAGCCCCAAATCCAACATAAAACAGCAAAAAGAAGATGATAACTCCCCACACTAAACCTTTAAGCGAATTTGATGACCTTGCATTATTTTTCATTCCTCCATTATAGTAGAAAAAGAATCAACTTGTGCAATTTTTGCACAAGTTCAAAAAGAAGTCTCAAGAGAAGTTAAGAGAGATGTGAAGTTTTACACCCTGGTTGTTTTACTGCTATAC
>JAQVSG010000096.1 GCA_028700655.1 Caldisericia bacterium
CTAGGGTGGATACAAAGTACCCTGATTGTGGGAATGATTTTTGGAAGCACCAATTTTCTACTTCATTTTCGATTCTTTTCTGGTCAATGGAAAGCCATATTTGACACACATGAAATGAAGCTATGGTTGTTTTTTATGATTCTTGTATTTGTTGTTCTATCCTTCTCGTCTTATCACCCTGCCTTTTTAGTGCCTTCTCCCCTGGATCGGATTTTTCAAACAGTATCCCTTTCTTCAACTACTGGCTATACAGTGACCCCTTTTTCATCGTCCACTCTGTCAAGTATGACAAAATTCCTTTTCTTTCTTCTTATGTTCTTCGGTGGCTGTCATGGATCAACAACAGGAGGGATTAAAATGCAAAGAGTTTTATTGATAGGAAAATCCATTTTCCGCGAAGTAAAAAAATTATGGATGCCGGAAGAAGTGGTACTGCCCATCGTATTGGATACAAAAAGAGTGCCTGAAAATGCAATTCAACAAGCGCTTATCATTTGCTCCGTATGGGTTTTAACACTTTTAATGGGAACGTTTCTTTTACTCCTATCGTCTTCAATGTCTCTTGAAATTGCTTTTTCAGCGCAGTTAAGTGCCCTTAGTAACATTGGCCCCTCCTTTATGGATGCCCCCACCCTAGCATCCTCGAATTTGTTTGTTAAAACTGTATTAATAATCAGCATGATTGCCGGAAGAATTGAGATATTACCACTTCTATTATTGTTCCAAAGAAAAGCTTGGAGCTAAAGGAGACATACATGTATATCATTATCGCTGGTGCAGGCATTATCGGGAGACAAATCACACAAAATTTATGCAACAATCACCACGATGTTGTTGTCATTGATATTAACAAAGATAAATGTGAACAGCTTTATACCGAAACCGGAGCACTCACTATTCATGGTGATGCTACAGATATACGCATCCTCGAAAAAGCAGGCTGCGAAAAAGCAGACAAATTGGTTGCCGTAATGAGACAAGACTCCGATAATATAGCGTGTGCGCTTTTAGCAAAAAGCTTAGGAGCAAAGGATATTATCAGCCGTTTGCGCGTTCCCGAATACCGTAATGCGTTTAAACTGGCGGGGATCAATCATATCATTTCGGTATCCGGTGTCCTTTTAAATCAATTCATGATGGAGATTGAAGAACCCACAGTTCGTCGTATCGTCCATATCGGAAAACGAAAAGCAGCCCTGTTCTCTGTTGTCGTGCCAGACAATGCACAGTGTATTGGGAAATCAATTCAGCAGATTACCGCTGAAAAATCCTTCCCTGACGAAAGTGTCATAGCCGGTATTTACAGAACAAGAGAGGATCTTTTTGTAGCCCCCAGAGGAGATACTTATCCCGAGGCAGGAGACTCTGTTTTCTATGTAACAACAAGCGCTCATATTGCACAAGTATCAAAAGCTTTCACGAAACAAAAGAAATAATTTCCTTGGTTGTTTTCCACAATAAAACTCTTTTATAAATCACGTTTTGAAGGTTTTTTCAACAATTTTAACATAATTATCCACACTCTTTCCACATATTTTTGTCTTCAATTTTTTAGTCTACCGGACTCAACCCTTTGTTTTTTGTGCCTTCTATAGACCTTCTCGGATAGACTTCCTAATGAAAAGGACATTGTAGAAAAAACAAAGTGACACCTTTCTTTTCGCTGCAAAACAAATATAATGTTTATCTTGACGATACATTAAGTAGTGGATTCATAAAGTTTGTTTTTTCCCTTGCATATTTGTTGGTTGCAAGTAGAATATGTATGCTTCTATGAAATTTTATTTGGAGGATTGATGTTATGGCTCTCAGAAAAAAATCAGGTATTGAAGAATCACGAAAAGCAATCAGACGTCGTGAGCATAATAGATATTTCAAAACATCTATGCGTACTGCTATTAAAAAAGCTATTGAAGTAGCGGGTACAGACAATGAAGATGCTGCTATTCGACGTGCCTATAAAGTTATTGATAAATGCGCACAAAAGAACATTATTCACAAGAATAAAGCAGCCAACCGAAAATCTAAAATGATTCAAGCCATCAAAAAAGCAAAAGTCTAAGTTCTTACATTGTTTCCATAAACAAAACAAGGGCATCAGATAGTTCTAGACTGGTGCCCTTTTTTCTATTTTCATCAATTTTCAACAACACATCATAGCCTTTTTTTACTTTCTCAAAAGATACCCTTGAGAGTTTTTGAACGGCCATTTTTATTCGGTAAGAGTGATAATCTGACATCCTTCTTCCAATTTCAAATACATCAAGACCTTTTGATAGATAAAAACGAACTTCTGTTAAAAATGCAAACTGGTTCAACAAATAGAAAAAAAGCTCTTCGTAGCTTTTCCCATTGCTGATAAGGTTATCTAAAGTATTGAAGGCCTTCTCTTTTTCTCCAGCTACAATTGCATCTGATAAAGAAAAAATCACTTCTTCTAGAGATGGTTTGTACATATGAAATACTTTTTCCCACGAAGGTTTCTCTATTCCGGCATTTTCTAAACAAATTTTCTCTGTTATATCCATGATCTTATCTAAATCACCCTTGTTCTCCATTACACACTTTTTAATCATCTCTGCAGGGGGATTTAAAGAAAATTCTTGAAATTTTTTCCGCACCCACCTACAAATTTGTTTGTCAGGAATAGAAGAATCATCAATAAGTGCAAAGTGTGCGATTTCTTTTTTAAGAGCTTTAACGACTGCTTTTTTGTCCAAAGAATCCTCAAAAATAATGTAATTCTGATCACTCATATCCACAAAAACTTTTTTGGATTGGAGGTTGTTTGCGTGTTTTAAAAGAAAAAGGGACGCATCTCTAAGAATAATCATTTTTGTTGCACTAAAAAAACCATTGTCTTCCACAGTTTGTACAAAATCTTGAACCGATGTTTCGTCTCCATATAAAAGAATGGTTTCAAACTGATGGTGAAGTTTTTGGATATGTTTTTTCAATTCTTGGGTTAGGATATGTTTAATCCTTTGCTGAGAACCAAAAAAGTAAAAATAATGGGTTTCTATGGTTCCAGATATGACTTTTTGAAGCAAATCATAATAGCTCTTTACAGAAACATCGGATTGTACGTTCATGGATAAATGCGTTCAATAGTCCTTGGGAAAGGAATTGTTTCACGAATATGGTCAATTCCGCACATCCACGCAGTCATACGCTCAACTCCCATACCAAAACCACTATGAGGGACAGAACCAAACGTTCGCAAATCAATATACCATTGGTAGGTCTCTGGATTTAACCCTGCTAGCTGTATTTTTGATACAAGTTTTTCAAGATCATCTTCTCTTTGGCTCCCACCAATAATCTCTCCGTACCCTTCTGGTGCCATAAGATCAGACCCAAGAACGGTTCTGGGATCATCTTGGGATTCTTTCATGTAAAACGGTTTGCTTTCTTTGGGAAAATTGGTGATAAATACGGGTTGGTCATATTCATTGGAAATGATAGTTTCATCGAGACCAGTAATATCATCTCCCCATTTCTTGTCACGATCATGCTTGTTTAGTAACGACAGGATATCTTCATAGGCTACTCTAGGAAAAGGACTTTGAACAGCCTCTAACTTCTGAATATCTCTTTCCAATGTAATCAATTCTTTTTTACAATGTTCCAATACTCTCTTTATAATATACAAAGTCAATCCTTCTTGGATTTGCATGCTTTCTTTAACATCACAATAGGCCATTTCAGGCTCTACCATCCAAAATTCTGTTAAGTGTCTCCTTGTTTTGGATTTTTCAGCTCGAAAAGTAGGACCCAAACAATACACTCTTCGCAAAGCCATTGCTCCTGCCTCTTGGTATAGCTGACCCGATTGAGACAAGTAGGCTTGTTCGCCAAAATAATCAAGAGTAAAGAGAGACGTAGTACCTTCTGGTGCAGAGCCTGTAATGATGGGTGAATCAAAATTTACGAATCCATTGTTGTTTAAAAAATCGCGTATGCTTTGAACAACTTCTGCTCGTATCATCAAAATTGCTCTTTGCGAAGGAGTTCGTATCCATAAATGTCGATATTTTGACAAGAATCCAACACCGTGATCTTTGAGTTGAATAGGATACTCTTCTGTAACAGCATGCACAACACGGGCTTCTGTTACTTCCATTTCATAGCCCCAAGGAGACCGTTGGTCCTCTTTTATGCAACCCGTAAAAGCAATGGATGATTCTTGAGATAGGTGTTTGATGTTTTCAAAGGTTTCTTCTCCAACTTGACTTTTCACAACCACACATTGAATAAATCCGGTACCATCGCGAACAATAACAAATAAAATTTTTCCGCTTGTACGAATATTGTATACCCAACCATTAATAGTCACATCTTGTTGAAGGTATTCATTGGCTTTGGATATGGTAAATTGTTTCATGGTCTCTCCTTGATGACTGAACACACGATTCTTCCTTAAATAAACAATGACAGCAGAGAGATGAGTTCATCTCTCTGCTGTCATTTCTAGTCGTTGAATAGAATCGTGTGGTTATTTCTTGTATCGAATTGTGGCGGTTTGTGTACCAGCGTCCCATTCCACTACGGCTCCT
>JAQVSG010000097.1 GCA_028700655.1 Caldisericia bacterium
TCAACCCCTTCTTCGCGTTACTGCTACTGCCAATGCTTCTTCCTACACAGAAGGAACCCAGCCTATTCTTACTATTACTTTGGCCAACATAGGCGATGGGTATGCCCATTCTTGCGAAGTTCTCGTTACACTTCCACCCCAGCTACAATTCCTTGATGACCAACTCATTGCTTCTACTCCCGCCCCAAACAATAGCCGACTGTTTCAAGCAGGGGGAATTCCAGCCGGGGGTAGTATTGCGTTTCCTGTCTTTACAGAAGTGATTGAGAATGTTCCTGCCGATACAACCGTAACCGTTTCTTTTGATGCAAGCTGTGAGGAAAATGCAGAAGATAGTACATCTCTTCCTATACATTTGATTCATGTTGTTCCTCCTCCTCCTTGCCCTGACCTCACCCTCGATACCACCCCCAACAAACCCAATTATTACTACGGCGACCTGGTGTATCTCAATGTTACCTTGCGCAACCTCGGCGGACAAGCTACGGGTGTAAAACTAGAACTCGATTTACCTCCTGCTCTTTCCTATGCAGGATGCGACACCTATCGAGCTGTGGGACAAGGCCAACATCAAACCTTTACCATTGGCACCATGGAACCAGATTCTACTCTGCGCTTTGTTATTTACGCAGAAGTGATCACCGATGTCAAAGTAGTACAAAGTATTCCCATTCTCCTTGAACTTACTGCCAACGAATGTGATTCCTTTGCACGCCGCCTTATTAACATTAAACTAGAACCCAAGCGTACGGGCCAACAAAACTTAGATCTCTCTGTCAAACTTCTCAACCTAGAATTTGATGAAGACACTGGCAAATACTATCTTCCCTATGACCAAACCCTAGAGCTACAATTGCAAGTCTCTGGCTATGAAACCCACTACAGCTACACCATTCACTGGGGAGACGGAGAAACCACAACCCTCAAAAACGAAACCAGTGCTACCATCCTCCTCAAAAACAAATTCACTGCCAAAGGCACCATGCATCTCAAAATCACCATCCAAGACCCCAATGGCAGAGAAAAAACCTCTACTTTGTACCTGTGGGTGAAATAACTACGCAACTATAATATTGACAAACAATTTTGTACGTAGGAGCCAACAGCTGTTAGCCAACTATACCGATGTTCCTCAAAATATTATGTCTGCAATTGTGGACGCCAACAAAACAAGAAAAGATCACATTGCGTCAATGATTTTAAAAAGAAATCCCACCATAGTGGGTATATACCGTTTAACCATAAAAACCAATTCTGATAATTTCCGTCAATCTGCTATTCAGGGGATTATGAAGCGTATCAAAGCCAAAGGTAGAGAGGTGGTTGTATACGAACCCGAACTCAAGGAAGAGGAATTCTTCCATTCCAGGGTTGTTAAAAACCTAGATGCATTTAAAAGGATGTCAGACGTTATCGTTGCAAACCGGATTACAAACGAAATACAAGATATCATAGAGAAAGTATATACCCGAGATTTGTATTGTAGAGATTGATAGGAAAAAAAAGAGAAATGTACACCTATGGATCTCAATATGGGTAAAAAATGAAAAAATTTACCCATATACGTCGTAGAGAGAAAGCAAAGTCGCTTTCATGAAATGTTGTGCGACTGTAATCGCACTAATACCAATATTAGGTTGACTAGAATCGCATAAATAGTAAAATCATGAGAAGTTTGTATGCAACATAAAGGACAAAAATGAACCTAACAGATACGCTTTCAAAAATCAATCAGTGGTGGACTACCGATGCAGTTCCTTTATCGTTTTTGTATCCTGCAACTCGAAAAGAACTTTCAGAAATTATTTCATTGCTCCCTGAAGACAGAATTACTGCTATCATTGGCCCTAGGAGAACAGGGAAGTCCATTCTTTTGTACCAAATTGTGCAATACCTTCTTTCTGAAAATACAGAAAACAAGCGCATTCTTTTTTTTAGTGGAGATGATCCTGCGATTTTCTCTCCCTCTGTTTCCCTATCAGATATCCTTAACTCGTACTGCCTTGACATTTTACATGAACCGCTAGAACAACTCTCTAAGACCATTTATGTACTCATTGATGAAGTTCATACCATTGAAAACTGGCAACAATGGATAAAAAAGTATTATGATCAAAAATTGAACATCAAGTTCATTATTAGTGGCTCTTCTTCAACTCATCTGTTTCATGGATCAAGAGAATCTTTGTTAGGCAGGATTGACTATATTCCTATTTTACCGTTTGATTTTTCTCAGTTTTGTTATTTTTGGAGCGTATATGAAGAATCTAAAAACCTATCTGATTTTTCTCTTTTGCTCCCTTCATTTTCTTTTCTAGATTCTCCACATGAATACTTTGAACACCTCCAATCGGATAGATGGAGGTTTTCTACATATACACCACTCTTGCACAAAGTGTTACAGGAATACCTATTGGTAGGGGGTTACCCAGAATATTTCTCAAACAAGGATATTTTGATGTGGCAAAAACGGCTTTCCACTGATATTGTTAACCAAGGGCTCTACCGTGATGTCGTTTATGTGTATCAAATTAAAAATCCTGAAAGATTAGAACAACTCCTCTATTTCATCGCGGCCAATAATGGACAAGATTTTAACTTTAAAACAATTGCTGATACTCTTCATTGCGATAATGAAACAGTATCGAAGTATCTCACGTACTTGGAACAAGCGTATCTAATTTTGATTCAACATCACTTTTCACGAAATACCGGGAAGGGAATTCGAAAGAACAAAAAGTTATACATTCACGATAATGGGCTAGCAAACGCCCTTCTTCATTACAATGAAATTGATTCTAAAAGAGAAGGTTTCTTACTAGAGAATAGTTGTGTTCAATTTGTTCAGAATTACGCAAACGCTCATGGGTGGAAAACTGGTTATTATAGCGGTGAGAATACTGAAATCGATATCGTTGTTGACAAACACATCCGCGTTCAGCCTATTGAAGTTAAATTTCGAAACCACATGCCCTGTGTTTCTTCCTTTACAGTGTTTTCTTCTCATAACAAATCTATTCCAATGGAAAAGCCTATCGTGATTACTAAAAATCAATTGGAAGAAACAAACCAGTTTATCGCAATCCCATTCTATTTGATCCATTAACTCATTGATTTCTGTACACGTTCTATGCTATTTGTGTTTCGTTCTGTGCTCTGTAACTTTTGTCTTGTTTTTGTAGTATCATTTACATACTGAATGTTCTATTGTGTTAGAACTTAAAAAAAAGGTGCTGAAATGAACAAAAAAATGGTACAACTCCTTGGAATAATTGTTTCGTTATGTTTGTTTGCTTTATCATTTACACCCGTTTCTTTGGCCGATGAAAAGGCACGAGTTCCCACCACCGAAATGCTTGCTTTGGCTGCTGAATACAATCGAGCTGTAGGGGGGCAAACGCTTGTAGTAATGCACCAAGGAAATGTGGTTTTAGAAGAGTACACCAATGGCGGAAGAAAAGACAAATTGATGATGCTAGCAAGTGGTTCCAAAAGTTTCAGCGGAGTTGTCGCTCTTGCTGCTATCGAAGATGGCATTTTGAAGCTAGACGATAGAGCTTCTACTTCTTTGACAGAATGGAAAGATGTGGGATTCAAATCGCAGATTACGTACCATCATTTACTCCGCTTAACCAGCGGGCTGCACCCAGGACCAAAAGTAGGTAGGGCAAAGTATCTAACCTGGAATCAAATTATTCAACTTCCCATGACAGGTAGACCTGGTGATCAATTTGAATATGCATCCTCTCATTTCCTTGCTTATGGAGAAGCCTTGCAGAGACAAACCCAAAAGTTATATGGGGAAACATTTGAACAATATCTGAAGCGTCGCATCCTTGACCCAATCGGCGTAAAAGTATATTGGGCATCGCGATGTGCTGATGACAACCCACAGCTAGCTGGAGGTGCCTATATGACAGCTAGCGATTGGGCTACCTTTGGGGAATGGGTTCGCAACAAAGGCCTTATACAAGGCAAACAAATCATTGAAGCAGATTTGTTTGATCTTCTCACGGAGGGATCTAAAGAGAATCCTGCGTATGGATTAACTTGGTGGTTAAAGGAACCAGTGTCTAAAGAGCAGATTAAAAAAATTCCTCTTCTGCAGGGAGATATGGGTCAGATTGCTAACTCGGATTGGGTTCCCGAAGATTTGTTTATGGCAGCCGGTGCAGGCAAACAACTTTTGTACATCATTCCTTCCCTGGAATTGGTTATAGTAAGACAAGCCCCATGGGGGAACGAAAAATACTATCGCGATATGGAGTTTTTAAGCTTGCTCCTTCGGGGTCATAAACTTGAAAAATCCGCATTGACCAAAGATGGCTTTGATGATCATACTTTTCTGGATTTGTTGCTTGAAGAACCCACTAGTGAGAATATGAGTGAAGAAACTTTTTCTTTTGCTATGCAAGATACAGACGGCGATCTACTCATCAAATGGAAATGAATCACTTGCATTTTTCATTGGAAATCTTTGATAAACAAGAAATCACGATATA
>JAQVSG010000098.1 GCA_028700655.1 Caldisericia bacterium
CCATAATTCTGTAAAGTTCAGGAAAACGCATGTCATAGCATATGGAAAGACCAACTTTGCAGAAATCGGTATCGCAAACAACGATGTTGGTGCCCGCCTTCTTGGTGTCAGATTCTTTTGTGGAGGGACCGTTTTTAATGTCCACATCATAAAGATGAATCTTCTCGTACCGTGCTGCAATTTCTCCTGCCGGATTGATCAGAAGTGAAGTGTTATATAGTTTTTGTTCGTTTGGGATAACTTCTCCAATACTGCCGCAATTGAGCCATAACCCGTGTTCTTTTGCCTTTGAGCAGAAAAACTCTGACATGGGGCCAGGTATGGGTTCAGCACTCGCGAAGGTTCCCTCCTTGGTTCCAATGTAATGAATGTTTTCAGGCATTGCCACCATTTTTGCTCCATTGTCTGCGGCTTCGTCTATAAAACGTCCTAGTTTCTCAAGGTTCTCTTTTTTGCTGTCCTGGGTGTCGACCTGAATGACTGCAATCTTAAACTTGCTCACATGATACACCTCCTGAAAATTTGAAATTTTACCCCATATAACTCTGGTAAAAGAGCAGCATAATGATTGTGAGTAAGATAAAATCCAATATTTTGCTTTATTTAGTGAACTGCTGACCCTTCTCCCAAAAAACGACACAATCATAAAACCCAAATGTAAAATTGTTTTTGGTGAGTTATGTAATGAAATGTTTCCGCCATTCATTGCCTATGCGTCACCCAAAAATCTTGTTTTTAATATGATAAGCCCCAAGGTGTCTTCAACAAAGAGCAAGGTGGACAAAGATTGTCTTTTATGTTGTCCGTTTTGTATAAAAATGTTATAAAATACCAAACGGTAGGAGAACGTAGATTTTGAAAGGACAAAAAAATGAGCAATAACCTGAAAGGAGAAAAAATACCTCTCAATGATTTAATACTGGAGTTTCTTGAAATGTCGGATGTATATTCTCTTCTCGGAAAAGCAAAAGAGAGAATGGGTGTGGACTTGGCTTTCAGATTCTCCGATTCGGGGCGGACAATAACGTGTTCAGAGTGCAGGGAATTTTCGGGAAATGCTAAATCCTTCCCGATGGCTGAAATAAAAAGGATTTACGAAACGCATTCCGTTGTCAATGGAACCTCCCTATACGGTTTTGTTTTCTTCAGTGTTAAATCTGTTGAGAAAGGAAATCCTGTTCTTGAGGCCTTGATTATTGGGCTTCGTTTCCTCTTTCAAAGAGAAATGCATTCGGAGAGAAACAAGAGGCTCTTTATTTCGGGTTTTTTTGAGGACCTTATCTTTAACAGGATTTCATCGGAGCTGGAACTCCGTAAGAGGGGAGAGATTCTCGGTATACCAATGAATGAAGAATCGCTTATATTCGTAACATCGGGGTTACCGGAAGAAAAACATGACATTCTTATATCAAGAATAAAAGCATTTTTTCAAAGGAATTATACCGTTTCGATCAAAGGAATGTTGATAAGTATACTTTTTCTAAGGAACATGAAATTCGATGCCCTAAAGGAAAACCTCAGTCAAATTGTGGACTCAGTTCAGCAGGAAATATCTCAATCTGATGAGAAGGAACCGATTTCTTTTTATTATGGTGCGGGAGAATTATGTCCCTCTCTTCTACTACTTTCTGAAAGCTATACTGAAGCGAAAAATACTATGATTTTTAATATATTACATGAAAAAAAAATATTTTTCTGGAGGGAAATTGGGGCATTCAGGCTGATATGTTCCCTCGCAGCCTCGAAAGATGCGGATTCTTTTTGCTCAGCGATATTGGGTCCCTTGATTGAGTATGACAGGAAGCACAATACAAACCTCCTGGATACCCTTTCCGCTATTGAATCGTGCAATTGGAATCTCGCTCTTGCAGCGGAAAAACTTTTTTTTCACTATAATACTTTGAAGTATCGGTATGGCAAACTCCAAAAGGTCTTGAAAAGTGATCTAAAAGATAGTTCCTTGCGTTTTGATCTTGCCTTTTCTCTCAGGGTCGAAGCGATCCGAAAGATGCAAAAACGTTTTGAGTAGAAATCATTGCAATGTGAATTTTACTGCTCATTTTGAAAAATATCAGATTCCTCTTGCCAAATTTTTGTTGCCCTGAGGTGTGGATGACGATGGCAAAAGGAGTATTCCGCACATTATAAGCCCAGCCCCGATAAGAGGAAATGTTTCAAGTCGCTCTCCGAGTACAATTGCTGAAAGAAAACATGCTGTCAGAGGCTCAAAAAGGGACAGGGTATAGGCATCGCGGAGATATATCTTTTTGAGCCCAATTGCAAAGAAGCACATGGGCAGGGCTTCTGAAATGACTCCGAGTATAGATGCAATAATTAATCCCCTTGTTGTGAGTATCCAGAGCGGGTTAAAAAGGATAAGGGCTGGAACGCCGATTACAAGGGATGCTGCAGTTGCCGCAGTTGCAGTTTCTGTAGTATCAAGGATGGTTCCAAGTCTCTTCATTCCGAGCCCAAGGAAAGCGAAACAGAAGGCTGCAACAAATGCAAGAGTTACTCCTTTTCCATCAATTGTAAAACTGGCTGATGAATTTCCTCCCAGTAGAAGAAAACACCCAAAGATGGCTACGGCAGTTGATGTTATCCATCGCTTAGATAAGGGTTCATTTTCAAAGACAGAGCCAAATAGTCCTGCAATTATGGGAGCTATTCCAATTGCTATCATTGAACCTATTGAAACGCCAGTGAGCTTTAAAGCGGAAAAAAAAGCAAATTGGTAACCCATAACCCCTAAAACAGTAACAATGAGAGCACCCTGAGGGGCTTTTTTCAATATATTAATGACACTTTTGCCCTTCCATTTCGTATAAATTATCATTGTTACGGCTGCCAGAACAACCCTCACTGCGCCCACGGTGAGAGGATGTGCATCTGCCGGAGCCAAGGCCTGCAATATCCCTGTTGTTCCCCAGCTCATGCTTGCGGTCATGACGAGCAGCATACCCTTCAATCTCTCACCAGTCATTGACAAAATAATCATCGCCTTTTCTTTAGGTTTCCGGGTGGACTCAATGAATTGTTGTGTGTTTCAGAACAACGATGAATTATAATGACAAGGGTAAGGATGGTCATGGTACTATTCGTATAAAAAAAGGGGTATTTCTTTCAAAAAACAACAGATTACTGGTTTTGAAGGTGAATCATCTATAAAAAGGTTCTTCCTGATAATTGCGGAGGGTAAAAATGTCGGTTCAAGAAAAAAAGGCACTGGCCATACTTCAACAGCTTGTGAGAATTCGTACTCATCAGCCCGAGGGAGATGAATCAGATCTTCTGGACTATATTCTGACGCTCTTCCCTTTTGATAGGGTAAAGACTCATATTATCGACCACGGCGAAAATCGCTCCTCGCTTGTTGCAAAATTTCCGGGAAGAAACAGTTCACGAACCATTGCCTTGGTGGGACAGATGGATACACATGGTCTTACCAGTACGGAAAGATGGGACTTCCCTCCTTACAGAGCTACTTTTCGCAACGGCTTTGTTTATGGAAGGGGAACATCGAACATGAAAGGAGGTCTCGCATCGATAATATTGGCACTTCAGAATGTATTAGCCAAACAAGATGAACTCCCTGTAAATATTTTACTTTGCATGACGGCAGACGGTGAGCTCAACGGTATGGGGGCAAAGGCCATTGTTGATGGAGGCTTTCTGAAAGAAGCGACAGAACTGATTTTCGTGGAGCCAACAGATGAAAAAATCGCTATTGCACAAAAAGGTGCGCTTTGGATCAAGGTGGCAGCAAGAGGCAAGTCTTGCCATACCTGTTTTCCTGAAAACGGTATTGATGCACTGGCATATCTTAATCTACTCTGCAGGGAATTCCGACGCAGGATAGTAAGCAATGCCCTGCCTCATCCTCTCCTGGGTCTCCCGCTGTGTATTATCACTCGAATGGAAGGAGGCGGAGAAGCTCCTAATTTTCTTGCAGGCTACAGTGAAGCAATACTGGATATTCGCCTTCTTCCATACCAGGATAACATGGAAATACTTAAAATAATGAATGATATTTCGAAAAGTTTATCAGCACGGAAGCCAGGCTTATCTTTCATGGTAGATGTTCTTGTAAATCGTCAATCGAGCACTATGCCGGAGAATGCACCATTAGTTAAGCGTTTTCAGGAAAATCTTGAAGCCTTGGGGATGGAAACGAGGCTTGCCGGATTTCACTCTTTTTCTGACGTTTCCAGAATAGTACCTTACTTAGGGCTTCCTTTCATTATTTTTGGCCCAGGGGAGGATATCGTGGAAACCACGATTAACGAAAGGGTGTCCCTTTCGTCTGTTGTTAACGTTGCAAAAGCTTTGACCAGATATATTGAAACGTCATAAATATGAAATCAAATTCCCCGTTCCCGGCGGTCAATTTCCCTTCGTCGGCTTTACTCCCTTCGCGGCGAACCATGCAGATGCTCTCTCCACCTGGTCTCCCTGGAGAATGATCCGTCCGTCTTCCAATGCTCCGCCGCAGCCC
>JAQVSG010000099.1 GCA_028700655.1 Caldisericia bacterium
AAAAACCGAAGCTCAGATTCAAAGGATTCAATGACCCTTGGGAACAGCGTAAGGCAAAAGAAATATGCTCAATATCTACTGGTAAAAGCAATACGCAAGACCGAGTTGAGGATGGGAGATATCCATTTTTTGTTCGTTCTCCTATCATAGAACGGAGTAACAGATACCTATTTGATGAAGAGGCAGTTTTAACTGTTGGTGATGGGGTTGGAACGGGAAAAGTCTATCACTATGTAAATGGGAAATATGACCTGCATCAACGTGTTTACCGGATGTTTGACTTTAGAAATAGAATATCAGCGAAATATTTTTATCACTATTTTTCGAATCATTTTTACAATCGAGTTATGGCGATGACGGCCAAAACGTCGGTCGATTCAGTACGATATGAAATGATTTCCGAGATGGATATTATGGTATCCTCTGAAAGAGAACAAGACAACATTTCAAGCCTATTCGATAATCTGGACAACCTTATCACCCTTCATCAGCGTAAATTGGATACTCTTAAAAAAATGAAATCTGCTTGTTTGGCAAAAATGTTCGTATAGGAGATGGATAATGGCATTTCAAAGTGAAGCTGATTTTGAGAGTTCTCTCATAAAAGTCTTAGTCGACAATGGTTGGGAAAAGACGATACTGAAGAATTCAACGGAACAAGATCTCCTAAAAAACTGGGCAAACATTCTTTTTGAGAATAACAGACAGCGAGACCGGTTAAACAATTATCCGTTGACAGATAGCGAGATGCAACAAATTCTTGAAAAAATCAATATGCTCAAGACCCCGTTATCTCTCAATTCTTTCATCAACGGGAAAACCATTTCTATAACGAGAGACAATCTAGAAGACAAAGAACACCACGGAAAGGAAATAAGCCTGAAAATTTATGACCGGCAAGAAATTGCTGCAGGACAAAGTCGCTATCAAATTGTCGAACAACCAATATTTTCCACTAAGTCCCCCATTCTCAATAACAGACGAGGAGATCTCTCTCTTCTGATCAATGGCATGCCCGTTATCCATATTGAACTCAAAAAAAGTGGGATTCCTGTTTCGCAGGCATATAACCAGATCGAAAAATATTCAAAAGAACATGTATTTACTGGCCTTTTCTCTTTGATACAAATCTTCGTATCAATGACACCAGAAGAAACCGTCTACTTTGCAAATCCGGGGCCAGAAGGAAGATTCAATCCTGATTATTACTTTCATTGGGCAGATTTTAACAACAAACCAATGAACGATTGGAAACAAGTTGCATCTCATCTTCTGAATATTCCCATAGCTCACCAGCTCATTGGCTTCTATACAGTGGCAGACAACTCAGATGGCATTTTAAAAGTCATGAGAAGTTATCAATACTATGCAGCAAATGCCATTTCCGACCGTGTTTCAAAAATTCGATGGGGAGAAAACAACCAGCGTGGTGGTTATGTCTGGCACACGACAGGATCGGGGAAAACAATGACTAGTTTTAAATCAGCGCAACTCATTTCAACTTCTGGAGATGCAGACAAAGTGGTTTTCCTTACCGACAGGATTGAGCTTGGAATCCAATCATTGAAAGAATACCGTGGCTTTGCCGATGACAGGCAATCCGTCCAGGCAACTGAAAACACAAAGGTGTTAATCTCCAAACTTAAGAGTTCAAATCCTGAAGACACTTTAATTGTCACTTCTATCCAGAAAATGAGCAATATCGAAGAAGATGCTGAGAATCAAAACATAGCTCATGATATCGAAATCATGAATCGGAAACGTATCGTGTTTATCATTGACGAAGCTCATCGGGACGTTTTTGGGGAAATGCTATGTACCATCAAGAAGACATTTCCCAATGCCATTTTCTTCGGATTTACAGGAACACCGATTTTTCCGGAAAACTCTAAAAAAATGAATTCCCAAACCGATGTTTTCGGGGATGAACTCCATCGCTATAGCATCGCTGATGGTATCAGGGATAAGAATGTTCTCGGCTTTGATCCTTATATGGTTCTTACATTCAAAGACAATGATATCAGGACACAAGTTGCTCTGGAGAAGGCCAAAGCAACCTCAGTGGAAGAAGCGCTTGGAGACCCTAATAAAAGAAAAACGTTCCAGTTTTTCATGGACAAAACAAAGATCCCAATGTCAGGAACAGATAAAACGAAAGGGATTGAAGATTATCTCCCTATCACACAGTACGATACGGACGAACATAGAAAGATGGTCATTGAGGATATCGCCGAGAATTGGCTTACACTCAGCCATGATGGGAAATTCCATGCGCTTTTTGCTACAAGTAGCATCATAGATGCGATTATTTACTATCGCTTATTACGTAAAAGGCTGGGGAATCTGAAAATAACATGCCTTTTTGATCCGACCATAGACAACAATGGTGGTGTAGAATTCAAAGAAACAGGGCTTGTTGAAATTCTTGAGGATTACAACAGGATGTATCACAAAAATTTCTCAATCCCTACATATGCCGCATTCAAGAAAGATGTGGCGATGCGTCTGGCACACAAGGAACAATACAAGACGATTTCCAAAGAATCAGAGAAAGAAAAGCAACTGGACCTTCTGATCGTCGTGGATCAAATGCTCACTGGATTTGACTCAAAATGGCTTAATACGCTCTATCTCGATAAAGTATTATATTACGAAAATATCATTCAAGCGTTCTCTCGAACAAATCGTCTTTTTGGGCCAGACAAACCCTTTGGGACGATACGCTACTACAGGATGCCACATACAATGGCTAATAACATTGAAGTAGCCATTAAGCGCTATTCAGGGGATAAACCTTATGGACTTTTCGTAGAGAAGCTTCCGAACAACATTGACCACATGAATAGTATTTTCAGTGAGATTAAAGAGCTATTTACAAACGCAGGAATACCAGATTTCCAAAAACTCCCTCAAAGCGACAGCGAAAAAGCAAAATTTGCGGTTTTATTCAAAAAGCTGAATGGATTCCTGGAAGCAGCTAAAATACAGGGATTCAAATGGGAACAACGGGAATATCATTTTCCTGAAGAAAATACCGAGAAGATCATAAATTTTAATGACCAAATCTATGCCATTTTGGCGTTACGCTACAAGGAATTGCCTGACGTTACTTCCGGAACCCATGGAAAATCTCTTTCAGATCTTCCGTACGATATTGAAGGTTACCTCACACAAATTGATACAGGAATCATTGATGCGGAATATATGAATAGCAGATTCAAGAAATACATCAAACTATTGATGTCAGATGATCCCGATCCCTCACAAAAAATTGAAGTTGCTCTTGATGACCTTCACAAGTCTTTTGCAACACTCACACAAGAGGAACAAAAATACGCCAACATTTTCCTCCATGATATTCAAAGCGGGAACATTTATCCTGACTGTGCAAGCGAAACCTTCCGCGATTACATCACAGATTATATTTGCAAAGCAAAACATGACCAAGTCCACCACCTCTCAAAACAACTAGGATTAGATGAGAACATGTTGAGAGAAATGATGGAGCGTCATATTACAGAAACAAATCTCAATGAATTTGGTAGATTTGAAAAACTCAAGGAAACTGTAGACAAGGAAAAAGCAAAAGTTTACTTCGAAAGTCTCGATGGCCCTATTCCAAAACATAAAGTCAACATGAAAGTAGACAAGCTCCTTAAGAATTTCATTCTTTCCGGAGGTTTTGAAATTGCGGCACCTTCTAAGGCTCCAAAAAACACATCAAAATCAGTGTTTTCCATGCAATAAATTGTATATTTATTCATCAAAAGATAAGAACACCGGCAAAAAACCCCTTCAAAGAATGATTCATGGGAACAGCGTAAGCTCAGTACTCTTGCGTCAGTGATAACCAAAGGAACAACGCCGAAAAACAAGTCGGGTGATGGTGATGTGAACTTCATAAAGATTGAAAATATAGATTCTATTTCAGGTGAAATTTCTTCTTTATCTTGTATAACTATTGAAGAACATGAAGGTTATTTAAAGCGTTCTCAATTGCAAGAAAATGATATCTTATTCTCAATAGCAGGAACTTTGGGGCGTGTAACTACTGTTCCTAAAAGAATTTTACCAGCAAACACAAATCAAGCATTAGCCATCATAAGATTGAAGGATGGTTATTTGAACTACATAACTACTTATTTAAAAGGAAAAGCAGTAAGGACATATATCAAGAAGAATCCTACTGTAGGAGCACAGCCAAATTTGTCCCTTGAACAGGTAGGAAATTTAGAGATTTCATTACCAGATAAACATGAACAAATTCAGATTGGTAGTTTTTTTAGCCAGCTCGACAACCTTATCACCCTTCATCAGCGTAAGTGTGAAATGCTTCAAAAAATCAAGAAATCAATGCTCGAGAAAATGTTTCCCCAAAATTTGTCACGCTTCCCTGAGATCAGATTCAAAGGATTTACGGAACCTTGGGAACAGCGTAAGCT
>JAQVSG010000100.1 GCA_028700655.1 Caldisericia bacterium
GATATAATTAGAGTCAGCGAAGAGAGAGGAGCCACCAACATCGAAAATAAATCCTGTTGGTGTGTAACGTACACCAAATTTAGAGGAACTAACAAATGACCAACTCACGGATTCTTTAAAAAAATTCTTCTCATTTGAGATCTTCCAACCAAGATTATCCCAACTTAAAGCAGGATAATTCTTAAGTGTTTCTGTTTTAATTAAATAACCATCATTTTCCCAGTTCACAACATAAGTGTGATTTCCATACCATTTGCGGAAATCTCCACCTTTGTTATATGGGAACCATTTTTTCTTAGATTCTAAAGCTTTTTCTCGATTAGGCATGCTAAAAGCAAAGAGATTGATGGATGTTTCTTGCCATAATCGTAGAAAGCGATTGTTATCTCCAGTTCTCATTCCTATACATACATTTACCAAGCTTCCAAGCGGTTCGCAGGTGGCGAAGATTTGGCGGATGCGGGGGGAGACCCAGTAGGCGATGGGGCTGCCGGGGATTTTGTGGAAGTCGCTGGAAGAGGCGGTGTAACGATAGGAACAATTTGGATTTTGAATGGCTTCTAGGGCAAACTTGTTTTTCGCTGCTTCACCTTTTTCTTCTACATTGCGGATGTATATCCCTTTGTAATTAGGATTTGCTTTGTTGGAAAGAACAAAGGTTGTGGTTTGAACAACATCTCCTCCAAAGCTATCGAATGCTTTTGATCCCAAATGAACCATGGTTTGAATCGTTTTTTCATCAATGATCTGTTTCCGTAGCTCTTCAAAGGAACTTAAAAACATCCAGCTTTGCATGGTGACCATGGCATTGTAGCCGTTGGGTTTGAGGTAGTCGAAGTTACGCAATATGAAACATGTACACAAATCACTCTTTCCTTCTTTGTAGTTGTTGGCAAGGAACTTTTTTAGATCGTCTGTGAGTTTGCCGGCTCCTAGGTAGGGTGGATTGGTACAAACAATGCAATACTTTTGGGATAGATACTGCAAAGTAGCGGTTGCTTGCAAGAGGGAAGGAAGAAGGGTTTGCTGCTGCAGGGAAAGAGAAGAAGAATGAAGATGTTGGATCAGACAAGACCGGAATTCTTCGATATCTTCTGCAGTGCTTTTGGGTTTCAGAAGTGATCCAATGCCGGAAGCATCTTGCAGGGATAGAAGATCATTCATCAAGGATTCCCAATTTAAAGAAGGATTCCAGTTCATTAAGAAATCTTCTAGTTCCTGGGTTTGAAACTGAATGCACTGCAAATGATGAATATGGGGAAACTCTACGGAGATGGAAGAGGCGGAAGAATGAGGGGATGATGACGTGGAAGTGGAAGAGGCAGACTTTGAGGAAGTTGAGGATGAAGATGAAGAAGAAAGGCGAGAGAAGAAACGTTTGTCTTTGCTACGGGCTTTCATAAACAAAGCAAAGGAAGCTAGCTGACACGCACGCTTGTCAATATCCATGCCCCATAGGTTGTGCTGCAAAATGAGAGAAGGGATTTCATGCGGGGTATAGCCTTCTTCTTCATAGATGGCATACAACACATCAAAGGCATAGGTAAGAATATGTCCACTTCCGCAAGCAGGATCGCAAAAGGTGATATCTTGGGGAGAGGACAGGGCTAGAAGATCGGTTTCGGGCTGCTGGGGCTGAATGTAATACTGCAATTTTTCGTTAAGCTTGGAATGAGGTTTGTGCTGCATCCACAAGCGACCCAACGAATTGTCTACCATATACCGTACAATCCATTCGGGGGTGTACAATTGTGTGGCTGCTGGTAAATCGGGGGCTGCTGCTTTGTAGTTCTTTTTAAAAGCATCGTAGATGGCATCATGGTCTTCGGTTTGATAGTATTGATACAGCCATCCTACAATTTCTACCATCCCGCTTTGGTCGGAAGAAACAGAAGAAGATGAGAAGAGAGAATCCGATGAGGAATGGGAAGAAGAACCAGCAGAAGAATTTTGAGCATCCTGCATGGAATGCAAAACGGTTTCTTCGGTCAGAAGGCTTTGTATTTTGGCGAGTACGGACGTAGCATCCAAAAGATGGGCTGGCATAATAAAGTCGGTTAATGCATGGGGAGAATCAAACAAAAAGGGCATGATGGTATGGAAATAGTGACAGGCTTCTTGCAAAAGAAGACGGTATAGTTCGGTATCGGGATCGGAGGAAGCAATGGTACCATTCAATAGCTTTTGAAGGGTTTCTTCCGCGGTACTGTTTTGCAAATATACCTGGGGCAATATGCCTTGTTTGGTTTCCCATAGTACATCGGGCAGATGTTCATTGGACGACCCAGATACCACTTGAATGGGCGTATAGTGCAAAAGATCCATATACCGCAGGGCACACAACCGGTTAAACCAGGTGTAGGCAATTTCTTTGGTCAGGGCTTGGTAATGCTTTTCACTGCGATCGTGCAGGGCGTCTTCCAAGTCTTTGGAAGCTCTTGGATAATCGGCTTGAAAGGCTTGGCTGGCTTCCGTAGAAGCGATGGGATCGAGCTTTCGAATCTGCGCTTCAATCTCCTGCTCCAATTGATGCCGTATCTCTATAGTCGCTTGCTTTAACTGCTGGTGTGTCATGGCTCCTCCGCTACAAATATTTACCTCGTACTCCTTTCCGCAAAAGTACAGGTACCATACGTAACAATTATATAGAATTCCTATGGATTGGGTAGATATTGAGAGAATATATTTACCTTCCCTACATTCCAATACAAAACTTATAATTTATCATAACGCGGAGCAAAGCAATCTATAGGTTTGACACTGTGACGATCGATGAAGACTTTGAAAATTATCCGTTCGTGTATTCTAAGAAAAATACGAAAATGAAAAAATTTATTGTGATTTCTTCATTTAAATGTGCTACAATTTCTCCGTTGAAACTGTCTTTGTGGTTAAATTTCTAAAGAATCTGAACCTACTTTCTTAACAAAGCTACTATAGACAAATAGAGCTATATAATCGTAAGAACAGATAGCTACGACAAGGAGGCTAAGATGCAACATAAAGTAATAGCAATCGTTCTTTGTTTCATTGTAGGTAGTTGTTTGAATTTTTCTGCGAAAACTAGCGCTATTATTCAAAAAAAAGCAACATCTTCAATTTCATCT
Source organism: Caldisericia bacterium (assembly GCA_028700655.1). GTDB lineage: Bacteria > Caldisericota > Caldisericia > UBA6126 > UBA6126 > JAGLCW01. The sequence goes on from JAQVSG010000100.1 coordinate 3,108, forward strand.
TCGCTATCTAATTCTTCTCTTTGTTTCACTGAGAATAAAGGACAATGGGATTCTTCTATACAATACATCGGCAATACTTCCTTTGGTCGTGTAGCTTTCACTAATAAAGGTATATGGTATGAAACAAAAGACAGGGTTCAAAATAACGAACCGCTTTCTTTTTGTTATCTTTCTCTATCCTTTATCAATTCAGATACTCCTATTATTCAAGCCACAAAGCCTTTATCACATTGCACAAACTATATGATTGGGAATGACACATCAAAATGGGGTATACAATGCAAAAGCTACGCCCAGATAACTTATAAAGACATATGGCCTCATATAGATATGCAATACTATTTTACCAGAGAAGGGCTTAAATATGATTATCTGGTACATCCTGGTGGTAATATTGAGAAGATACAAATTGAAGTACAAGGAGCTGAAATTGAAACCTCGCCTAGTTTCAATTCTCTTTTATTCAAACATTCCAATGAATCTTTACTTGACGATCAATTGACGATTTATGTGCAAGAAACAAATCAACCTATTCAAGGATGCTTTAAAGAAACGCTTCCTAATCAATACGGATTCGAGTTACATCAAGAAAGCAATGAATCGTTTCTAGATCAAACGGATTTTTCAACAAACCAATATGATCCAGAAAACGATACTTTGGTTATCGATCCTCTTGTCTATTCAACCTACTTAGGAGGCCAACGTAGTGACCAAAGTGATGCAGTTTTTGTTGACTCTCAAAACTGTGTTTACACAGCTGGGTGGACGAATAGTATAGATTTTCCAACCACAAAAACTCCTGAAGGAGGAACAATACCTGGATATGATCAGAGTTATAACGGAGTTCGTACAGGGCAAACCTACGATAGCTATATCGTGAAACTGAATGAACATGGCACCGAACTTGAGTACGCAACATATATTGGTGGAAAAAGGGATGATTATATTTATTCCATGATTGTTGACAACCAAAATTGTGCTTATGTAACCGGTTATACTAGAAGTTCCGACTTCCCTGTTACCGAAAGCGTCAATGAAGAAACTATTCCTGGATATAATCAAAGCTTTCCTGATCAAAATAGCGCCAAGCCATTTGTAATCAAATTAAATCCACAAGGAACAGAATTCATGTATGCAACCTATGTAGGAGGTTCTAGTGATATAGGTTTTGACATAGCAATAGATTCTCAGAATTGTGTATACATCACTGGCGAAACAGGAGGTTCTGACTTTTCTATGACGAAAACCTTGAACGGAGAATCAGCACCAGGATATGATCAGAGTTACAATGGAAAAGGAGATGTATTTGTTGTG
>JAQVSG010000027.1:0-13360 GCA_028700655.1 Caldisericia bacterium
GCAAAGAACCCAATGCTTCTTTGTGAACCATGTTGACACTTTCTCGAATGGAAAACAAGGGTGTGCGGAATTCGTGCGAAACTGTGTTGATGAAGGAATCCTTCATAATTTCTAATTCTTTCATAAGGGTAACATCAAATCCCGATCCTCGATACCCTCTGAATTTATGGTCTTTGTCAAAAACAGGAATCGCATTTACCAGCAAATACAAAGTATTCCCCTTAAAGTCTAAAATCTGAATCAAAAAATCTTGCAAAGGTTTTCGCTTTTTAAAATGGTCACGAAACTTCTGCAGTTGTTTTTTAAAGCGGTCTTCAATTTGAAGAGGAATGGTTTCCAATGCGTTTTCATCGGAGCTATGTGCAAGTTGGAAAAACCGCGATACAAAAAAACGTTTTGAGAACCAATGATTGTTAGAGATGGTATCGGGAATCGAAAACAATTTGTGAAAGCTATTGCTTAGGTAGGTTAGATTCATTTGATCATCCGTTTCCCATATTATTTCTCGGGCTTGGTTCATGACTTGTTCAAAGCGATCTTTGCTTTCTTGTAAATTGTTTTGGATGACTTTTCGTATCATGTACTCGGTATATAAAGAGGCTACCATTTCCATCATTTGCATTTCTGTACGGGCAATATCAGGGGAGAAATTGGGGGTTTGATAGGCTTGCACAATTTCCATGTATCCCCATAGAGAGCTATACATTGTAGATGTTTGTGGGGACTTTGAGCCCAACCCCTTTTGTTTTTGAAGAATGGGAACCAAGGTTACCTTTTTTTGAGCGAGAATAGAGAGAGTCTCGTTGTTGTATTTTTCAGTAGAAGGAGTCAACGAAGGTACTACGTAGGGATGACATTGTTCCAGTGTGTCGAATGCTTGGGAATGGTGGGAAGCATCCAGTTGTTCTAGGAGGGGGGTGTCGGGTAGGGACGAAGAATTCGTTTCTTCCGTGGGGATATTTTTTGCTGTATAGGAGGCAAAAATAGACCATGGAGCTGTATGTTTTGGTTTGTAACGGACAATTCTAATAAAGTCTGCCTTCAGTGTGCTTCCTACTATATTCATTGTTTGAATAAGGCCATTCCAGTGTTGGTCTTGGGAAAGCAGTGTATGACTTATCGAGAGAAGGGCTTCTTGCATTTTGTTTTGCAATTCAAGATACCGCTGATTTTCAATTCGATGTGTAATATCGTGAATTTGAAGAAGCATTCCCACCTGAGTATCTCGAACAAAAATGGGGGTTTTTTGAATTTCGCAAGACAACTCTGTAAATTCGGAGGGTGAAGAAATAGGTTTCGTCAGCGTATAGATCTCCATATTTTGAGAAGAACGAACGGCCTCAACAAAAGAAGGGTACTCTTCGAAGACAACCGGAAGACTTTTCCCAATGATGTTTTTTGGCAAATGAAAACAATTCTCCACAGTAGAGTTTGCTAAAATAACACGTTCTTGATTGTCCAGAACAATCGCCCCCCGTTTTTCACTTTTCATAAGAACGTCGTAGGCGATAGGTTTCAGATCTAAAAAGTGCCATTTATAAATGACGAAGTAGAGCACAATGGTAGACACCATGAACCCAACAACCGAAAAGTCAATGCCTTTGAGGGGTAAAAGTTTTCCTATATAGAGAACATTGCCCAACCATGGTGTTATAGAACCAATAATTAAGGCATAATAGCGCCGTCGGAATAGGGAATCCGTTCGAAGAGAATAGTACAAAAGCATCAAAATGGTAGCCAGGACAAGAAGATAGGAATAGGCAGCTGTAATGATGAACACTACACCGTGTTGATAGTCTAGAAGCTGCCCATGGGTACCGGGGATAGGCGTGATGCTGGTCCATAAAAGGTTGTGAAAAGTACCATTGGTGAGAACAAAAAAGAACAATATGGTGGGGATCATTAGAAGAGAGAAAAAAAGAACACGATCCCATTTTTGAATATTGGCAATGTAGGAATAGATCGTTTCAAACAGGAAAACAGAAACGGTTAGGGCTCCTATATAAGATATTTTAGAGCACCAAATTTTTAACGATACAGAAGGCATTAAATATTCGAGACCTTGGGGAACCATCCATGCAATAACGGAAAGCAATAGAAGAGAGAAAAAGAACGCGCTGGGTTCTTTTCTGCGTTTCCATGTAAAACAAAATAAAAGATAGTACCAAGCAGAAGCTCCAAACAGAAGAATCGATAATAGGGGGAGCCATTTCATAATAATCACCTTGTGCTACTACTATTTCTCAAACACTTGGAGGAGCGCAAAACACTCCCTGTATACGACGTCAGAAATGGAAAAAAGAGACTCAACAAAAAGTTTTTACATTGCAAAGCTTTCTTATCTTGTATACCAATAAAGAATGATTCTGCAAGCGAATATGTAACTAGTTTTGTGGCAACCAATATCCTTGCAAAAGAAACTTGGGCAATCCTTTACTATGTGCTATAATAGGCAAGAAACAATAACAAAGAAAGTATTCAAAGAGGTTAGAATATGCCAATATATGAGTTTAAATGTGAAGATTGTGGAGAAGCATTTGAAGTTTTTTCCACCTACGATGAAATTGCCAAAGTGAAATGTCCAAAATGTCAGTCTAGTCGGATTAAAAAACTGATTTCTCATTTGGGATTTATAAAGCATCCAGATCAGTCCTGTTCCTGTGATACTGCATCCACGGAGTCAAAAGGCACCTGTAGTAGTTGTAGTGGAGGAAGCTGTTCAACGTGCAAATAAGTACACACGACCCCCACCCGATGTAACCATGACAGAGCTTTACGAAAGGAATTGTACAGCGTGAGTGAAGAAGGTAAACCGAAGATCATTGAAGAATGCAAAGCGAAATTTGAAAAGCGGATCCAGAAGGCTACCACTGCTGAGGATATAGAAAAACTACGCATCAAATACCTGGGCAGAAAAGGAGAAATCCGGAGTTTGTTTGGACATATCCAAGAAATACCTCCTGAAAAAAGGGGCGAATTTGGATCGCATATTAACGAATTAAAAACATATATGGAACAAAAAATTCAATCGGTGTCCGATCAACTTGAGAATTTTTCATTGGATGCTACTACAGAAAAACCCTACTGCGACCTTACTCTTCCAGGTGTACCTTTTGTAATGGGTCATCAACACCCTATTTCACAAATCATTGACGATTTGCTGGATATTTTCCGAAGCATGAATTTCGATGTCGTAAGCGGATACGAAATAGAAGATACCTTTCACAATTTTGATGCACTCAATATTCACCAGTGGCATCCCTCTCGGAATCCTCAAGATACCTTTTACGTAGATCCAGAACACATTTTACGTACCCAAACATCCGCTGTTCAAATTCGCGCCATGGAGAATGGCACGTTGCCCTTGCGCATCGTTTCGATGGGTCGTTGTTACCGCCGAGATGCCAGCGATGCTACTCACTATCCTGTGTTTCATCAAATTGAAGGATTGGTGATCGATAAAAATGTCAATTTTTGCGATTTAAGTGGAATCCTTACCGAGATGATGACAGGAGTTTTTGGCACCCGGGTGGAAGTTCGCTTTCTGCCCTCGTATTTTCCTTTTGTAGAACCAGGGGCAGAAACGTTTATCTCGTGTCCGTTCTGCGGAGGAAAAGGATGCAATGTCTGCGGAAAAGCCGGCGAAATTGAGCTGGGTGGATCGGGCATGGTACATCCACAAGTTCTTCGAAATGTAAACATTGACCCCTCTATATATCGAGGATTTGCTTTTGGATGGGGCATTGAACGCATTGCCATGATGAAATATCAAATTGACGATATTCGTCTTTTCTACGACAACAATATTGATTTTCTGGAGCAGTTCTAATGATTATTTCCTATGGCTACTTACAAGATATTCTAAAAAAAGAGTGCCCCTCGGTGGAAGAACTCACCAAAAAATTTCCTGAAATTGGATTTGAAGTTGAAAACATATTCCTTCCTGAAAACAATACAGTGTTTACTGTGAAGGTGATCGAAAAAACCGATATACCCTCTACCGAACACTTGTTACATGCAACCATATCCGACGGTGTACAAACACATCAAATTGTCACCAGTTGGAAAGAATTGCGCGTTGGTGGTGTGTACCTTTGGGCACCACCGGGTACAACTATAGGGGGCATTACCCTTACCAGTAAAGATTTCCAAAATGTACAAAGCGAAGGAATGCTTCTTTCATATGTGGAAGTAAGCTTGGACAATACTGTGGTTTCCAACCAAGAACGACTAGGACCCATGGAGCTGCCACCCGATACACCCATAGGGAAAAACTTTTTCGATCTTTTTTGGCTATCGTTCCCCACCTTCGACCTAAAAATTCCCTACAATCGTCCTGACTGTTATTCCATGGAAGGCCTTCTACGGGAAGTTACGGCTGCTTTTGACATTCATTTCCCTGCTACCGACAGGCGCAGTATTCATCATATTTATCCTCCTTTCAAAGAGGTACAAATTAAACGAAGTGTTCGCAATATCTCTTTTAAAGGTCTGAAAGTGCTCGATTCTGAGCGATGTCCAATATATCTGGGAGCTCTTCTGGGCGATGTTAAAATAGACGCCAGTCCCTTTGAAATTCGTCGCCGACTTATGGCTTTTCGAGTACGACCTGTGAACAATGTAGTGGATTGTGCCAATATTATTATGTTTTATTACCAACAACCCTTACACACGTTTGATTTAGATCGTTTAATGGGGCATCATATTGAAGTTCGAACCCCTTTAGCACCCGAATCCTTTGACGCATTGGATGGGAAAACCTATACACTTACAGAAAATGATTTGGTTATTGCTGACGAAGTGCGACCCATTGCGATTGCTGGTGTTATGGGATCCAGTGATTCAGAGATTATGGATAGCACAAAGAATATCTTTCTTGAATGTGCCTATTTCCAGCCCAAAACAATTAGCCGTACATCGGCACGGCTTCACCTGGTTTCAGATGCCTCTTCTCGATATGCCCGAGGGGTTGATTACGGGCAACTAGAAGATGTCATGAAGATCACGGTAAACCTTATGTCATCCGTGTGCGGAGGCACCATCGCAGGCGAGTTTTTTACCCACCGTACAACCATTCAACCCCCGCCTGATATCGATTTGTCCTTACAAGAATTCTCCGATGTTACAGGCATCGATATCTCCAAATTTCAAGCATCCAGTATTCTTAAAAAACTAGAAATACCTTTTGAAAATACATTGCGAGATGGTTTGCGCATTCATCCTCCTTCGTTCCGCGTCGATTTGCACGAAAGCGTGGATATTATCGAAGAGCTATTACGTTTTACCGGATACCACAATATCCAGCCTTCTAAACCCATGTATCAAGTGGAGTACAAACCAGAAAAGCCATGGATCAAAATGAACCGCCTCATTCGCCAGCAAATGGGTGCATTGGGCTTTTTTGAAGCCATGACAGATTCTTTTGCAAAGGATGAAGAAGTAGCTCTTCTGTATCCTTCCGATACTCCTGGCTTGGTGCAAGTTGAGAATCCACTTCGAAAAGACCAATCGTATTTAACACCCAACCGGATTTTAGCCCTTCTAGATATTGCAAAAAAGAATATTTCTAAGAAAAACACCAATTTACGTCTCTATGAAATTGGAAATCACTATTTGCAAGGGGAAAACCTATATCTTGACTGGCTCATTACAGGGGACACACAGTGTCAGACGTGGTGCCATGAACCTCGCACAATGGATTTTTATTTTGCCAAAGGAATCAAAGAAAACTCTGTATTAATGCGATACCACATTCCTTTCACAACCAAACCTTCCGAAAATCACAATGTGTTTGATCCTTGCCAAGCGCTGGATGTGATTGTAGAAGATTCTACAATAGGGACCTATGGAGCTGTTCACCCGAAACTTTTACAGTATTTTGGGATTCATCAGCCTGTTTTCTTTTCCTGTATGCAACTCAATCCGATCATGAAATATCTTGTTCGACATGGGCATTACCGTCCCATTTCTGCCGCTCAAGATGTTCTCCGAGATATTGCCTTTCTAGTAGATCGTGACATTCCAGCGGGTCAATTGGTGAAAACCATTCAAGAAACAGCAGGGTACTGCATTAAAAAAACCATCATTTTTGACTTGTACCAGGGAAAAAACATTGATACTACCAAAAAAAGCATTGCGATCCGTATGATGTTTAATTTTGGGCAGAATAAAACAAGCGAAGAAATACAAGAAATCATGGATGACATTGTTCAAAGTTTGCATAATGTTTACAATATAGAAATACGAGAATAATTGTGAACCAACGTTAAACTCTAGCCCCTTGTTTTGGTGGAGGTAAGTATGGATCTGAGAAGTTTAGAGGCACTTGATTTTGAAGAAATACGGTCGCGACTCTCTTCTTTTACACGTTGCAAAGCGTCCAAAAAACATTGTGAAGAAATGCATCCATGGGCTACATATGAGGATATCCAAGAGGTATTAAAAGAAACGCACGAAGCCCTACAGTTTTTACAAGCCCAAGGAGATATCCCTGTTCGTGAAACAGAAGACATTATCGGTCTTGTTTCCAAAGCCTCTATAGCCTCGGTTCTCACAGGCAAAGAACTTCTCCAGGTAACCAGTTATTTGCGTACATTTGAAGACATTGTTAGCCTGTTTTCTGGCAAAGAAGAGATTTTCCCCCGGCTTACTTCAATGTCTCAATATATCCCCAATTGCCGTGAAACCATTCAAGACGTAGAAAGAGTTCTTGAAAACGATGGCTCTGTTAAAAGTGACGCCAGTATTGAACTGACAAAAATACGAAAGCAAATTGCATCCACCCTTCACAAAATCGAAAATACATACGAAAGACTATTAAACTCCCCCACCTATGGGAAAATGTTTCAGGAAAACATTATTACAAAAATGAACGACCGCTATGTTATTCTTTTAAAAACGCAATACCGCAACCAATTTCCCTGTCGAGTTATGGGCCAGTCTGATTCAGGGGAGTCTTTGTATGTAGAACACATGGATGTAGTCGGTTTGAACAATGACTATTACATGTATCAGCAACTGGAGCAAAAAGAAATTGAAAAAATTCTCTCTCACCTTACACAGCGCATTGGAGAAAAAGCGTCCAGTGTTCAAAAAGGAATTCGCCAGATCCACAAATTGGACTTTATTTTTGCCAAAGCAAAACTGAGCCGACAATGGAATGGCGTGCTACCTCGCACCAGCAAGAGTCCTTTGCTAGATCTCCACGATGCTCGCCACCCCTTACTAGAAGTGTCCGATGTTGTACCCATCTCGTTTCATTTAGGAAAAGACTATCGAAGCATGATTATTACGGGGCCCAATACAGGCGGTAAAACAGTTACTCTCAAGACAGCCGGTTTGTTTGTCGCCCTTACCTATTGCGGACTTCTCATTCCCGCTTCTTCCGAGTCCATTGTGGGATGGTTTACAGATGTTCTTGCAGACATTGGAGAAGAACAAAGTATTCAACAAAGCCTGAGTTCTTTCTCTGCACACCTTACTCGCTTGATTGATATTGTTAAAAAAGCCAATCCAACCACACTCCTCCTTATTGATGAACTGGGTTCTGGTACCGATCCTGAAGAAGGAGCAGCCTTAGGGATGGCCCTGCTCGAATCTTTGCATCGAGAAAAGATTCCCATGATGGTATCCACGCACTTACCTCTCATTAAATCCTTTGCTTACGAATATGAAGAGGCAATGAATGCAAGTGTAGGTTTTGATATTGCCTCCTTGGCTCCCACCTACAAACTATATATTGGAAGCCCCGGCGCTAGCCAAGCTTTCGAAATTGCCAAGCGCTTGGGCATCGAGAAAGACTTGTTAGAAATTGCCAATAAATATCTCGATACCAAAGCAGTATATACAAGAAAACTCATGAACAATATGCACCGAAAAAAAGAAGAAATTGATGATACACTAAACCAGACGAAGGAATTACAAAAAACTATTGAACAACAAAAAGAATATTATGAATCGGAAATTGGTAAAATTGAAACCAGTTACAAAGGCAAGTATGAAAAAGATCGTATGCGATTCCAAAACCAAATGCAAGACTACATGGAAAAGGCCAAAGAAGTTTTGTCCCAGTTGTCCAGGCAGCAAAAACATAGCCGAGAAGCAGAAGATCTGATGCAAGTAATGAACGCTCTTCAGGGAAAAGTATCCAATACCAAACCAGACACTGAATTTTCTTCCACTACCACCGATGAATCCCAGGAAGAAACCCTTCTCGAATCCGACGAATACACCACGCAGCCCGTGGAAAGGGCAAGAGATATTAATATTGGGGACTTTGTTTTTATACCTTCGATCCAAAAAGAAGCACTGGTTATCAAAAAGATTCCTCAAAAGAAAAAAGTAGAAGTGCAATATGGACAATGGAGACAAACCTTGTCCTATTCCGATATCCAGCTTATTACCAAGGAAGAAGAGTTCTCTCCCGAAGTGGAAGTGGACATACAATCGGTGGATATCCCTACCTCGGATACCTCCGAACGATGCGATGTTCACGGATTCCACATCGAGGAAGCATTGCCTTTGTTGGATCAATTTTTGGACAAAGCCTATATGGCCAAACTTCCCCAAGTATACATTGTACATGGTTCAGGAACGGGAGCATTGCGCGAAGCCGTCCAAGAATTTGTAAAAAAGCATCCCCACACAAAGAGCAGTATTCCAGGAGAAAAAACAACGATTGTCTATCTTCGATAGAATTGGTTAACGTTTGTGAGTACATATTGTAAACATGCAAGGAGAGTATTGTTTTGTGGCTAGGTTTTTGTATTGGAAATAACCAATGATGTTGTGTAGGAGGTTGTATGGATTCACAATCATATAGTCTGGAATCGAATACCCGAAGCGAAGATCTAGTATTGAGTACTATGCTCCCAACGGTTCCTTGGTATAGCGTTTTTGTGCAAACAGGCTATGAAGATAAAATCCGAGCCTATCATCTAGAAAAACTCTGTCCCCATCTTACATTCATGATCCCAAAAAGGCAGCTACGGCAGCGCCAGGAAGGCCTTTGGAAAGAAATACTGAAACCTATTTTCCCCGGTTATATCTTAGTGAAAGGCTGTATGAACTACAACGATTGTTATGCGATACGGCGCATTCATCATGTTATGCGCGTTTTATGCGACCAAACAGGCGAACCTAGCAGAATCCATCCCTCTGAAATATCTATTCTACTGAAGCTTCTGGAAAATGGAGAAATTATTCGACCTTCTAAGGCTATCGATATGGGAGACCGCATCGAAATCATCGAAGGACCTCTAAAAGCAGTGAAGGGGATTGTTCACTCCATCAATCAAAGAAAAGGCAGGGCACGCATTATTCTTAGTTTTCTCAACAAAGAACGAAAAGTGGATGTTTCGTTACAAATGGTGCGATTAGCGGAAAAGGACTAATTTGCTTCTTTTTTGCAAATTTGTAAACTTTTCATTTGATATGAACATAAAACAACCTAAAATGATACTGTGAAAAAAATACAACGTTTGTTGATTTGAATGAGTAGTTTGAAAGTGAGGCTATTGTATGGCTTTATTGGAAGTTAAGAACCTACATACATATTTTCATACCATGGATGGGCTAACGAAATCCGTGGAGGGCGTTAGTTTTTCCGTTGACAAGGGCGTTACTCTTGGCTTGGTTGGAGAATCTGGTTGTGGAAAATCGGTTACTTCTCTTTCCATCATGCAACTCCTTGCCTGCCCTCCTGGCGAAATCCACCAAGGCGAAATTTTATTTCAAGGCGACGATCTTTTGAAAAAAACCCCGGATCAAATGCGAAGAATCCGTGGTAACGATATATCCATGATATTTCAAGAACCCATGACCTCGTTAAACCCTGTTTTTACCGTTGGGAATCAAATTATGGAAGTATTAATGATCCACAAAGGTATGACAGAACACGAAGCCAAAGAAAAAACAATCTCTCTTTTCCAAGATGTTGGAATTCCTGATCCTGCAAGGCGTGTTGACAATTATCCTCACCAGATGTCGGGGGGGATGCGCCAACGGGTCATGATTGCTATGGGACTAGCCTGCGACCCCAAACTTCTCATTGCAGATGAGCCTACCACTGCATTGGATGTAACCATTCAGGCACAGGTTCTGCAATTAATGCGTGATATCAAAAAGAAAACAAATACCTCCATTATTCTCATCACCCACAACCTAGCCGTTGTGGCTGAAATGGCAGACTTTATTGCGGTCATGTACTATGGACGCTTGGTAGAATACGCCGAAGTCAGAGATTTGTACGGAAATCCAAAACATCCTTATACCCATGGTTTGTTAAACTCCATCCCTCGCGTAGACAAACCCAAAACTGCAGAAGCCCTACCAGCCATACCAGGCGTGGTTCCCAATCCATACAATGCCCCGTCGGGGTGCAAATTTCACCCACGTTGTAAATACGCACAACGAAAATGCGTTGACGAAGAACCCCCTTACGTTTTACTACCCGGTAGTGATAGCCATTATTGCCGTTGCTGGTTTCCAGTACAAGATTAAGGAGTGAATTGAATCATGAGTAAAAAAAATATACAATCGGAAAACGCTTCCCGCAATATTCCCATCATTACAGAAGAAGACGTAAACGAAGCTCTCCCTACGTATAAACCGGATGCTCTTGTCGCCTGCCATAAGCTTCGCAAATATTTCCCCATCCATGGAGGACTACTGGGCCGAAAAATAGCCGATGTAAAAGCTGTGGACGAAATTACTTTCCAAATCCGTCAAGGAGAAACTCACGCCTTGGTCGGAGAATCGGGTTCTGGGAAAACCACTGCTGCCAAAACTCTTATTCGTCTTTATGATGCCACATCTGGCGATATCTTTTTACGCAACTTCAAAACTCAAGCGATGGACAATATTACCCATGCTCGAGGAGCTAACCTGCGAGCGCTCCGATCCGAAATGCAGATTGTATTCCAAGACCCTAGCGGCTCGTTGAATCCCCGTATACCTGTAGGCGACATCATTGAGGAACCGTTGGTTGTACATGGTGTTAAATCCAGAAAAGAACGGTTGGAACGCGTTGTTAATATTATGGAAATTGTCGGGCTCCGGGCCGAATACTTAAAACGATATTCCCACGAATTTTCTGGGGGACAACGGCAACGTATTGGGATTGCACGTGCACTTGTTCTCAATCCGAAGTTTATCGTCTGCGACGAAGCCGTTTCAGCCCTTGATGTATCCATCCAATCCCAAATCATCAACCTGTTACAAGACCTTCAAGGGAAATTTAACCTAACCTATCTTTTCATTGCCCACGACCTTGCCGTTGTCAGACATATGTCCGACACCATTGGGGTTATGTACCTTGGCCGATTGGTTGAATCAGCCCCCAATGATGTATTGTTCAACAAACCCTCTCATCCCTATACGCAAGCACTTTTAAACGCGGTTCCCGTACCCGATCCCACCATTGATCGTAACAAGGCGATCATTATGGGAGATATACCTTCCCCTATCAATCCCCCCAGTGGTTGTCGTTTCCGCACTCGATGCCCCAAGGTAATGGATATTTGCAAAGAAGTATCCCCTCCTACCAAAGAAATCGAACCCGATCATTTTATTGCTTGCCACCTGTTTTAGGAAAGGAAGCAAACCATGCGAAGTCCATTAGAAATCACCAATCGTAGCTTTAAAACGGCTGTCAGTGGGTACAGCAAAAAAGAAGTCGATGAATTTTTACATGAACTTCGTCATGATTACGAAGATTTATATCAGAAAGTAATTGCCTTAAAAGAAGAAAAGCAGCATCTTGAAAAAGAACTGCACCAATATACATCCACCGGAGAACAATTGCAAAAGGCTCTAACATTGGCACAAAAAACAGCCGATGATATCAAACAATCCGCTGAACGCCAAGCCGACTTGACCATGATGCAAGCCAACGTAAGAAGCCAACAAATTGTACAAAAAGCGGAAGAAAAATTACAACAAATTAGCAACCTATACCGAAAGTTCTCCAGTGAACTATCCAGTTATTTGCAAACCTATCAGAATTTGCTCCAGCGTTTAGACAGCGAAGCGCTCAAAGTAACCCAAATTGGCTGGAGCAATGAAGATGAGGAAACAGGGAATTAAGAAGAACCTTTTTATATAGCAACGGATCTGTTTAATTACAGATGGAACAATGCAAAATGGGAGTAATAGTGAGAGTATCGTCTTCTATCGTGCGGATGATTGTGGTTACATGCATTGATTTAATCATCATCAATGCTGTGTTTGTTATATTGGTCTATTGGGGTCCCATGGACTATCTTGTCAAAACTCCTTACGTTCGGTATTGGATTCCTCTCAATCTCCTCTATATCATTTTTGCGATGTTTGTTTTCAAAACCTCCCGTAATCTGTGGCGGTTTTTTAGTATTGTCGAATATGCAAAACTCATTGTCAGCGTGGGCACTTTTTCCCTCCTTTTCTTGGTTTTACAGCTCCTCACCTTGCCTCAGGCCAGTGAATATCTTTTGTTTGCCTTTACCGTGTTTATGTTTTGTATCTTTATTTTTGCCCTATCCATTCCACGATTTGTCAAGCGCGTCCTTCATTTTCCTTTCAAACGAGCACATCAATGCAAAGGAATAAGGGTTTTATCGTGCGACAAAAAGCGAACCATTCTTATTGGTGCCGGGCAAGCAGGGCATAAAATCCTTCGCGAAATCCAAGATTATGCACAAAACCAATACAATGTCATTGGGTTTATTGACGATGATCCTTCCAAAAAAAGATCGGTGATCAGCGGCGTTCCTGTTTTAGGGAATTCGGATGCATTGATTTCGATCATTCAACAATACGATATTCAAACCATTATTTTTGCCATTCCCTCCATTTCCAACAACCGCCGCCGGGAAATGATTATTCAATTGGCAGGAACGAAAGTAGACATTATTACGGTACCAGGCATATACGAATTGTTGAACAAAGATTTGAATTTAGCAGCCCTTCGTACAATCAGTATTGAAGACCTTCTGCCACGCAAACCCATCCAAACTGACTTGTCCAAAATTCAAAGCATCATCAAAGGGAAAACCGTTTTATTAACCGGAGCAGGAGGGTCAATCGGCTCGGAATTGGCAAGGCAAATTTCTCGGTTTGATCCCCAACTTCTTGTATTGTTTGAAAACTGTGAAAACAACCTTTTCTACATCGACCAAGAGCTTCGTAACGAAGAAGGATTTACAAAATGCGTTCCGGTTATTGCGGATATGCGAAGAACAGAGCGAGTGCTAGAAGTGTTCCGTACCTATACTCCCGACATCGTTTTCCATGCTGCTGCGTACAAGCATGTTCCCCTTATGGAGCTCAATCCTACCGAAGCCTATGCAAACAACGTGGAAGGCACGCGCAACTTACTAGATGC
>JAQVSG010000027.1:13460-17530 GCA_028700655.1 Caldisericia bacterium
CTTTATAATTCCTTCTTTTTCTTCATTTTAAAAAACTCCCTCCTTTTTCTAAATTTGTTATATTCCATGCTAAAAGAGAAAAAATCTCTTTAAAAAGAAATACTGTATGGTATACTATTTCTAGATAATACTGTATGGAGAGTTATAAAATGCTATTACGCGTAAATATAGAAAACTTCAAATCGATATGTAATAACAAAAAATTCTCAATGATTGCTTATACAAAACTAAAAAAACATACAAACCACCTGATTACTTTAAAAGACAATTTGAAAGTACTCAAAGCATCTGCCATTTTTGGTGCCAATGCTTCAGGAAAATCAAACCTAATTGAAGCAATGTATTTTGCGAAACATCTTATTACAAAAGGATTTCCAAATAAGAACATGTACCGCTCTTTTTTTTGTAAAACAAAAAAACAAAACGAAGAAAGAGCAACTCGTTTTGATTTTGAGTTTTCTATTCAAGATAAGGTGTATGCGTATGGGTTTACAATCCTTTTAAAAAGTGGTCAATTTCAAACGGAATACCTTTACTTACTTGATAAAGAATCACAACTACCCCTTTTTGAGAGAGATACAACTTTGGGAATCTGCAATATAAATGAAAACTATTTTCAACAGCAAGACATGAAACGATTAGAAGTGTATAAGGAAGATTTTGCCAAAGACACTTCCGTACTATTCCTACGTGAGATTAACCGTAGAAAAAGTTTTCCCCAGAATTCTTCCCTGCAAATTTTTATTGCTATCTTTGGTTGGTTTAATAGCAGTCTTAGCATTATCAACCCATACACAGAATTATACCAAACGCCATATATTCTATTTACAAATAAAGAAAAGATTGAAAAAGCACTTCAGGATTTTGATACTGGAATTGCTGAGATCAAGTTGATGGAAGTAACGAAAGAAAAATTAATTGAAGAGTTGTCTTTTCATCTACCAAATACTCTTGACTCCAGTGAAATTGTCAACGATATCCTTCTGGATATTCGTGAAAAAAGTAAAGGAGAACCCGTTGTTGTAAGATTTCAAAATATTGGACTATACCAAATCATATATGGTGAGAATAAAGAACCTACAATCTCCTCTTTTTGTTTTCGTCATGAAAATTCAGAGTATACTTTTACATTGCTTGAAGAATCAGACGGAACAAAACGATTGTTTGATCTTCTGTTTATCCTTTTTCTCGATACCCCAGAAAAAGTATTTGTTATTGACGAAATAGAAAGAAGCCTTCACCCGAATTTAGTAAAGAAATACTTAACCCTCTTCTTTGAGAGAAATAAAGATCTGAAAACTCAGCTTATTTTTACCTCTCATGAGTCGCTTCTATTGGATCAAACCATTTTCCGCCGCGACGAAATTTGGTTTGTAGAAAAAAATAACCATGGAGAGACCCACCTATACTCCTTGAAAGACTTTGATGAACGATATGATAAACGACTCAGCAATGCGTATCTAAAAGGCAGATATGGTGCCATCCCTTCTTTCAAAGATCTTCAAGAAAGTGAATCCGAAAATGGTTCCACTTCGTGAATTTCGTCCTCTCACTGAGGAAATAAACCCTATTCCTTTCCGAAGGAAGTACTTTTTTTTATGCGAAGGTCGTGTTACCGAGGTTAAATACTTAAAGCAGTTAGTTCAGAATAGAACTATTATTGGGATAAAAGATGACACCGAGTTGACTCCATTAATAAAGGAAGGCGAGCATAAAGATATCAGCAATCCAAAAAAACTGTTAGATCTTGCCATAGAATGGCGTAGGAAAAAAAAAGCTATTGGCATCGAAGAATTTGATCCAAACCTTGATCGTATTATACTGGTTTTTGATCTTGATTCTTTTCGTATGGATCCGAAGAAGTATATCAATTTGGTGAATAAGATTAAAGAAGAAAAAATTCTTTCAGCAGTTACAAATCCTTCCTTCGAGCTGTGGCTAATGTTACACAAAGAAAATTCATTACAAGATTATATCTTGCCAAACCATTCCAAATTGTTATTGAATAGTAAAGTGTCAGCTAAACACACAGAAGCAAGTAAGATGTGTTCTGATTTGCTACATTTTAATTCAAAAAGAAATGTTTATTTTAAGGATTTCAGAAAAAGCCTAATGGTTGCAATTCAACAAGAACTGAGTGTCGAGCAGGATATATACAATATGATAGGAAGACTTGGATCTAATATTGGAAGTATTATCCAATCGATATTAGATGCAAATACACCCAAAAACTGATGGAAACTTGAACGAATTCAATAAAAAACATAGCACTGTGACTGAAATATACGATGTTGTCCAAATATGCAAAACTTTTTTATAGGAGAGAAAAATGTGTGATAAAAACGTTGAGTTGAAAGAGATTTTAAAGAAGTTTTCGGATTCTGGTTGGGATCTGATTGATGCACCATCAAAGGCATGGTTAGATGCAACAGAATTACGAGAAGCACAGCAGATTGCCCAACGTAGACTGATACCAGCTTTGCAAAAGGCGGATAAAGAATGCGGAAGCTGTGGTTGTGAATATGACCCATTATACAAACGAGCACTGGAGCTTTTAAGGAACCACTAATCAAAGGATTTAATGAATGAGACGAGTTTCCTTTTCAAAGGGAAACTTTAGTCCATATCTTTCCCTCTAATAAGGAAAGTTTTTTTCCTCTTTCTGGGTTTTACACTCCACATTTTCATTGACAAGATTCTTTAAAGTGTATATACTATGCACAATATGGAATCATACAATTTGTCACTTCTAGCCAGAAAAATATTTGAGTTTGATTTGCCACTGGTTCATTCCAGAACCTTAATGGAACTGTTGGAGATTCGCAATCGAAGATCCTTTTTCTCTATATTACAGCGATTTCAAGTCGATGGCATCCTCCAGAGATTGGAAAAAGACAAATATCGTATCCTGCAAAAAAAGGTCAGTAGTTTTCAAATAGCAAACTTCCTTTATGAACCCTCCTATATCTCTTTAGAAACTGCTCTCAGTTACTGGGGCATACTACCCCAGTTTCCTTTTGAAATCACTAGCGTCACCCTAAAAAAGACAGTCACAAAGAGCGTAGACGATATCGTATATTCGTATAGTCACGTATCCAACGCCATCTATGGGCTATATGCCAAAGAAAAAGAATTTCTGATGGCAACACCCGAGAAGTCACTTTTTGACCAATTGTATTTGGTTTCAAGAGGTTGGCGATCACTTGACCTGGATGAATGCAATTTGAGCAATGTCAATAAAAAAGAATTCCTCCGCATCTGCACAATGCTGCAAGATGATCGGGTGAATCGATGGATAGGGGGCTTACAATGGTGATGCTAAGTGAGCAGAAAGCAAACCGTCGAATTACCCTTCATTCCTATCAATCAAAGGCAGCGTTTGCCAGAGTTCTATGAGGTTGTGTTAGCGTATATACAAAACAAATTGAACCAAGAATGAGATCTCTTTGTCATTCTAATAATGGTAAGAAAACCCATGAGGAGAGATGAATATCTGTATTGTAATCACCCAGCATTTGTAATAAAATAGCGGTAGACAATATCCATATTGGCTTGTTGGGTGTTTCGGCCCCTTCAAAGGCATTAATGGATAGACATAGCAGCGTATTCCTTCTGATTGGGGCAAGGTTTACAAAAATAGATTCCAATCGGAATGGCGAAGCTATGCTTTTTGTTCGTGCATCCCAAAAATACATCACAAAGGTTCTGATTAATCCTTTTCAAAAGATTGTTTCAATTGCACCTATAGTCTTTAACAACAGCTTTGATAAATACCCAAAGGAATGATTCTATGAGTGAAAAAAAAGAACTACGATGGCGACAACGTTTTGAGAATTTCCATAAATCCTATACCTTACTGGATCAATACATCCAGAAACCAATTGAAACAGAACTAGAAAGGGCCGGGATTGTTCAGTTTTTTGAAACGACATTTGAGCTTTCTTGGAAACTAATGAAGGATTACCTTGAAGCGCAAGGGACCATTGCGAGAAGTCCAAGGGAAGCAATAAAACTATCGTTTCAGTGTGGATTGATCGACGATGGATATGTATGGATTGATGCCTTATCCA
>JAQVSG010000028.1 GCA_028700655.1 Caldisericia bacterium
CGGTTTGTTCCTGGTTTCAGAGCCATGTCACGATCCCAGAAAAAGATGCGGGGGCGGTAATCGGGGTGAGTTGGGTCAATAACATAGGGGCCTTGGGAGTTGTTCGATCGAACAGGGTCGATGCGAGCCATGGGATTGGAAGCATTGGAGCCAGGTACATATCGTGAGCTTTGAGGATCTGCTTTTGCTTGATATCGTGGATCGTTAAAAGAACCATCTGGATCAAACCAGACTTGTCCACCATCATCTAGCACAATGTACCATTTCTCTTCTTCTTGAGAAAGGCCACCCTCTGGGCGGATGGTAAGATAGAATTCTGCCCAATACTTAGGGAATGAGCTGGCAGGACCAAACTCTTCCACTTTTTCAGGGTTTCCAGATAAATCTTTGGCTTTGGGAGTATAAGGCATGAGATAGGTATTATCCTCATCTTCCGGAGAATAACGACCCCAATAATTTGTTCCTTTACGTTCCCATTGGAAACTTCGAGAATCTACCTCTCCAGCAATTCGCTCGTATGCAAAGGGAGTATTAACAGTTCCTAATCGCACTCCACTCGCATTCGAATGTGCTGGGTACATATCCAGAAAAGCCATTGTTGCGGGCTTGTTCATAGATGCACCAGATACCTTTGTAACGCCCATATTATGAGAGTTTAAGGGTACCATTCCACAAAGGAATAAAGCAATAACCAAAATAGACAATAACTTTCTCATAGCGCTCTCTCCTTTACTCAAGGAAGATTTCTACCTTTTAAAACAATGATCGTGCTCACAAATTTACTACAATTTTTCCTTTTTTTTTCTAAATGTCAAGAAATCCAGGCTCAATATCCTTCTTTTAAAAAACTGCATGGTTTCTATGGAACCGCAATTCTTACCGTGTTGGAAAAACACATCTTGTTTTCCCAATATAACTCTGCCCGGTTCCAAAGGAACTCTTTTTTTCGCGAAGCCGGGGCAGTTACAAAAAAATGCTTGGAAGGATAATCGGTACTTGTGGCTTTCTCATTCCCTATCTTATACACTCCATATCCAACACGAGAAACCAGCAACATTCCATTTACGTAGCCGGCTGTAGAAATCCCTGTATACGAAGAATTGGAGGGGGCCTCTTTGGGAAGTTGAATGGAATGTATGACATTCCCTCGAAGCGCATCCAGTATATATAGTTTCCCCTTCACTGTGGAATACACAACATAAGAAGCAGCGTTGGTGGCTATCACAATCGGTTTCTCCACAAGGTAATCATCTACCAGGCTTAGCCGCCAACGGATCAACCCAGTGTGTATATCCACGCACACCCCTCGAGTGTAATCTGACCAATAGGAAAGGGCGATGTTTCCTTTTTGTAAAACAGCCGGACTTGTCGATCGGTAACAGAATTTTTTACACCACAGTTTCCGAACTTTCCAAACAAGTTCCCCACTTTGTGGGTTCTTACATATCATATCATCCTCAAACGATTGCAACCACAAAAGCAACCCGTCTAGTGAAATGGTTGTGGAATCGGAACGAGAAGAACCAAAGGAAGAAAGAACCTCTCCATTAAGGGCATGAATGATATCTTTGCCGCAGAATAGAACGGGCTTGTGTTCCAGATAATGGGTACAAAATGTAAATGCGTCGGCTTTCTTTTTGTATCGCAAACGGCCGTCATGTTTATTCAGCGCAACTAGATACCCTGTATCGGTAACAAATATAAAAAAGGATTCCTGTTGATAGGTGAAAGAAACAAGTGAAGACCCCGTCGATTTCATATCCGTCGCATCCCATAGTATTGTATATGTTTGGTTTTGGGGAGAAAACTCTAAATACACAGCTTCTTTTTCAGATACAACAAAAATTTTCCAAATCCCTTTTTGGTCGATTTCCAGAATGGGTTGTGTATAACAATATCCAATCGAAAGAGGAATCGTAAAACAAAGGTTGCTTTTGGAGTCAAACCACAGCAGATTTCCTTTTGGGTCTGTTAGCATAAGAAACCATTGGTTTAAATAGGGATCCCAAAAACTCCCTGGTATTGGTATTGGTCTTGTTTCCTCATATAGACGAACATCATGCGGTAAAAAGGACAGGGTATTGTCCAATGGAATGGCATCTCCCTCCCTATAACAGCTTTCTCCACTTGTGAAGGCGGAGGAGGTATTTATGAATCCATTGGAAAGATAGGTTTGCATGGATAATGCAGAATTTGCAATGTTGGGAGATGGATTTCCAAATCGAAACATGCCTTCCCCCGGTACCACAGCCCATACCATCCCTTCTGTTAGAGCCAAACACGTTCCCAAAGAAGCTTCTTGGATTGGACTACGAATGGTGGACAATGAAAGAGGAAAGGAACTGGCCAATTTTGCATCGGTTGATGAGATTGTAAAAAACTCTCGTTGGTCGTTTAAAAACACAAATTTATTCACGCTGTCTTGTCGATACCCACAAAATCCAAAGATTTCTTGGCCGGGTATGTCTATTTTTTTTTGTGCTCTATTTTCGCCCAATTGACCCGAAACAAATACAATTGTATCGTTTTGCGGAGAACGTTTTGCAACCACAAAATACTGTCCATATTGGGGAAGAAACATCACGTTTGATTTTGGTTCTCCAGGAATATCTTCGGAAAGCAATGTTCTTCCATCGGAAGGATGTAGAAAAAAAAGCTTTTTCTTGGTCGTGGTAATGCCAAGATATGGGGTGCCATCCCAAGACACAGAGGTGATGTTAAAGAGAATATTCCCGTCCACCTGTTTCTGCCACTTCTCTCCAGTGGAGAGATGGATGCCTACGATAGAACCATTATGAAAAGGGAATACAACAACAAATGAATGATTTGCCATCAGAGACAAAGGGCTTCGTGCCTGTAAAGAAGTGTTGTCGTCTTCCCATAAGATTTTTCTTGAAAACAATTCTTGAATTACTTTTTTCTCGGATGTACAGAAAGCAACATAGGCAATTTCTTCCCAAACAAAAGTGTGCAGAGGAGAAACAATCTCTGCATCCATGGAAAGTGTACGGACTGTTTTGCCATTTTCAGCAGCTATCAACAGGATTTTCTTTTGAGAGGTGGCCGCAACAATGTACACGTCTTCTTTGTATTGTAGAGACGACATACCGGCGATCACATACTCTCCAGCGGACAAAAGAAAACTCCACAGTTTGTCCCCACTAATGGCATCTAAACATACTATTCCTTCGTTCATTGTGGAAAAAACGACCACTCTTTTCTGGTCGACTTCTTGAATCAACGGATTTTGTTGTGAGATATCACAACTATATATGAAGCTGGGGGTTGTTTGTACAGGCGTTACGATATCGTCTCGTACACCATTGCCTACGTTGTACTCTAGGTGCATTCCAATTTGGGTCCAAAGATGCTTTTTCGAAGGTGTAAATATCCATTCCAAGCCATCTACATCTTTGTATTGCTGGGCACTTGGAAATCCGTCATAGAAAGTGTGCCCAATCCAGTACTTTGAGGGTAGTGTATATATCCCTTCTATATCTGACTTGGGGGGGATCTTGTCTCGCATTGAAACCGGGGAAGAAATGGGAGCATATTCATTCTTCTGAGGACGTATATAGAAATGGATTTGATCTCTCTTTTCAACAATGGCCTCTTTTTGAAGAGAAAATGAATCCGATATAGAATGTGTTGGGTTTGCAAAGGAACAAATGGAACACAATGCGAATATCAAACCTAGGATTTGCCATAATTTTTTGATTCTATTCATTCTCTATTTTTACCATTTTCACTACTTTTTGTAAAAATAAGTAAGAAAAATGCAAAAAAAATCAAAAAAACTTGAAAAAATGTGCTTTTTTACTTGCATTCTAATAAGAATCTTGTCATAATGGGTAAAAACCAACATAAGGAGGGTTAAATTATGACCAAGACTGAATTGATTAAACAAGTTGCTAAAAAATCCGACATGAGTCAGAAAGACACTGATGTTGTCTTAAAGAACTTCTTTGAAGTTGTAAAAAACACAGTGAAGAGTGGCGAAAAAGTTGCTGTTATTGGATTTGGTAATTTTGAAGCACGTAAACGAGCTTCTCGTACTGGTGTAAATCCAAAAACTCGCAAAAAAATGACCATTCCCGCCAAAGTAGTTCCTGTATTCAGACCTGGCAAAGCTTTCAAAGAAGCTGTTGCCAAAAAGTAAGCTACCAAAAGCAACGAAAAAAGCTCCGGTTTGTAATGACCGGAGCTTTTTTTTATGGTTTCTTATGAAAACAATTTCACACATGTACCGATTGACACTATCGATCTTTCTTGTCTTGTCTTGTCTTTGTACATCGTCTTGTCAACTGTTCACTTCTCATTCGTCAGATTCTGCAATCACTGTTGGGTATTGTGTTGACATCTTAGGCCCGGAAAATGATTCGTACAATACGCCCATTCTCAACTGCTTGAAAAGTTTGGAAAATGAAGAACGCATTCGATTGACCATACAGCAAAGCACAAGAAAAGAACAGTACCAACAAGATATTCAATCGATCGCAAAAAACCATTCGATTGTGTTTTGTACACCTCTCATGCAAGAGGAGTGTTTACAGAGTTCCTTGCTATACCCTACAACCCATTTTATTGTGGTAGATGCGTATCCATTCCACCCAGACAATATGATCCTTCCCGAAACAAGCAATATCACATTCTTGTTGTTCAGTGAAGAAGAGATCGCTGAAATTGCGGGGTACATTGCCGCGCATATGGATCCTAAAAAACCTTCTGCGCTGTATTTTCCTGGTTCGCGCATATCACCGCTCAAAAATAGAGTATACAACCGCTATGTAAAAGGTTTTCGCCGCGCTGCCCCTTCCTCTGAAAACTGCATTGAATGCTTCACAAAAGAAGACGTTGACGAGGGCACTATGAACAATACAATGGAACGCCTTGGAGTGGGCAGTATTTTTTATTTTCCTGGTTTGTATTATGCCTCTTTAGTGGATGATGCGACGGTGTTGTCCGATACACTATCTTTTCCTTGTTGGAGCCTCTTCCTTTTGGGTGATGAGCAAGCGGCTCATCCCTTTTTAGGAGGCATTCTTCGAAAAAACTATGCGAGCGTTGTTTCTTTTGTGATTGCTCAATATGAACAAAACGCGAGCCAATTAGAACCTGTTATGGTGTGTACGAGAAAAGAAAATGCATTCCTGTTTACGCCTGGTTTGTATTCTTTCTCAGACTCTTCATTGGTTGCCATCAATGCATTTCTACACCTCGAAGAATGATTCTACGAGATGCCCGAAAGAAGAAGTAGCAATCCAATAGCAAAAGCCATCTGGTTTTTTTAGATACTCCAAAAGAACATCACTTACATTCCCGATAGGAACAATGATGCTTTTACTTTGAAAGCGTACATCGTGGGTAAGAACTTGCAAGGTATAGGCTGCTTTGTTAGAAGTCTCTACTCTTCCTTCAATGTCTGAAAAATAGGTTGCAACAACAACATTGCCAAGGTCTATTTCTAGCAAGCACGAAAGAATCGCCAGTGCAAGTTGAAATCGGAAAGCAGCGGGTTCATATGGCAATGGTCTGACAGGATCCAACGTCAAAAACCAGTCGTGCCCATTTATATCTTGTGTAGACACAAGGCTAATAGAATCAAACCAAAGTTTTACTATGTCCCATTCTTTTTCTAAGGCATAGGGATAGGGAGAATCGCAAAATAAGCGTCCACATCCCTCTTTCTTTTTCATCGTCAAAACACTTATCTCGGGTCCTTTTGTGGGGTCCACGAGGAGTATTTTCCCACACGATAATGGAGAAGCCAAGGGTTGCCATTGGGGTTGCGAAGGCAAAGCTATAGTCCCCTTCATAGAAGACGGACTAACAATACTTTCTGCCACGATAGAAGATAGATTTTCTGGAAAGATGGTAGGAAATTCTATGGAGAACAATTCGAAGTCAGCGTCTTCAAGATATTTTGAATGCCCTGTCTGCCGAAACATTTCATACAGTAAAATAGCTCTTTTCAAAGAAAACAAGGGATGGGAAGAATCGGCATTTTGATCCACGATAGACAATGCTTTTGGAATTTGATGTAGTGCTTGTAGAATGGATGCGTAAAGAAGAAGCAACTCTTGATCTGGCTTGGTACATTCTACCGCCTGCATGGCAAAATCTTTGGATGCCTCCAAAGCTTCTGGAAAATCCAAAAAAACACTTTTTTGATACGCTTCTTTTGCAAGAATCTTCAGAACATACGGAGGAAGATTCGATGCTTTTTTCAGGTCTTGCACAAACGCAAACAATTCTTCTTTCATCCCTGCGTTGAACAATGACTCAACAATTCGTTTCTGCACCGTAGAAGCATCCTCCCATGAAAGATTTCTCAACACAATTTTTTGATAGTACAGCGATGCTTGTGAATACTGATTTTGCTCAAAAAGAAGGTCTCCCATTGCCTTGTT
The DNA here is from genome assembly GCA_028700655.1 of Caldisericia bacterium. Lineage (GTDB taxonomy): Bacteria > Caldisericota > Caldisericia > UBA6126 > UBA6126 > JAGLCW01. Next base: position 6,411 of record JAQVSG010000028.1, read on the forward strand.
CAAAGAATCATTTTGAGGATTTTCTTGCAGACCATTCCTCATTTCTATTTCTGCCACTTTGGGATCCACCGTTGCCAAAAAAGACATTTTTTGGATACCAATTTCGTTGTTTGGGTGCAACTTTAGTAATTCTTGATACGAAGCTAGGATAAATTCTTTCAATAGAGAACCACAGGGTGCCGTTGAATCCACAAGAATGGTTTTTTCTTGCTCTTTTTTATATCGATATTGTGCATCTTCAATGCAGGAATGATAAAAATTCTTTGCGACTCGGTTCTTTCTTTGTAGAAATAAATTCCAAAAAAACGCAGCAGAACCAAAATCTTTGAACTCGCAACCCATCTGCTGTATATATTGAATAAACAAGCGCTCAAAAGGACCTTCCATATACTGCTCACAAGCTTCCAAGGCAATTTGCAAAGGAATTCGATAGCATTGATGGATTGAATGCGAAACAGCTTGTTCAAAAAAAGTGCGGGATGAAATCTCGTTTTCAATAGCTTCTTGAAGAAGCTTTTCCATTTCTTTCTGGGCGGTAGGTATATCTTTGAGAAATGAAATCTGCAACATATATATATCTGCATTTTTGGACTCTGCATTTTTGACTTTGGAAAAATAGGGACCATATTTTTCGTAGTCTTCTTCGGTAATGGTAGATTTTGTGTATCGGATGGATTGTAAATAAATCATGTATAAATGGGGATCGTCCCAATGATTCAATTGGTCTGGCTCTAAGATTTGCACAACATCCTGGTAATTTTTTGCTTCCAAAGAAACGTCAATGTAGGAATAGAGAAGCTCTTCTTGTCCTGGGAATAAAGAAATCCCTGTTTTTAGAATGTGCCTCGCTCTTTGAAAATCTTGTTGCCCCACAAAAAAAGTAGAGAGTAAAATGTAGTCTTCTGGATCTGACAAAGAAAACTGTTGAATTTGTTGGTAAATAGCTTTCCTTTTTTCTTCGATTTCTTGGTTGCCTTTTTGTTTTTGGTATCCTTGGAAAACAAGAAGTAAGAGATCCAAGTCTTGTTGCGGCGACGATAACAAAGTGTCTGCAATGTTGTTAAAGGAATTCCAATTGGTTTCGGTCTCCAGATAGCACTCCAATAGCTTTTTCTGCATAGGGTTCGAGGAGATTGGTAGAGAAGAAGAGGGTTGAACCTCTGCAAGTTCACCAGAACTTGCAGAGGTTTTGTTGGAAACCGTCATATTTATTCGGAAGCTTTTTCTTCAATCCAAACTTTTTTTATCATTATGGGGGTTACGGGAACATCGTTTGGACCAGTTTCTACTTTTTGAATCTCTTCCACAACATCCATTCCTTCGGTTACTTTCCCAAACACAGTGTGTCTTCCATATAACCAATCACAACCCTCTTTCTTGGTTACAATAAAAAACTGTGCTCCGTTCGTATTGGGTCCTGCATTGGCCATACATAAATATCCGTAGTCAATGGGATACGATTGCAGATTTTTATCGTATTTGTATCCTCCATCGGGATGTTCACTTTGAATGGCGTCTACCTGTTCGTCAGTCAAACCTAAGCTCCATGGGTTGATTTCGTCCTTAAACTGATATCCTACATTGATGGGCATTTCCGTTTCTTGCCCATCGTCGCCTGCAACCATTTTTGTTTGGCCAGCTTGAATCATGAAGTCGTTGATAATACGATGGAATGTGGAATTATCGTATGTACCTTCTTGGATCAGTTTTCGGAAATTGTTGACAGTCAATGGAGCAGATTCGGGATACAGTTCTAGTTTTATAAGACCCTTGTCAGTGTCAATGTGTACAATTTCGTTTTTTATGTGCGCCATTTCAGTTTTAGAGGGCTTCTCAACATCGGGTGGCCACGAAGCTTTTTCTTGTTGCGCGAGTTGTTTTTGGTGAAAAAAAGAAGAAATACCAATGATGATGAGAACAATGGCAACAACAGATCCAAGGATAACCATCCATCGCTTTCGATTTAAAACTTTTTCTTGTTGTTCCATTTCCTTTTTTCGGGCTATTTCTTCAGGATTCATTGTTTTTCTACCCGTCGCAAGATCAAATTTTTCTTTTTCTTTTCGGTTCATATATCCTCCTACGAATTTAAAAGTGATGTTGTAATTTCATCAGAAAGCTCGGGGAATTGTTTTAACCACGCAAGTCTTTCCTTGTATAGTGTACGGTTTTTTTGCTCAATTTCTTGGTCAGAATAATACAATCGAACATTGAACGGGGATAGATCAAACCCTTCGATAGAAGAGGGGACTTGGTATTCCCAAAAGGGATCTTTTTCCCATTGGATCGATCCATTGGCTGCTTTTTTAATGATTTCAGCGGTGTCTTGCACGGTTATTTTTTTCCCATTGGTACCACCCACTTTGCCCGTATTCAGAAGGAAACATTCTACATCTTTCATGGCTGAAATCATCTCATAAAATAGCGTTCCTTCTTTTCCTTTAGACCCTATGATAAAAGGATTGGTGCCAACTTCTCTTTTGGATTGCCCTGCCTTTTCTGGGTCTCCTGCAGATGTTTCAATGGATTCTCCCAACATAAAAAAGGCTGCTGCTTGCTTGGGTGTCAGTTTTGCAATGGGGGGAATAATGTCTTCTCGTCGAGTGATGAAAAAAACCATATTGACTTTTGGTAAATCAATGGAGTTGTCCGTATCGTCCATGTCACCTCGGCATACAACAGCTCGGCCATTGGTGGTGCGAGAAACATCCTCGAGGTGAATCGTCCCTTCCTCTGAAACAAACACGTTGTCCAACGAAGCATTTTTGCTTGTGAAAGCTTGGTACATCACTCGTTGATACTTAGGTTCTAAGCCTTCTGTCTTAATGTAGAAGTTATTTTCAGAACCATAACAGGTTCCTTCTCTGTTCAGAAAAATAACATCGTCTTGTCGAATGATCACGCCTTCTGGTTTAGTTAGGTAATGATCGTGACAGGTTAATGTAGATTTTCCAGTGCCGCTCAGTCCAAAAAAGATAGCTCCTTTTTCTAGCATTGTTCCCTGTGGATTCATTACTTTCAGCACTTTGCTTCCAGCATGAAGCCCCAGACAATTCATTTTTTGTTTCACATACCACATCGCCATACGTAAAAACGATTTCTTTACTTCTCCCGCATAATCGGATCCAAAGATGTAGGTAATGTAATTTTTAGCATCTACGATAATTTTTCTTTCGGGCCAGTCTGGAATTGCAATTGTAATCAATTCATCCGTGTTTTCAGGATTGTCAAACAGAAGGTTTCCCCACAAAACGGCCAATCTTGCATAATCTTGGGGGATCAGCAGTCTACATCCAATTCTACAAGAAGCATGATTCCCAATTCTACGGAAAAGTTCAATCATGGGTCTTTCTTTAAGACTCTCTAGCCCAGCTTCAATAAGTGCTTTTTGCGAGTCACTCGGTTCATCATACACAATTTCTGTGAATTTCGCACTTCGGCTCATAATCTTGGAAACATACGCTGGACTGCCAAATTCTGTGGTAATTTCCTCGTGTTTTGCCAAATCCCGCAACGTTTGGGGATCAGGATTTACAATACAATTCTTTGGAACAAACCCACCAACCAACTGTCTCATTTTAACTCCTTTATAAAAAACTACTCAAATGATGTATCGTTAAGCATTCTTTAGAAAGAAAGCCTTTGTAAAGTTCTTTCATTATTCTATCGATTTCTGAATAATTGAAAAGAAAGTCAGCGTTTTGATTTATTTCGTTTAAAGAACTATAGTAAAGTGTTTCCAGTTGGGTTAAAAGAGACCGTTCAAAACGGGGATAGATGTGATTTTGGAGAGTACATTGATGACACAGTAATTGGTTTTGTTGAAGCGAAAATGAAAACCATTTCTCAGAAAACGTTGTGTTGCATGCAGCGCATGTTTTGAACTGAAGGGTAAAACCCGATTCTTTCAAAAACTGCAAAGCAAAATAATACGTGGCAAAGAAAGCGGAGCATTCTTTTTTCTCTAAGGTATAGAGGGTCGACTGCAATATATAAAACAATGCATTTTGTTCCATTTCAGGCATTGTGAAATGATCTACAATATGAGCCATCGATTGCACAGCAAGGAGATTTTGATAGGACCTGCCAAGAGTTAAATAGGGCTCTTCCACGTCAATTTCCGTAATTGTATAGTATTGGTTTTTTTCATAGAGTTGAACGTGGCACAATAAAGGGGGCTCAAATGAAGAATTCCATCGGTTCAAAGTGTGTCGAGATTTTTTGCAAAGTGCTACAATCTTGCCTCGATTGAGAGTCAACAAGGTGAGCAATTTGTCGTGCTCTCGATAAGGGGATGCTTTTGTTATAATAGCGCTTGTCTGTATGGTAGACATGAATGATTAGCACGGTCTTAACAGGATAATGGGAGTTTGTTGGTCACCATTGCCTGCTGGATTGTCACACATAGTTTTTTCTATGGCCGGTCGCAAAGAATTGTCGCTGCAACCTACCACCCATGCAATGTTGAGATCGTTTGCATCCAAAATAGCTGCGTCACAACCGGTACGATTTTTAATTTCTTGGGATGTTTGGTGGGAGTCTTTTGGTCCCAGAATAATGGAATAATCAAAGGGAGCAATAGCCCCTGGCATGTCATCGATAAGAGCAGCTTGTTCACCAGCCAATCGATAGAACATTCCAGACCCTTTCCAAAGTTTGCTAACAATACCACCAAATATAGCTGCGAAGAGAATTCTCCACCACCCTGCCTCGTCGATGGCCATCTGCATAGATAAAGGATTGCACAAAGGGGCATTGCCTCCAAAATCAAAGTTATCATCATGCACAAAATGGGCTAGCAATGTAGCAAACCAAGACGCCGTAGCAATGTCGATTGTTTTCTTTCGATTTTCAGCAACAGCCACCACACAGGAAGCAATGGTTAAAATATCTCCTTTTTTGCGTATCGATTGCGTGAGAGTATCTACAAGAGAGGGGATTGAATCGCCAGGTACAATGACATCTGTTTTCACAGGAATTCGCTCGTATCCATCTTTGTATATTGGAAATGCTGGAATCGTCTCGTCAGAATGTTTCATTCGATTCAATTCCTCTCGAATGGCTCTGCTTTTGGAGTGTTGTTTTCCCAGTTCCAACACACGGATTGCTTCTTGTTCTTGACCTATTTTCGAAAGAGCTTGTGCATACCGAATAAAATCGTTCTCATGAAAATTGGAGGGACGGAAGGCTATGAATTCTTTGTAGAAAGAAGCGCAAGCAGCAAAATCGTTCTGTACAAAAGCCATTTTTGACAAGCGTTTTAGCAAGTATCGTAAGGGAGAATAAGGAGTTGTATTGAAGATTCCCTGTCCTTTTTTGTAGCAAGATTGATACCATTGCAGTGCCGTATTAAAGTCGTGTAGAAAAAAATAATAAACATCCCCAATAAACAATTCGTACCAAAGATAGGTAGGATCTATTTTCAACCCTTTCAAAAACGCATCAATCGCTGCCTGGTATTCTTTGTTCATGAGATGTGCGTCTGCTTCCTTTCGAAGGGAGACTCTCTCTTTAAGGGAAATCATGTTTACTCCCACTCAATGGTGGCGGGTGGTTTGGATGTAATATCATAAACCACTCGGTTGATGCCCTTTACTTCATTGGTGATTCGATTGCTAATTTGCTCCAAGACCTGCGATGGAAGATGATGCCAATTGGCCGTCATTCCGTCAACAGACTCTACGAGTCGGATGGCAACGACATTTTGATAAGTCCTTTCATCCCCCATCACTCCTACGGTTTTGATGGGGAGCAAAACAGCTAGCGCTTGCCATATGTTTTGATTTGTATCGTAGGCTTTGATTTCAGTACGCATAATAGCATCGGCTTTTTGGAGTAGTTCAATACGATCGGGCGTAACTTCCCCGATAATTCGAATGGCCAAGCCTGGCCCAGGGAATGGATGACGATGGACGAAAGGAGCGGGCAGTCCTAGTTTTTCCCCCATTCGACGCACTTCATCTTTAAATAAGTATTGCAAAGGTTCTATCAATTGGAGTTCCATCTTTTCAGGAAGTCCTCCTACATTATGATGGCTCTTTATTTTTGCAGCAATCCCAGAGACTCCTCCAGAGCTTTCTATGACATCAGGGTACAAAGTTCCCTGTACTAAAAAATCTGCATCAAAGGAGGCTGCTTCCTTCGCAAAAACATCGATAAAAAGTTTCCCTATAAGTTTTCGTTTTTGTTCTGGATCAGAAATCCCCCGTAAGGCCTGTAAAAATAGATCTGAAACATTCAGCCTTTCAATGTTTAATCCCAATTCTTGCAACATTTGAATGACTTCATCTCCTTCATTCAAACGCAAAAGGCCATGATCCACAAAAATACATTTCAAGCGATCTCCTACAGCCTTGGAAACAATCAGTGCCGCCACGGAAGAATCAACCCCTCCGCTAATGCCACAAATTACTTTTTTAGAACCTACTTTTTGTTGAATTTCTTGGATTTGATCTTGAATAAAATCAGAAAGGTTCCAATCCTTTTTAACTTGCAGGATCGAAAAAAGAAAATTCTGAAAAAATTGTGTACCAAACTCACAGTGATGTACTTCTGGGTGAAACTGTAAGCCATATCGCATCAGAGAAGGATTCTCAAACGCTGCAACGGGAGAATTTTTTGTTGTTGCCAGTATAGCAAAGCCTTCTGGAGCTTCTTCTACTCCATCTTCATGCGACATCCAAACGGTGGATTCTTGAGGAATATTGCTCATAAAGAGAGAAGAGTTCTCTAGAAGTTTCAAAGACGTTTTTCCATATTCGCGTGCCTGGTCTCTTTTGACTATGGTTCCCCCATATTGAATGGTCATTAACTGATATCCATAGCAAAAAGCCAAGATAGGGATATGCATATCCCAAATTTCCTGTTTTAAGCGAGGGGCCTCTGGTGACAGGACCGAACAAGGTCCGCCAGAAAGAATGATTGCTTCTACACCTTGCAGATCTTGTTGAGTGGCATAGTACGGATATATTTTGGAATATACGCCGAGTTCTCTTATTTTTCTTGCAATAAGTTGAGTAAACTGTGAACCAAAATCAATAATTGCAATCATATAAAAACCTCTTCCTGTTTTTCTACAAGTATATCAAAACAGGAAGAGGAAACTGGATTTAATTCACAATTTTTCTATGGATTTATTGTTCTGTCTCCACAGGGCATGCAAATGTATATGTTGCCTGCACATGTGCAACGATGGATTGGGTTCCGGGCATCACAGAAGTCCCACCAGCAGATTCGGGTGCTCCATCAAAATTTCTTTTGTCAGAAGTAACAGGATCGGATGTCATGACATGCAATTCCTGCAATTCTACAATGCTCATGCCTTCGGGTTTAATAGCTGTTTCAGCTTTGACCCTTGCATCCATTGTAGCAGCTGCAATAGCTTGTCTTTGAAGGTCTTCTCGATTTTGCATATCAAAACGGATACCCTGTATTTGGTTTACACCTGTTTCCATAGCCAAATCAATAATGCTCCCTAGTGCTTCCAAGTCTTTTACAGAAATTGAAAGCTGGTGCACTGTTTTGTATCCAATCAGCTTGGGTTCTTCGCCGGATCTATAGGTATAGACGGGGCTTACGTTGTAGGAAACTGTTTGCAAATCTTTTTCATCAATACCCGCTTCCAACATTGCTGTAATAACATTTTTTGTGAGCTCATTGTTCTTTTTTTGAGACAATGAAGCTTCTTCTTCTTGTGTAACAATGCTCCCATTTAAAATAGCCATGTCGGGTTCTGCCTCAATAACACCCATCCCGGCAACATACAATTTTTTTGGGTTTTCAGGATCTGCTTTTAACTGATCTGCAGTGACCCCATTTTTAATCATCATAAACGATACTAAAACACACACGACAACAGCGGTTGTAATCAAAATTCTATGGTTCTTCATCATAGCCTCCTTGAAAATGTACAACGAAAATAGAAGTTTTTTATAAAAAGGTTCAAAGTTAATTCAAAATTGAGTATACTGTACTTTTACTTTCAGGAGGAATGTATGTATTGTGTAATTATAGGTTGTGGCTTGGTTGGGTCTAGAGTCGCGGCAATGCTTGCAAGAAATGGTCACAATGTGGCAGTCATAGACAAAAGCGAGCAAGCTTTTAATAGACTACCCTCTGAATTTGATGGGATTACGATTGCTGGATATGGTTTTGATGAATCGGTACTTAAGCAAGCAGGTATTGAGCAAGCCGATGTTGCCGCTACACTCACCGAAAATGACAATGTAAATATCATGTCCTCGGCCGTTGCCAAGACTATTTTTAAAGTGAAACGTGTCATTACACGGGTATACAATCCAAGTAGAGAAAAAACATTCCGAGCCTTGGGGCTTGAAATTGTCTCCCCAACTATATTAAGTGCTGAACAAGTGTACAGCCGTTTTATTATGGGTGAGAATAGTGCGAATTTGTATGTAAATCAGAGTTTCGAAATCATGGAACATATTTACGAACCCATCGGGTCAGGAGAATCGGTTGCAGACCTTGAAAAAAATAACGATTTGCGAGTGATTGCAGTGGTTCGAAATCACAAAATTTCTCTGGCCAAAGATTCTATCAAACTAAACAAAGGCGATCGCATTATTACAGCCATTAATATTCATTCTATTCACGATTCTGCGAAAATTTTTGGGAAAAAAGAGGAGTCCTAATATGCATGTTATTATTGTAGGTGGCGGTAAAGTCGGAAATAATCTTTGCAGAGAGCTTCTATCTCTTGGGTATTCTGTCTCTATTATTGAAACAGATGCTGAAAAATGTGAAAAAATTGCAACGAACATGAATGCCCTTGTTATTCATGGAGATGGGACAGATCATTCCATATTGGAATCCGCCGGAACAGGTCAAGCAGACTATTTAGTAGCGGTAACAGGCAGAGACGAAGACAATTTTGTAGCTTGTCAATTGGCCAAGATCACTTTTAAAGTTCATGTAACCATGGCAAGAATTAACGATCCAAGAAATGAGTCCATATTTAAAAAACTTGGTATCGATTTTACATACACCACCACATTTATTGTTTCTAAGATGATTTTAGAAACCATTAAATGCCGATACTGCGGGTTTCCTTTTGTAATCCCAGAATTTCTTAGTGACAAAAGCAAATTTGAGATTATTCGCCTTGTTTTGGAAATCGCTTCTCCTGCCATTGGCAAAAGTTTTGCTGAGTTGAATATCCCATCCGGCTCTTTGGCTATTGCACTGTACCGGGAGGATGCTATTCAAATCCCATACGGAGATTTGGTTTTAAAAGAACACGATATTGTGTATTTGATAGCAGACCGCAAACATGTTAACGCCGTTCAAGAATTGCTTATTGGGGATGCAGATTCTGAATAGATGCTTAGCTTAAGCGTGGAAGATAGAATTTGATTCCCACTTTTTGGTCTCTGTGGAGAAACTCAAATTGAGCTCCAATGGAATCTAGCATACGGCGGCAAACGTTGTCTTTACCAAAAGTATCTACCACTTCTTCAAGGTGTAGGGATTGCTCCGACGTTTCTAAATAAAAATCCACCAAAAGAGCCGATTCGGTGGTTCGAACATAAAAATCAACCTTGGAATTGGGTTTGATTAGATTAATGAAGGAAGAAACAATAGTTTCTACAACATACAAAAAGTCTTCTCTACGCCCCACAATTATTTGTTGCATATCATCTGTATGAATCTTTAATTGAACACTCTTTTGCTGGGCTAAAGAAACGATTTTTTCACGCATGGATGACATCACTTTGGAAACCGTAGCTATTTTAATTCCGTTGGTAAGAAGCTTCTTCTCTTCGTAGAAACTGCTTTTCTCTTCTAAAAAATCAATAAACTTTTTGGCATTGTTTTTTAATACTTTTACAGCTTCGGTTCGGCTATCGTTGTCAATGGATGATTGGGCCAAAATCGACAATGCGCCTTCAATGGTCGATAAATAACCTCTACTTGATTGAATGAAGTCAATGTATATTTGGATATATTCTTTTTCTATGCTTTTTTGTTGGTATTTGGCCTTTTGTTCATAATTTGTGAGTGTTGACTGAAGATAGGTATTTTGCATTTGCAAATGATGCAACAGTTTTTTTTGTTCTTTTGTTTTTAAGGCCTTTTCGATGCAATACTTCCGCTCAAATACACTGGCGTTAAAGGGAAGCCAAAAATCAATCCGTTTTTCTTCAAGAAGCCATTGCATCTGCGATTCGCTTAATTCAAATACTACATAGAATATCGAAACATTTTCATACAACTGTGTGTTTTCCAGACGATCGAGAAAGTTTTCACATTCTTTGTGGACAAATTCGTCGGATAAAAAAATAACATCCGGCTTATTGCCAACTAAGATTTCTTCTCCAATCGATAGATGTAGAGATCCCGTTACCTCAAAATCCGGTAGTACGGAAAAATAATCTTCTAGTGACGTAAGAGTGATTTTGGTATTCGCAAATACATAGCCTTTTTTCATCCTTCCATTATACAAAATTCAGGTAAAAAAGGTACAATTAAAATAGGTGATATGTATGCAAAAAGCAAAATGGTATCAGCAAAAAGAAAATGTTTGTGTGTGTGAATGTTGTCCTCATAAATGTACTCTTTCTCCTCAACAGGTAGGACTATGTGGAACGTATATCCACACGAACAACCAACTATGGAATCAACGTTTTTATAATTTTTCTTCCATTTGCATGGATCCTATTGAAAAAAAACCTTTGTACCATTTTTATCCTGGCAAGAATATCCTATCTTTGGGGGGATATGGATGTAATTTAACCTGTTTCTATTGTCAAAACCACTCTATCTCACAAAATCGTTCCCTTGGAGAACCCTTGTCTTCCCAGCTCATTGTTCAAGAAGCATTCAAATACAATGCGATAGGAGTGGCATTAACATACAATGAACCCCTTATAAATATGGAGACGGCTTTGGATTTATTTTCAGTTTGTCACGAAAACGGACTTCAAACAGTTTTAGTAACCAATGGTTATGCCCTCGAAAAACCACTTCAAGAACTTGCTCCACTTGTGGATGCAGTCAATTTGGATATCAAATTTTCCAACCACGCTGACTATCAAAAATATACAGGCGGAATGCTAGATCCTATAATGC
>JAQVSG010000101.1 GCA_028700655.1 Caldisericia bacterium
ATACTATAACAACTTAGAGTTGTCAATAAAAGATACCAATGAAATATCTTTTTAGTCTATACAAAAAACGGGATGAAAGTCTGATGAAATCAGAAAAGTTGTTTTTAGCGTAGTAAACTCAAGCTAGACAACCGTGCGTGTTTTCATATGAAAAACAACCACACATCTACCTGACTTTTTAAAGTCGAAGTTTTTGTCCTCACCCTCATACTTTTCCTGAAAAATTTTCTAGAGCGAGAATATTGTTACCCCCCCCGTTATGTGTTGTGAAACTTACTAGAAAGACTGTCTGCTTGAATGCCAGCAAGCTCCTCTTATGGCTTTGATTTTGGAACGTAGTTCTGGTGGAATAGCTGGCCTATACAGCTCGAGTAACAATTTGCTGTGAGGTATCAGTCTAAATACATCAGGACCCTCTCTTACAATACCCAGTAATGTATCTTCTTCGTCATACAACCCGACACACAGGTTTAGCTCTCTAACAGTATTGTCGGTGTCATTGACTGCGAGTACACTTACGATTTCATCAGGAGTGTCTTCATGAAACGGTATTACTTCAGCTCCTTGTATGGGAAGTTTCGTTCTTGTTTGTAAAGTTTGAGAGTAGTCTATCGCTACTTTCATTGCATTTATGTCATCTGGATTTGTTACTTCTTCAATTCTAAATGAGCCCCCGATATAGCCGATATCCCCCGGATAGAGCGTACGTGGAATAGAAAACAAAGGATAGGAATATAAAGATGAATCTTCGTATTCAGAATGAAGGATTTCATCATCTTTTGATAACAATGTGAATTCATAACTATCAATTTTAAATTTCTCACGGCCAATGTTTTCAATTTCTATAGCTGCATGAACCATTACTTCACCATATTCATCGATCCACTTTTGCAGAGCAGTTTGATTAATTCTGGCTTCAATTTTAACGTTCTTTCGATTTGCAATATGGCCGGTCTTTGTACGAACCGGGCTGTTTTCTAAGCCCAGTTCAATTTTTGATTCAACTACGCCTTTTTCCCAACCAATGCAGGAAACAGATAGAAAAGCAATGACAATTATGCAAACAAAAATATGTATTTTTTTCATGGCAAATCTCCTATTCTCTTTCATCATGATGGATCCGTTTTTTAGTTCTTTTTGTACTGATCATACAGGGTTTTTATCTCGTTGAAATCAATATTTAATAGATCAATGGCCTTGAAGAATGTAGGCAAAGTACTATGGAGAAACTCCTCTCGTTTGTATTTTTTTGTTATCACAACTGCATCTTCTGTAATATAATACCCAAGCCCTCGTTTGTTGTAAACAATGCCTGTATCCTGTAAGAATGAATAACTTCGAACCACAGTGTTTGGGTTTACTTCTAATTTCACAGCCATTGGACGGATGGCAGTGATTTTATCCCCTGGTTTTAAATTCCCATTCAAAATATTCTCGCATATATAGTCTACGATTTGAATGTAGATTGCTTGATTTGATTCAAATTCCATATCAAGCCTCCATTTTTTTGAATTCTTTGTAATATAATACCCACAATACGGGTACGGATACTAGCCATTGGTAATAGGTAAAGAAATTGTAAACACCAGGATGCTGTTTGAAAAATTGTACGATGCTGATAAAAATAGGATGTGCATCATATGGATGAAACTGAAATGTAAAGAATTCATTTGTGTACCATATGATAAGTATTGTAAAAAAAGCGAGTCCAGTAAAGACTAGAATTCTTCCTAGTGAATACTTTTTGCAATAGGTAATGATGAGTAAAAGGAATGGTACTGCGCACAGAAACACGTTGATAAAAAGCAAGTACTCATACCGAAAGGGATTGAATACATTGATTGCAAGATGCAATGTAGCCTCGCTAATGATACCAGCAAAGAGGGTAAAAAGAAAAGTAAACAAAGGCAAAAACAGCATTGCAAATAAAAAGGTTATGATTGCCTTGCTTACAACTTTTTCAGCATTGGAAGAGGGTAGCATTAAATCAGAATAGGTTTTCCCTTTTGTAAATAGTGATTCATTCGTACGTCGAACAAGTAGTCTGCCAATGATAATGAGTGAATAAAGATTAACCTGATGGGTGAAAAATTGTGGGTCTTCACGCACCACTGAGAAAATGTATAGAAAGATGTACAATATGAGTAAACCCAGCATTCCCTTTTTTAATGAGGGTAGAGTCGCTTGGAATTCATGTTTCAGTAGAAAGATAATATTGCGCCAGTTGATTCGATTTATTGTTTTCATTTTATACCTTCTTTTTTTGTTGCATTAACGATTGCTTCGGAATTGTGCAGGGTAGCATTGAAAAGTAGTTCCAGGTCGATATCGCTACTTTGGTTGGTTTCATTTTTTTCCAAAGAAACTTTACCTCCTAGCGCGACCTGAGAGTATATTGCGTTAGGACTTGTTTTGTCATTTTGATGCAGTTTTATGATCAAGCACTCCTCAAGCTTTTCCAATGATTCGTTCAGTAGAATTTTACCTTCATCCAGAATGACGATACGGTCAAGAAGCTTTGAAACATCATGTATTTGGTGCGTTGATATGAAAATAGTCCGGTTTTCATCAATCCAGTGGGCAACAAATTTTCGGAATTGTTTTTTAGAGGGGATATCCAATCCATTCGTAGGCTCATCTAAAAAAAGATATGGGCAATTGGTTGCAAAAGCAAAAGCAAGGATGAATTTTTTCTTTTGTCCCAAGGATAAAGAATCCAGATTGGAAGATTCTGAAATTCCAAACTGATCCAAGTATTCATTAAATTTATCATGTTGGAAAGCAGGATAAAAGGGAGCATATATATTTTCATATTTCTCCGCCGTGTATTCTGGTAAGTAGAATTCTTCCGGGATCAAAAACACTTTTTGTAAGTACTCTGATTGACGATATCGGGGTTCGAAACCGTCAATACTCACAAACCCTTTATCAGGAAAACGTAACCCAGCTAGCAATTTCAACAAACTCGTTTTTCCCGCTCCATTTTTCCCTAATACCCCATAAATATGTCCCTCGGGCATGACTTCGTTTACATCATCAAAAAGAAGTTCTTTGTTCGGATAACTGAAAGATAACTTCTGCATTTCAATCATTTGTACCTCCGTGTTAGTGTTCTAAGTAACTAGTACAGATAGAATATAGTCAACTTATCTTGTTTGTCAAGTGTGAATAGTACGCGAAACATTTTGGAATGAATAAGCTTGAAATGATGGTGGATGAACCATTTTATTGGTACCAATAAAATGGTTCAATAACAATAAAGGAATCAATATGAAACCCGTTGCACCGAATCAAAAATTTCTTCACTGGCCATTACGACCACCCTATGTTTGATGGTGGTATACAACTTGTTGACATGATTGTTCTGAAAAAGGATTTGGTGGAGCAATAGAATTGGTTAGCAGTCCATTGAAGAAATTGTCTGCGATTTTGAACCCAGGCAGGCGACTCTAAAAGAGTTTGAATGAGCTGAGAAATTTTTCATTTTTTACTTGCACAGGAAAAAAGTATTTGTAGAATTTGTTTGCTGGTGGTTGTGATCATTTGGGTGTTTCGGCCCCTCATCATTACAAACCCCTGTTATATTGAAGAAAACTACCGAATCTATGAATTTGGAAACCGATGGAGCAAAAACCGCTAAAAGCCCATCACCACAACTTCAACCGACCCGGAGACACGGGAAGTATGTCCTTATTATTCCCTTTTTTCTCTAACGTCGGTTTATGCCTTTTAGTATGGATTTGAATTGAGTAACAATCGTTGCATTTACCCGGATGTATCCAATTGTATTGCAGATTCCTGCCTACGAATGGGAGGAATGGATGTATTTTTGAAGAAAGAGAGATGATGAATCATGTTCAAAATGGCTCGCTTAGTTTCTATTCTAGTATTCTCATTGTGTTTTGTATTTGTAACAATATCATGTTCAAAACCGTCACAGGAATTGGATGTAAAGACAATGGATATCGATGAATTACGGTTAGCATTAGAAAAAAATGACTTTACTTCCAAGTATGCCCCATTCCTACAAGTTGATTTGATTAAACTGTATGAAGCTGGAAAATTAGGGGATGCTGCCGGTAACAATGCAAATGCTCCATACAGGGGCATGTTTGGTGCGATTCCGGATAGTATTCCTCTGACAAATGTCAGCCAAATTATCAATGCTCAGGATAAAATTGATGCGTGGTTATATAATTCTCCAGGATTGATTCAAGGATGGCAAATTAACCCAGATGAAGGAATTCTGATTATTGCGAAAACCCCTCCAAAATGCAAATACTTCAGCTATTGTGGCTTTATTTTCAACAAATACTATGAAAGAGAAAAAAAACAGAAATGGGTTTGGACCAGTTTCAATGATCCCATAAACAATATGACAATTAAGACTACA
>JAQVSG010000029.1 GCA_028700655.1 Caldisericia bacterium
CCAGCTTTAGCACCAAGCCATTCCCCAATTACTGCTGCTGTAATACAATAGGTGGCTGCTATTTTTAGACCTGCGAAGAATGAGGGAAGAGCCGAAGGAATGGAGCAATGCACCAAAATTTGAATAGGATTTGCTGAAAGAGTCTTCATAAGTTCTACTTTCGCAGGATCTACCTGTAGTAGTCCCGATAGAAAGCTAAGACAAATTGGGAAAAAACACATCAGTACAACAATGACAATTTTAGGAAGGAGATCGTAACCAAACCACAGTACAAATAAAGGCGCAACAGTAATGATAGGAATCGTTTGGCTACCGACTAATAGGGGATAGAAAATGAGACGCAATGGTTTGGATAGGTATAACAGGAGAGAAATCAAACAAGACAACACAATGGCAATACAAAAGCCAATACTTGCTTCCAGAAATGTGACCAGCGTGTGATTTAAAAGAAGGGCTTGGTCAGAGAGAATTCGCTTCAATATGCTAGAAGGGGCTGGAAGGATCCACGGGGGTATCGAAAACACGGGTACAAAAAGTTCCCAGCAGAGGAGGATACAAACAATACCAGCCACTGAAAGAAATTGTGTCGATATGGATGCAAATTTGTTTTCTTTTTTTTTATTTTGTTTCATATCAATAGGGAAGATATGAAACTGAGTTCAATTCCCTACGCCAGCATTACCTGGATCAGGTTTCAGGGTCGGAGTAGTACTCCCTCTCAGCATCAATGCTCCCCACTGTTAGTATACCCCAATGGTTGGGAAATGCAATTCTATCACTTTTACCGATTTTCTATATAATACATGGCAGAGGTAATCATATGAACAAAAAAACAACTGTCATTTGGAAACAATCAGGTCTTGCGTTTGATGCAATCAGCAAAAACGGGTTTTCTTTCCCGTTGGGTGTGACTTCTGGGGATACTATTACTCCTAGCGAGTTGCTTGTGCTGAGTCTTATTGGTTGTACTGCTTTTGACGTTATCTCCATTCTTGAAAAAAAGAAAGCATCGGTTTCTTCTTTTTTTGTGGAGGCTGAAACGACAGTTTCCCAAGAAATCCCAAAAAGAATAGAAGCAATTCATCTGCAGTATACGGTTGTTGGGAACGCGGTTAAAGAGGAAGACGTGAAAAGAGCGATTCAGTTGTCTGAAGAAAAGTATTGTATGATTCGCAATACTCTTAAAGATGTAGTCTCTATTACATCCGATTACAAAATTCAAAGTGTTAACGAATAGGAGAATTATGAAGAAATTATTTGTATTTGCTTTCCTTCTCATTTTTAGCGTTGGTGTTATTGTTGGTTGTGATTCTGCCAAAAAGACTGGTGTTGAAGCAGACCGCGCCGATTTGTTAGGAATATGGTTAGAAGTAACCCCAGATGTAGGAAACTTCGAATTTGAAGAAGGCGGAGCCTTCCGGATTTTTGATTCTTTACAGACCCAAGAAATGAAAGGTCAATGGGATATTCCTCATGAAGGTCGGCTTGATCTTACTGCTGATGGGAATGTAGCTGTTAACTTTGGGTATTCTTTTCAAGATGATCAGCTTTCCATTTGGCCAGAGTATAAAGAAGACCAATCTGTACAATTAAAAAAGGCAACACAAGACGAAATTAATGAAATGCAAAAAAAAGCCAGTGAGTATGCAAAAACGATTCAAGAAAAGAATAAAGAAGAATCCGAGACAAGAAACGAAGAAACTAAGATT
This sequence comes from Caldisericia bacterium, assembly GCA_028700655.1. Lineage (GTDB taxonomy): Bacteria > Caldisericota > Caldisericia > UBA6126 > UBA6126 > JAGLCW01. The sequence goes on from JAQVSG010000029.1 coordinate 1,710, forward strand.
GATAAGGGGAATTTATCCATGAAGCAAGAAGAAGCAAAAAAAGAACGACGAATTGTTGTACTAGAAACCACAGCAGGGAATATGGAATTAGCTATTTATCCAAAGGTAGCACCAAAAACTGCTAGCGTTTTTTTAGATCTCGTTGAAACAGGGTTCTATAATGGGATTATTTTCCATCGTGTGATTCCTCAATTCATGATTCAATTCGGGGGAACGACTGCCGATGGTTCTCCCAAACCAGAAGTGCCAACATTTAAGGACGAGATTAATCCCGAAATCTTAGGATTAACAAACAATTTGATTGATGAGAATACACGTCAAGGATATCAATATGACTATACTCTTCCCTCTTTGCCCATGAAATACGGGATGGTGGCAATGGCAAATGCCGGTCCTAATACAAACTCATCCCAACTATTTATTGTCACAAAATATGAAGGTTGCAACTGGTTGGATGGAAAACATACTGTGTTTGGAGAATGCATTGACGGAATGGACATTGCTCTTCAGATCCAAAATGTACCGACGGACAGTCAATTCAATAAACCCCTCGAAGACGTTGTAATAACAAAAGCCTATATCAAAGAATAAGAATGTTTCATTATACCTGCATTGTAAACCCCATTGCAGGAAAAGGTGGTTATAAAAAGCATTTACCCCATCTTTTATCCGTTCTTCGTGAACACGGATCTTCCTATCGAGTTCTTTTTACTCGATATCCTGGTCACGGTGTTGATATTGCAAAAAAATATCAACGCTCAACCGATATTATTGTTTGTTTTGGAGGAGATGGGACCTTGAATGAAATACTACAGGGGCAGATTGATTCTTCTGCCTCTGTTTTTATTTTCCCCAGTGGAACGGGCAATGACATTGCCTCATCGTTTGGAATTACCCCCCAAAATGCGACCGAAATCCTTCTTCGTGGTATCACAAAACGCGTTCCCATAGCTCGCGTAAACAATAAGCCTTTTTTGGGGGTGGCCTCCTGTGGTTTTGATACATATGTCAACGCGATTGCAAACAATTTTCCCTCATTTCTAAAAGGGAGGAAAATTGTCTACCTTTTGGCTATTCTTTTGTCTTGTTTTGCCTACCGAGCTCCTACGATGCATGTCTGTTTGGATAAAAAAAGGATCCAGGGTACATATTTACTGATGGCTGTAGGTCATGGAGATCGGTATGGAGGGGGTATGCGGATTACCCCTAGGGCGAAAAGAGACGATACCTTCTTAGATGTTTGTTTAATTCGAGATGTAAATCGTTTTCGGTTGCTGACAAAGCTTCCTTTGTTAATGAATGGGAAGCATATTGTATTGCCAGAAGTATACTATTCGAAAGCAAAGCATGTATCTATTGAAGGGAATGAGACAATTTTTGCAGATGGAGAATACCGAACCAAAGCACCTGCTACCTATTCTATTTCCGACTCAACAATTCGAATGATTCTCCCGACCATTATAGACTCGATTCCGAACTCAGTACCCAGCCATGTTGGGTAGGGATTGCGAAAGAGGAGAAGCCTGCTTGGTTGAGTATACCTTTCGCATCTTGATATGATTTTCCAATATCTTTTGCCTGGTGGGCATCACTTCCAAATACAACCCACTTACCCCCTAGTTTTCGATAGCGTGTTAATAGAAAAGAGTACATAGACTTGCATTTTTCTGATGTCATATCCTTTGTATTAATTTCTAATGCTTTGTTTCTCTGAATAAGAACTTGAAGGATTTTGTCGATGTCGGATTCATAGTCCAAGAATTCTTCCAAGGAAAGAGGATGATACCGTAGGATGTAATCGATATGGGCTAAGGAGTGAAAGGAGGATAGAGAAAGAACAATAAAGAGTATATGGTTGAAATATACTTTTAAGAGATTATCACCATATAATTCTCTCGCTTTTTTACTAAAGAATTCTACCTCATCGTTTCCATGACAAGAAGCAATGATATAGTCAAATGAAAAGTACTCGAGAATGGATTGAGTTTCTTTTCTGTTGGATTTAGTAATACCTACTTCAATACCTTTGAGAATCGTAATATTTGCATCTTTTTGCAAAGCAGAAATCTGATACAAATAGGAGGGAATGTTTAAAAATGGACTTGAAGACGTAGGATAACCTATATCAAGATGATCCGTGAATGCCATACAAGAAATGTGTCCACCAATGGCAGTATCAACAGCTACCTGCATGGGTAAATTGCTATCAGAAGACCAGTTTGAGTGTATATGTAAATCTGTTATTTTCATTTCTTCATTGTACTACAAGAATTGTGTTTTTTGTGTTAAGATTTTCTTGGAGAGTATTCATTTTTTAAACGAACAGGAGTTTTATGTTAAGCAATATAGATTGGTTTGCTTGGGTATTGTTGCCCCTTCTGATTTTTTTTGCCCGTGTGGTAGATGTAAGTATTGCTACTATTAGAATCCTTTTTCTATCAAAAGGCATCAAGGGTTGGACAACATTGATGGCTTTTTTTGAGATTCTCATTTGGTTGTTGGCCATGACACAAATTATGCAGAATTTGTCCAATCCAGCATGTTATATTGCTTATGCTAGCGGTTTTGCTATGGGTACGTTGATAGGGATGATTATTGAAGAGAAACTTGCCTTTGGAAAGGTACTAGTTCAAGTCATTTCACCGCTGGACGTATCTCCTCTTATTAAACGATTTGAAGTCGACAATATTGGAGTTACGAAAGTAAGAGCTGAGGGTGTTAAAGGTGGTGTGCAAATACTGTATTCAGTGGTAGACCGATCTGCCTTAAACAGTATTAAAAAATGTATCCTTGGATTTGATCCTAAAGCTTTCTATTTAGTGCATGAAATTAAATACTCAAACAAAGGTATTTTTTCTCCAAAGAATCCAATGCGTCGAATTGAAAGATTACGAAGATTACGGAAATCAAAATAGAAAAACTCTAGGAATTGTTTTGCTTCCTCTGTATAATAGTATCAACGGAGGCATTAGAAAATGCAAAAACAGCGATGGATTGTTGCTTTAATATTAGTTTTTTCTATGGTTTTACATGCTCTATCTCCTGTTTTTTCAGCTTCTACCCCCATAGCTTCATCATCACTAATTTCATTTCTTTCTCATATTACGGAAGATAAGGTCGAAACCCTTACCTTTACAATGGATCCTAGAGGTTTTACAATATTTCAACAACACAATAATTCCTCTATTCAGCTGCAAGAGTATGAAACCATCTCTATCCCGGGTAAGCCAAGGGTATGGTTTCAGCAAAAGAAAATTTCCATTGATAAAAACTATCAGTTTCTTTCTTTAGAATTGATCTCGATTGATTCCGAAAGTATTGAACTGAAGGAGGGTACTTGGAAATGCTCCAATGAGCCTTACATTATGTCTGTAGATCAAAAGAATCACAATTTTAAAGGCGACATTGAATCCTCTTTTTCTACATCCTCCTTTTTTATGGATCAAAATAGCTCTTTTCCACCGCAGCCGTACCAAATCTTTGATCCGGATTTGACGGTTTCTTATATCCAGATTCATTTGTATCCAATTGTGTATCATAGTCCGGTTAAAGCAGAGTATATTAAAGAGTTTACGTTTCAAATCCAGTATTCACCAAAAAATATCGAGAAACCTGCCAGCCATTTGCAGTCTTCAAGTACAGTTATTGCAGGATTAATTGTGGCTCCTGATTATTTTCAGTCTGCTGCCCTCGAGTTGCAAAAATACCAACGGGACAATGGCGTTCAATCTGATGTTGTACTAATATCCGAGATTCTTCATCGCCCAGAATTTCCTCCTTCTATTCAAGAACCTTTGCAAGGATACGAAGAAATACAGCCTTCTTACTTGCAACAATACAATTCTACACTGGCCTATCAGATACGAGATTGTATTTATGACCGATACAACAATCAAGAATTCAAGCTTCAATATGTAACTTTGCTGGGAGATGCAGACCATGTTCCTCCCTCTTATTATGTGTTTTGTGAAGAGTCTGAGTCGGACTATGAAAAATGGATTCCAACGGATTTGTATTATTCGCATTTTGCCGTTGATACGTTCCCTGTGAAGCCTTTGATTTCCCTGGGAAGAATACCCTGCAACAATGAAGAAGAAGCGTTGATTATGGTACAAAACATCATCAACGGACACCCATCAAAATTGTCTCAAACCGTTTCTCCAATTGTCTTGTCTGGGGGAGATCCATTTTCCCAGGATCGATATTTTGCTGAAACCGTTCAAGCTCATCATATCAATCAACATAGAATCCCTTCTCAAGAAATTGAAAAGCAGTTTGCCACTACAGAAGATTGTACAGCTACAAAACTGAGCCAACGACTGCAGGACCATTCTTTTTCTTTGGTGTGGGCCTTTGGTCATGGTGACGGATCTCGGTTGCTTTTTGATCAGGGTGAGATTACATCCAAAGACATTTCTCGATGGAATGCAGGTCATAACCATGGATTAATGATTAGCGAAGGGTGTGGCAATGCTTCCTTTGACCAGCATTTGTTGGGGCACAAAAAGGAACCCTCCTTTGGAGCTTCTTTACTGTCTTCGAAAAGCGGATTTACCAGTTATTTTGGGAGTACTCGAGATTGTTGGTGTGGTTGGGATTTACGAATTGAAAATGGAGTTCCCACTGTGCACAAAGTTTTTTATGGAGAAGCAATTATTCAATACTTTCTTGAGGAATTGCAGCATTCTGAAACTTTGGGGCGCGCGACGATGAAAGCATTTCAAACCTATTCAATAACCGATTACCTGGAACCGAATGAACCCTTCTTGAAAACTCTTTTTGGATTTTCTTTTTTAGGAGATCCTACTACGTCCAATCCATTTTTTCAAAAAGTTCCCCTAAGTCAAGACACTAGTATTGATAAAAAAAATCAAGTATGTTCCAGTGTGGATTCAATACCTGCGTTTTCTGTACATAAAGAAATGGAGATTGACCTATCATCCCATTCCCCATATATTCGACTGATTCTTTTTAATAAAGATAAAAATAAAGTTGTTGTGGATCAAATATTCTCACCGACTCTTCGAAGAGAACAAGGTTCTCATTATTTTCACATAACCTTGCCGATGCCTTACAAAGGTGATTTTATTGCTCGATTCGAATCTGAAAATGGACAAGAGAAACGGTTGTATTTACAAGGAAAGAAAGAGCATGATCTTGTTCTTATCCCCTCATTTGATTTATTGTTGTTGTCAAAAGGAGTATCGAAGGAGTATTCATTTCAAATCAGAAATGACGGGTTCTCTGAAGAAGAAAACATACGTGCTTCTGTCACCGAAAAAACCCAAACGATTCTACGAAAAGAATTAGAAACGATTCCTCCTTATGGGACATGCAATACTTTTTTTTCCATACAACCCAAGGAAGAGGGAGAAAAACAAATAGACTTGTCGATTGTGAGTGCTTTTCAGTCCTTGTCTAAGTTACAAACATTGCACGTTACCAGCCAACCCATTACAAGAATTGGAATTCTATGTCCCAACAGCGCAAATGAACGAAATGAAGTTCAGCAACAGTTAATGATAGAAGATGTAAACAAAGACCTTTCTCGAAGATTGCTAAATATTGAACTTCAGGCTGTTCCTTTTGCTCCTGATCGCAATGGTTTGACAACCTTTGATAGGCTTCATTTTGATATTTTGATGCTATTCTCTCAACCTGAAGATCTGCAGAATCATTCAGAGTTGTTGTATCGTCTTGTTGAGTTTGAGAAAAAAGGAGGGATTGTATGTGGAATGATTCCCTTTGGGTATTCTCAGAGCAATGCAAGATTCAATTTGTTATTGCAGAATTATTTTGGCATCCATGAAAACGAGAAATTAGCTGTCGTTGAAACTTCCTATCACGAAGATAAACTATACATTCAAGACAAACGTTGGTTGCAAAACTTTCGAAGTGAATATCGATTAAAAACTCAATATGCTTTAGCTTCTTTGAAATCTTCCTGGCCTGAAACACAATTGCTTTCAGATGCAGTATTAATGGGATTTAGTAAGAACAATGACAATGCTTTCATTGAGTATCGAAATCGAATCCTTTTTACGGGCTATTTGAATACAGATTGTTTTAACAGTTTAGATGATTCGTATACATTTTTCCTAGATTTTATACAATTTGCACGAAATCAGTATATTCAAAAGCAAAGCCATTACATCTCTGCAATTGAAATAGTGCCAGATCAAACCGGAAACATTCGAAACAACAATGAAGTACAGTCTCGTTGGATGAATACGATTGTAGCAAAAGAACCTGTTTTTCCCACCGCTACCCAAATCTATAATGATACTGTGTGGATTGCTACCGTTCACGGATTCTACAAGACGACCGTTCAAAAACCATCTGAATTCACTTTTTTTATGTATCCTGAAGAGCTCATTCGAAAGATTGGCCCCATCCTTTTTAAGGAAATGGTCTCAAAACCTTCAAGAAATAGATTTAGAGTGTATCAGGATAAAATTGTTTTTTACGGGGAAGAATCCTTTTTTGTTTTTAGGCCTGAACAACAATATCCAAATATTCAAGAGATTCACTGTACTCTTTTTGATACCTTTGTGATGCCTATAGAGCAATTTTCTTCTGTTGTTGATTTTGAGATCCACGAGCACGGGTTGTATGTTTTGGATCGAAACAATCAAATTACGGTTATTGATATTCCCTCTGGACGAATTCTTTCTCGATTTCAACATTTTCAAAAAGTGGGCATTGATTTGCACATCTATAATGATCATTTATATGTCTTACACCCAGAAGGCTCCATTGAATCGTATACCCTTCAAGGATTTCAAACCACTACGATCCCCTTGATGTCATCTATACACCCCTATTCTTTTTTTATTTCCAACCAAGGTACGATATTCCTTTATTGTAATCATGAAGAAAGTGGGTTTTATGAAATTCCTCTTCATCTCACCGGTGGAGGGACCCAGAATCGGAACCAAAAATCATTTATGATTCGAAATGATCAGTTGGGAGATGTGGAGCAGTTTTTTATTCGACATGATACTTTGATAGGGATATTTTCTTCGAGTAGTGAAAGAGATGATTTGTCATTTAAAGGCCTTTGGTTAGCCTACGATCTTGGTAAGAACACCCAAATCTTTTGTACTTCCATGGAAAAAGAATACTACACAAACGTTAATCATACTTTGTTTAGTGCTGATTGCTGGGTTGCTAATGATGGAACTTTTCTAGTACGGCAGCAAGAACCACTCAAAGACATCATTGACTTGTATTCCCCGGATACAATGTATTGGCAAAGCTCCATTGCTCTCTCTGATTATGCTCCCAATTACTCTTTGCTTGACTTTACCTACCACTCTTCTCATGAAAGAATATATGCTTTGTATTCTAGCCATGAAGATTTGCTATTAGTAACCCTAGATCCAATTCACCCAGATCGATGGCAAAAAATGGAGATATCTTCCGGTGATTCTAAAACAATTCAGTCTATTTCGGTATTTCAAGAACTATTGTTGATGATACATCGAGACGGGATGATAGAGGTTTACAATACGAGTGAAAAAAGAACATTAAGCGTATTTTATCCCGTATCCAATACAAAAGAAAGATATGCTCTGCAATCTAGCCAAATTCTCGTAGATCAAAAGACGATTTACCTTGTCGATAGAAAAGGCAACCAGCTTTTTGGTTTTGCTTATACCGGAGATTTATTGTTTTGCCACTCATTGCAATCGTCGGTCCCCAATACATATACGAAGGCGGCACTCTTGAATACGGGAGAAATTGCTTTACTGAATCAAAATGCGAACAGTATCCAGCTCTTTCATCAAGGGAAATTTACAAGAAATTACAATGTAGAAAATAATTTTCCTTTATCATTTCATGCTACGAAAAGCCAATTTCTTGTCATTGACTACTATGTAGGCATTCAATTGTATTCACGTTAAACTCAGTTCATGATGAAACAAAAACAGATCATTGATGAATCTTATCTTGTCAAGCTATGTTTTTTTGATAAGCTCTTTATCCATATGTGCAAAGAAATTATATACATAAAACCTTGTAGGAGGCATTATGAAAACTAATGGTAAATTGTGGTTCTGGATTGTCCTTTGTGTTGTTGCGGTACTTGCTGTTATTCTAATTTTTAGAGGAGACAAGAAAACAGATGATGAACAACATATGAATACAAAATTTGAGTATGAAGTGATCGAAATTTCTCAAAACGAATATTTGGATGAACCTTCTGAAGTTTTAATTACCACCATTGAAGAGTGGGATCAATATTGTTCCGATACAGAGTGCTTTGTTGATTTTACCCAAAAAATGATTGCTGGATACAATTTAGGCATGAGACCCAATAGTGGATATGCTCTGCAGGTAGAAAATGTGGAAGAGAAATCGGACGAAATAGTTATATATGCCAATGCTATTGAACCTGGAAAAGATTGTATTACGATGCAGGTCATTACATATCCAACAGCATATGTATCAATGAGTATCACGGAGAAACCTATTCGATGGGAAATTCGCTCTGTTGTTGAAGATTGTTAAAAATCCTATCGTTTCCTTTTCTTGATTTCTAAGGGTTTTTCTTTACAATAGTTTCGAACTATAATTACGCACATTTCTCCAAGGTGGTGGTCATTTGTATGACTCTGGAGAAATGGAGGCGAACCACTAGGAGGCTATTTTGGGTATTGTTAGTATGAAAAGTTTGTTAGAGGCTGGCGTGCATTTTGGGCATCAAACCAAACGATGGAATCCAAGAATGCGCGATTTTATCTTTACTTCTCGAAACGGTATTCACATTATTGATTTACGTCAATCTTCGGATCGGGCTGAAAAAGCCTATTTTATGATTCGTGAAATGGCTGCACAAGGAAAACGATTTTTGTTTGTTGGAACCAAAAAACAATCACAAGATATCGTTGAAGAAGAAGCTAAAAGATGTGGACAATTCTATGTAAATCAACGTTGGTACGGCGGTACTTTAACCAATTTTGTTACGATTCGTAAACGAGTTGACCGAATGAAAGAATTGCGAGAATTGGAAGCAAACGGGGAGCTTCAAAAGCTACCCACAAAAGAATACGCTCAGATCAAAAAAGAGCTAGATCGATTAAACAAATTCTTAACCGGTATTGAAAATATGGATGAATTGCCTGAATTGGTCTTTATTACAGATACTCATAAAGAACATTTGGCTATTTTGGAAGCCCGACGTCTTCGAATTCCTACCATAGCCATTTTGGATACAAATTGTGACCCTACTATGATTGATTATCCATTACCTGGAAATGATGATGCTATTCGATCCATTCGTTTTTTTACCAATTTGATTGCAAACGCTATCATTGAAGGACGTGAAGGATATCAAACGGAAGAAGAACCTGAAAAGGAAGATGCCTTTGAGGGATCGAAAGAAGAACTTTCTCCAACGGATGAGAAAATCTCTGAACCTGTATCTAAACCAGTTTCTGAAAATGTGGATATTCCTATCGACAATCAATAAAATACAAACCAAAGGAGTCAATGATGTCTGTTGATATGAAGTTAATTAAAGAATTACGAACACAAACGAGCGCCGGGGTAAGCGATTGCAAGGTTGCTCTTGAAGAAAATAACAACGATTTTGAAAAAGCTGTCGAATATCTTCGAAAAAAAGGTTTGGCTACAGCCGAAAAAAAAGCATCTAGAGAAACAAACCAAGGTAGAATTGAAGCCTATGTCCATCATGATGGTAAACTCGGAGTTTTGCTAGAAGTAAATTGTGAAACCGATTTTGTCGCCAGCAACGATGATTTTAAAAAGATGTGTCACAGAATCGCCATGCAAATTGCCATTAATAACCCTGAGTACGTAAGCAGGGAACAGGTTCCTGCAGAACGAATCGAAAAAGAAAAACAGATTTATCGAGACCAAATGAAGGATTCTGGGAAACCAGATCATGTGATTGAGAAAATCATTGAAGGCAAAGTGGATAGTTTTTATGCGGACACATGTCTTTTAGAAATGGAAGATATGTTTGATAACAAGAAAACAATCCAAGATATCGTCAAAGAAACCATTGGCGTTATCGGAGAAAACATGACCGTAAAACGATTCGCCCGTTTTAAAGTGGGAGAATAGTACGTTGGAATCTGAGAGACAACCTCGCTTTAAAAGAGCTGTATTCAAGTTGTCAGGAGAAGCATTCCAGGGGGATCATAAATCAGGTATCGATCCCCATTATCTGGATCAACTATCGGTGGCTATTCAAGGCATTTATAAACATAATGTTGAGTTGAGCATCGTGGTCGGCGGCGGAAATTTCTGGCGAGGCCGCGATGCAAATCTCTTTGGCATGAAACAAGCCCAAGCAGATCAAGTTGGGATGCTTGCCACTCTTATGAATGCTCTCGCGCTGCAAGGAATATTGGAACGAGATGGGTTGCCCGTACGAGTTATGAGTGCAATCCCTGTTCCTAGCATAACAGAACCCTATATCCGAAGAAAAGCAATCCGTCACTTGGAAAACAAAAATATTCTGATCTTTGCCTGTGGGACGGGATCCCCATTTTTCTCTACCGACACTGCTGCCGCACTACGAGCAGCAGAAATTGATGCTGAAATTGTCCTAAAAGGCACCAACGTTGAGTATGTGTATGCAGAAGACCCACGCATTAATCCCTCGGCAGAAAAATATCATAAAATCACCTACACGGAAGTGTTATCCAAGAATCTTACCTTTATGGATGCTACTTCCATTTCATTGTGTCGAGATAATTCCATTCCTATTATTGTGTTTTCGATAAAAAACATGGATAATTTACATAAAGTATTCTTTTCAGATAGTGTTGGAACATTGATTACAAACCAATAACGGAAGGGGGACGTTGTATGAATCCAGAAAAACGTGCAGTTATTGATGACGCAAAAGATCGAATGGAAAAAACCATTCATTCTCTTTTAGAAGATTTATCGCAAATACGAGCAGGAAAGGCAAATCCTGCTATTCTATCCAAAATTCAAGTTTCTAGCTATGGTGGTCATATCTATATTAATCAAATGGCCAACATTTTTATTCAGGATATCCGAACGCTTGTTGTAGAACCGTGGGACAAAAGCACTTTAAAAGATATCGAAAAGGCCATAGAAAAAGCAAATATTGGTGTAATGCCTGTGAACGATGGAGAGCGTGTTCGTCTTCCATTTCCTGCATTAACACATGATCGCCGTGAAGAACTTGCAAAAGTACTTCACAAAATGGGAGAAAGTGCAAAGGTCGCCATTCGGAATATTCGCAGAGATGGCAACGATCATTTAAAAAAACTTGAAAAAGAAAAGGTTATTTCTGAAGATGAACTTCATAGAGCCGAGAAAGAGGTTCAAGAAGCTACCGATTCTCATATAAGTTCCATTGATAAAGAAATAAAAATTAAAGAGATTGAAATCAGAGATATCTAACATCCCCAATCATGTAGCCATTATAATGGATGGAAACGGTCGCTGGGCAAACAAGCGTGGATTGGCCAGAATTGAGGGTCATCGATCTGCTCGTAAAGCAATTCGAGAATCGATCCAAGGATCTAGTGAAATGGGTGTGAAGTACTTATCACTTTTTGCGTTTAGTTCTGAAAACTGGAAACGACCTGCCTCTGAGATATATCCTTTATTCTCTATTTTTACTGATTTTTTAATCGAAGAAACTCCCTCGCTTCACAAAGAAAATGTTCAAATTCATTTTTGCGGTTGTTTGGATAAGTTTCCACAGCGATTGCAAAAAGAGTTTCATAAATCGTGTGAAACAACAAAGAACAATACGGGATTGTATCTAAATGTTTGTATGGATTTTTCGGGAAAAGAAGATATTGTACACTCCCTTAGACAAATCGTTGTCAATCAAATTCCTGCCGAAGAAATCACCGAAGAAACTGTTGCACAGCATTTGATTTCAAAAGGGTTGCCTCCTATCGACCTTTTAATCCGTACATCCGGTGAGCAAAGGATCAGCAATTTTATGCTTTGGCATATTGCGTATGCCGAATTGTATTTTGATCCCGCGTATTTTCCAGACTTTCGTAAAGAAAACCTCCTTCGTGCCATCGATACATATAAGAACCGAGACCGCCGTTTTGGTTCCATCCATACATGAATTCAAACAATCTATTTAGCCGTCTCTATGTAGGTATTATTGGCGTTTTGGTTATAGGTATTTGTACGATCTATTCTGTCCAATTTGTTCTCCTTTTTCTATTGATTTGGATATTTTGTGCGGTTGAATTGTGTAGAATATTGAGTCTTTTAGAAAACAATGCTTGTTCATCGCATCGAAAACTAACATGGATCATCTCCTCCTTCTTGTTATTTCTTTTCATCATAGCTGTCAATATTTTTTCTCATTCTTATCCAACAATACCCTTTGCTACACCCCGTCTGTTACAATCATTGTCCACCATAGGATTCGTCTTTCTTTTTACAGGATGGATACTATCTATTTACCATTTGTTTTTCATGCAAAAAGGGAAAACTCCCCTTTACTCTGCTGTGATGTATTTAGCTCTTCCATTTACATCGATCATACTGATTCGAGTTTTTTATGGATGGGAATCCATTGCACTCCTATTTATTGGAAATTGGTCTATGGATGTTTTCTCTTATGTGTTTGGAATGACATGGGGGAAACACAAGATTGCTCCTACTATTTCCCCTAAAAAATCATGGGAAGGCTTTATTGGTGGAGTTATTGGTTCCATGGTTTGCTTTTTATTCTTTCATTGGGCTGTCATTTCCTATCCTATTACGTTTTTTACTCTCATTTTTTCGATTCTTCTTCCCATTATTTCTTTTTTCGGTGACCTGATGCAGTCGAAAATTAAGCGGTTGGTTCCTATCAAAGATTCGGGTACCATTTTACAAGGGCATGGGGGTATTTGGGATCGCTTTGATGGGATGATTTTTTATGTCGTTGGTTTTAGTGTGTATCTATTCTTTATTGTCCCATGAGTGCGAAAGTTTCTACTGTCATTCTGGGGGCTACAGGGTCGATAGGAACACAAACGCTGGATGTAATTTATCAGTATCCTTCTGATTTCGAACTCCAATTCATCACTGCGAATACTAGTGTAGAACAATTAAAGAATATGGCACAAAAGTACTCTATCTCCGCTATAGGCATTCATTCTTTATCGGTTTCACCACCCACATGCGAAAATGTGCACATTGTACAAGGTCGAAAAGAAATAGCAGACTTCATAATACATCATTCTATTCACACAGTGGTATTTGGATCTTCTGGGATTGAAGATTATCAGATTTTAAAAGAAGTCTACCCTTATGTACAAAAGATTTGTATTGCCAGCAAAGAAATCATTGTGATGGCTGGCGCTACTGGGTTGTTAAAAGAAATTCAAAGCAAATGCACAGTGTTGCCGGTAGATAGCGAACATGCTGCGGTCTATCAGCTAATGGAACGATGTCCTAGAGATCAAATACACAAAGTCTATTTAACCGCATCAGGGGGGCCTTTTTATTCACAAATTGACAACGTTTCAACGTTGGAGTGGGATCGCATAACCCCCGAAATGGCACTAAAACACCCCACATGGAATATGGGGAAAAAAGTGACAATGGATTCTGCAACTATGGCAAACAAAGGAATTGAACTACTGGAAGCGAGTGTTTTGTTTTCTTTGTCAGCCTCACAACTGGATGTGATTATTCACCCACAAAGCATAGTGCACGCAATGATTGAGTGTGTCGATGGGGTTTGTTATTCTCAAAATTCATGGCCAGATATGCGTCTTCCTATTGCCTTTGCTTTGTTTTATCCTGAAAAAAAGCAAATCGATATTGGAAAACCCGATTCTTTCTTTACAAATCTTCATCAACTATCACTATATCCTGTACATACTATGAATATTCCAACCATTGCTTCTGCTTATCAAGCATTACAAGAAGGGGGGCTTTCTCCCATTGTATATTTGGCCGCTGATGATGTTGCTGTAGAAGCTTTTTTACAGCATCAGGTACCATTCTCTCACATCCCTCGCATCATTCAAACATCTCTTGATCGTTTTTCACAAGATTCTGTCGATGCTTCCAATCCTGTAGAGCAATACAAGAAGTTACAAAACAAAATCCGTCATGAACTTGTAAAAGGATAAAAATCCTACAGAGTTTCCTTTGGAATGAATTTCTATTTGCTATAATGAAGGAGTATTACGTCGACAAGGAGATAAAATGAGCTCTCAAACACGATATTTTATGGGGATTGAACTAGGCACGACTGGAATTAAAGTTGTGTTGGTCAATGAACAAGGACATTCCGATCATTCCAGTTGGATGGAGTTTCCAACATTAACACCCAAACCTTTGTGGGTGGAACAACATCCGCAGGATTGGTGGAAAGCTACTATTCTTGCCATCCAAAAGCTATTTATGGAAGGCTCTGTAACTCCATCTCAGATTGAAAGCATTGGACTAACAGGCCAAATGCATGGACTGGTTTTGCTGAATGGATCCGGAGAAACAATTCGACCATGTATTTTATGGAACGATCAAAGAAGCAAAGAAATCTGCTCTCGAATCCGAAATGAATTTGGAAATGCACTCATCAAAGAACTGACAGGAAATCGTTTGTTTCCTGGGTCTACGATGCCAAAGATAAAATGGGTACAGGAAAATGAATATGACAAGTTTGCACAAATCTATCGGTTTGTTCTTCCCAAAGATTATCTGCGCTATCGCTTGTCTGGCGACATATATACAGATGTAACGGATGCTTCCGGTACAGGCCTTTTTGATGTTAAAAATCGGAAATGGTCCAAAGAAATGCTCAAGCGACTTTCTATTTCCCCCAATATATTACCTGATGTGTTTGAATCCACGGTAGCAGCCTCAAAAGTAAACCATGCTGCTGCGTTGGTAACAGGATTACTAGAAGGTACTCCCATTATTGCAGGTTGTGGGTCGCAAGAAGCATTGGCCGTTTCTTCGGGTATTTTTTCCGAAGGGGATGTAACTGTCAACATTGGCACATCCGGAGTAGTCTTTTCAGTTACGGATTCTTTTAAACCCCTCCCCGATGAGGCACTCCAAAACTTTTGCTACATTACAAAAAACAAATGGCACTACATGGGCGTTACACTATCTGCCGGTGGAGCATTTCGCTGGTATCGAGAGCAGTTTGGAGAAATCGAAGAAATTGCTTCGTCTAGATTGCAACAAACAACCTACGATTTGCTAACTGAATGCGCTACTTCTGCACCTCCTGGATCAGAAGGTTTGTTGTTTCTCCCTTATCTTACGGGTGAACGTTCTCCCTACGATGATCCAATGGCAAAGGGAGTCTTTTTTGGCTTTGGTCTTCGTCACAAGCGTTCTCATTTTATACGCTCTGTCATGGAAGGAATCACTTTTGCTTTAAAAGATTCTTTGGAATTAATGAAAAAAGCACACATCCCCATTCATGAAATTCGTGTCAGTGGAGGAGCTATGAAAAGCTCCTTATGGAGACAAATGCTAGCCGATATTTTCGACCACGAAATACAAATTGTTCGAGAAACCGAAGGTGCTGCCTACGGTGCTGCATTAATGGCTGGTTTAGGACAAAAAGTGTTTTCCAAAGACCATCCTGTTTTTGATAGCATGTCCATAGTGCAATCCAGCATTTTACCAGGAGAAAACAGCGAAAAATACCAAAGTGAATACCAACGCTTTCGATCCCT
>JAQVSG010000102.1 GCA_028700655.1 Caldisericia bacterium
TCTTTCCAAAAAATGCGATTATTTAAAAGAATGTAAGAATTGTGTAGATGCTGTTGTCTCATTAGAAAGATAAAACCACATCATAACCAAGGAGGCGTGTATGGTGATTAAAATTTTAGGTACTGGTTGTGCGAAATGTAAACAATTGGAAGTGAATGCTCGAAAGGCCGTAGAAGAATTGGGCATAGAGGCTATCATTGAAAAAGTGAAAGAAATTCAAGATATTATGAAATATGGTGTCATCAATCTTCCCGCTTTGGTAGTTGATGAACAAGTAAAATCGTTTGGAAAAGTACTTTCTGCTCATGAAATAAAAGCATATTTATCCTAATCATTGTTTCTAAAGAACGAACTTTTTCAGAACCCCAGAGGTATACTTAACATACTTTCAGGAACCCTATCGATATATTCCATATCGGTAAGGTTCCTGACTACAAGGAGTTAAGTATGAAACTACGGACATTGTCAAATACCCCTATTATGGACGGTAGCGGTGGATTGGATGCAAGAAATTTGTATGAAACCAAAGATGCAGTTATCACGATTCTCAAGCTTCCTCCAGGGGCATCGTTGCAAAAACATATCACCCCTGTGGATGTAGCTTTTTTTGTTCTCGAGGGAACAGGTGTAGTATTGGTGGGGGATGAAAAAGAAGAAGTGGGTCCCTATACTTTAATTGAGAGCCCTAAAGACATTGTGCACTGCTGGTATAACGAAAGTGCGGATGATCTTCTGGTTATGATCATCAAAGCTCCAAAACCCCAGTCCAAAACAATTTTTGTTGATTAAAACATAAAAATCCTTTTTTTTCTTGGAGTTGGAAGCGATCGATAGTAAAATAAAAGTATCGTAATTGGCAAATGCCAATCCACAATTTACACTGTTAAAAATGAAGATAGGAGTTTGTTATGACAAAGACGGATGTTTTAATCATTGGAGGTAGTGCTGCTGGTTTTGTTACAGCCATGACCGCTAGAAGTAATTATCCAGACAAAAGCGTAATGGTGATTCGCAAAGAAAAAAAGACCGTGGTTCCTTGCGGTATTCCTTACATTTTTGGATCGCTGGAAAGCTCTGAAAAGAATCTTATGCCCGATGGGAAATTACAAGAAATGGGTGTCAATGTTCTTGTGGATGTCGTCACCTCTGTGGAATTGGACACCAAAGTATGCCACACCAAAGGGGGCGATGATATCTCTTTTGAAAAGATTGTGTTTGCTACAGGTTCGATACCAAAGATCCCCAATTGGTTAGAAGGCAAAGATTTGGACAACGTGTTTGTCATACCAAAAGACAAAGAATATTTAGACTCAATATCTGAGCAACTGAACGATAAACAAAATATTGTTGTCGTGGGGGGTGGTTTTATTGGTGTTGAAGTTTCTGATGAATTAAATAAAGTGGGGAAAAATGTTACCCTTGTTGAAGTTCTTCCTCATATTCTGGGGATGGTATTTGACGAAAAAATGGGGGAACGAGCGCAAAATATACTCCAAGCCAGAGGCGTTACAGTAAAAACAGGACATGGAATAAAGGCAATTACGGGCCAGGGAAAAGTGTCGGGCATCTTACTGGACAACGGTGATGCAATTGAAGCCGATGCAGTCATTCTTTCTATGGGATATGAACCCAATACGCAGCTAGCCAAAAGTGCCGGCTTGGCTACCAATCGATTTGGTCAAATTGATGTTGACGAATACATGCGAACGGATAATTACAATGTGTTTGCTGTGGGCGACTGCGCACAAAAGCGAGATTTTTTTACAAGGCGCGTCACCCCTACAATGCTAGCTTCCACTGCCTGTGCAGAAGCTCGAATCGTGGGCATGAATTTATTCTCTCTGTACACTACGAAAAATTTTAAAGGAACATTGTCTATTTTCTTCACAGCTTTAGGAGATGATGGGTTTGGTGCTGCCGGCCTGACAGTGGCAGAAGCACAAAAACAACAGCTTCCTGCTTTTGGATCTATATTTGAAGGTGTCGATAAACACCCTGGGACACTTCCCAACACCCACAAACAAATTGTAGAACTTGTAGTTGCCAAGGGATCCGGATTAATACTAGGGGGATCAGTTGCAGGAGGACCCAGCACCGGAGAATTAGTAAATATAATCAGCTTGGCTATTCAGAACAACATGACCGTATACGATTTGATTACTACTCAAATAGGTACTCACCCCTTGTTAACAGCTCCCCCCACTGCCTATCCTATTATTAAGGCCGCGGAAATGGCGATGAAGCAATTGCATAAATAAATTTACATCCAAAAGCACGTTTACCTCCGTGTAATGGGCCAGTTGGCATGCTGGCCCATTTTCTATATCATCTACCCTTTCCCTTCAACAGATACTCTCTATATGCGTTGGGTGCAGCTGGAACACTTCCTGTGTGATGTTTCGAATAAACTGCTGGTCGTGACTGCAACATAAAAACCCACCAGGAAACTGTCCAAGTGCATTTTCCAGTTCTTCAATCGAGGGAATATCCAAATGATTGGTGGGTTCGTCCAAAAACAGAAACTCCACTTTTTGTAGTACAATTTTGCTACAGGTTGCTCGTAAGAGCTGTCCCGGGCTCAAAAGATCAACAGATTGCATGACGATATCACCCCGGAGCCCATTGGATGCTAAAAAGCTACGAATCATTTCAAGCGGGGCATCCACATCCGAGAAATGATCCAATAAACATCCCCCTTGGTACAGCTGCCGAATGTCTTGAGGGATATAGAAGGTGGAGATATTTTCATTTCGATACATTGTCCCTTTTGCGGGGATTAAACCCCCATTGCACAATTGCATCAAAGTGGATTTTCCACATCCATTTTCGCCTACAATCACCATTCTACTGCGGGTTGTGATTGCAAAGGAAAAAGAATCCAAAATGGGTGTAGTATCATACTGAAAAGATATATTCTCTGCCTTGACCAGCAAACGATTGGCAACAATATAGGTTGGAATTATCAGTGTGCCTGTTTCTTCCATACGAGGTTTCTCTTCTTGAAATTTCTGAATTTGTTCTTCTTTCTTCTGTTTTGCTATGACATATTGTTTTTCCATTTTACTCACACGGAAATCTTTAGGACGACCATTTTTCCCGTGCTTCTCTCGATTCTTCACATTGTTTGCATAGCCTTTGTTCGCCCATCCTGCTTTCAGAACAACTTCTCTTTGCAACTGGTGTATCTTTCTTTCTATGATTTCTGCGGTTTGTTCTTGCCGCTTCTGTTCTTCATCAAGTCGTTTGCGAAAATCATCGTAAGTACCCGTATACATGGCTCCAGACCCAAAACGCATATGATATATGGCGTTTGCGCAGTGGTTTAACAAATCTCTGTCGTGACTGATGATAACAAATGCCTTGCCTTCTTTTTTCTTGCTTTGCAAAATGGAAGCAAGGCGCTTTCTTCTATGGATATCCAGATCATTGGTGGGTTCATCAAGGAAATAACACGATTTGTCTGATAAAAACAGTTGTATCAGTTGTAAGAATTTTTTCTCACCTCCCGATAAAACTTGATAATCACGTTGCAATATGGATTCTTCAAAGCCAAACACAGATAGTTCTTTATATAGTTGCTGTTCCCACAAAAAGCCTCCTTTTTCTTCATATTGCCAAATATACGCAGGGTCTTCAGGGTGGGAATGCATGTTTTGGTAAAGGGAATAAAGTGCAGGAGATCCTGCCATAATAAAGTCCCATGTAGTACCGTGGAAAACAGGGCTTTCTTGAGGCAAAGCTCCAAAACCACGGGAGAAATCTGAAATGATAGAACCTTCGCTGGGTTTCTTTTCGCCCATCAGGCAGGACAAAAGAGTGCTTTTCCCGCAGCCATTCAATCCAATGATGGCAAGCAGCTCTCCTTTGGAAACATGAAACGAAACATCGTGAAATAAAAGATCGGAATATGAAAAAGATAACGATTGAACGCGCAACATAAAATTACTCCTCAAACAAGTTACTACGGGCCTACAACTGAGTAATTTTAGTTTATTCGCACGATTCAACACTCCTGTCAATAAATTCACAAACATGGTACCACATCCACCAAAAAAATCAACCACAAGAGAATTGCTTTAACTCGTCATATAAAATACCTGATCGAAGATAATCTTAGAAACTTTCTTAAGAGGAACATTGTCTTGTTTTCTTATTGGAAAACTGAAATATAAACTTCTTATCGTATAATAGTAGTACTGCATGTGAAAAAAACTACTACATGAACAAAGGAGATGTCTCTATGAATGCAATGAAACAAACACAAATAGGTCGTACACCACTGGTAAGAGCGCTGAAACTGGAAAAGGATGTAGGCGTTTCAAAGATTTTCCTGAAATTAGAAGGAAACAACCCCTATGGTCA
>JAQVSG010000103.1 GCA_028700655.1 Caldisericia bacterium
CAGACGACATTCAAACAATTGCCAATACCTATCACAACTGGCGAAATATGGATGGGGATTACAACGATATTCAAGGATTTTGTTGTTCTGCTAGCTTGGAAAAAGTGAAAGAATTTGATTATGTCCTGACGCCTGGCCGGTATGTTGGAATTGCTGAAGAAGAAGAGGATTTTGATTTCAATGAACGTTTTACGAAACTAAGAGCCGAACTGGAAGAGCAAATGAAAGAAGAAGAACGTTTGAATCAAATGATCAAAGAAAACTTAGACAAAGTGAAGCTTTTATGAGAATCCACAAAATCTTTACCTCTATACAAATAAAAGGTGGGCACCAATGAACAATGAAATAAGATGGTTGCAGCGGTTCCAAAACCTAGAAAAGGCGTACTCAGTTTTTATACGTCAAATGGATGAATATGAGAGCGACCCCAATAGAGAATCGTTCCAACTTGCATTAACCCAGGCTTTTGAAATCATTGTGGAGCTTTCCTGGAAAACCATTAAAGATTACCTTGAAAATGAAGGGTATGATGAGGTGTACAATGGGAAAGAAGCTATACGGTTTGCGTTTCAACGAGAGTTGATTCATGAGGCAGAAGTATGGATGAACGCACTCAAAACAAGAAATCTAACCAGCCACCTCTACAATTCTGAAGTTCTCCATGAAACATTAGCATTCATACGTAAGCAGTTTTATCCTGCATTACAAGACTTTTTTACACGAATGAAAGAGTTGCGTGATTCCCTTTCATGAAATATGGACTTGGCGAGAATCAACTTCATGAAATATTGGACATTCTTCAGAAATACCCTGAAGTTGAAGAAGCCATTCTGTTTGGATCACGGGCCATAGGAACCTACAAAGAAGCATCCGATATTGATGTAGCCTTAAAAGGAAAAGATGTTTCTGTTATGCTAGCCACAAAAATACAATCTGACCTAGAAGACACCTACCTACCCTTCTTCTTTGATATCATCTCTTACCCAAGTATCACCAACCAAGACCTAATCAAACACATCAACGCCAAAGGAATCCCCATCTACCGTGCTGGCTGGAAGAAGTGCAAGCTGGGTGATGTGGTTGTTATGCATTACGGAAAAGCTTTGCCTTCTGGAAAGCGAATTAAAGGCGACATACCTGTATATGGTTCAGCAGGAATAATCGGATATCATAATGAGCCTTTATCTAAGACAAAAGGATTGATCATTGGAAGAAAAGGTAATATAGGCCGTATCTATAAATCAATGGAGCCCTTTTTCGCAATTGATACAACATTCTATGTGCAACCAAACGATGATCTTTACGACATGGACTACCTTTATTATATGCTTCAAAACTACAGATTTGATTTGTTGAATGAAGATAGTGCTGTACCAGGCTTAAACAGAAAAACAGCATATTTTCAGGACATATACCTACCCCCACTTCATAAACAAAAAGAAATTGCATCCATCCTTTCTTGTCTTGATGACAAAATCAACCTTCTCCATCGACAAAACAAAACCCTCGAATCCATCGCCCAAACCCTCTTCCACCAATGGTTCATCAAAGAAGCCGATGAAAACTGGGAAAGGAAGCCTTTATCCTTTTTTGGTAGAGTTGTCTGTGGAAAAACACCACCAAAGAAGCATCAAGAATATTTCAACGGGCATTATTTGTTTCTTAAAATACCTGATATGCATGAAAAAGTTTTCATTTTTGATACATATGATAAGCTTTCTAATAAGGGCAAAGAGTCTCAATTAAACAAAACAATTCCTCCAAACTCGATTTGTGTTAGCTGTATAGCTACTGTGGGTTTAGTTTCTATGAATGCAATAGAATGTCATACAAACCAACAGATAAATTCTATCATACCCTACAAAGAACATTACCGTTATTATATTTATTTGACAATGAAGTCTCAAAAAGACTCTCTTATTTCTTTGGCTTCAGGTGGTACAGCAACATTGAATCTTAACACAAAAGAGTTTTCCAATATGTCTTTATTATTCCCCAGTGAAGGCAAATTGAAGGAATATCATTTCGAAAACAAAGATATATTTGATAAGATTTATCAAAATCAGAGACAATGCATGGTTTTGGATCACATACGAAACAATATTTTGTCTATATTGATTGAAACGGATGCAAAGAAAATGTGCGTTGCTTATTCTGCTGGATAAGGAGCTAATGAATAAACATGACCATAAAAACAACAAGTTTATCAAAAGGTGTAGCAAAAGTTGAGCCTGTTGTATTAAGTGAAGAGCCAATGTCTAGGCTAGTTTTCGATCCAATTATTCATAATCAAGGGGTTAAAGGAAGTATTGTTCGACAGCGAAGAGAGAGTAATACTGATCAATGGATATCTGATGGTTCAATAAATATTAGAAAACTTCAAAAAAATGAAGGTTTAAATTTCAAATTAAATACAGAAGCAACCAAAAAATTGTTTAATGTTTTGAAGAAATTGTACAGATTGCTTAAGGATAAAGGAGTCGAATCAGGTGAAAACCAGTATCCAGTTTCTGACCCAGAAGATATTCTTGTAAATGATAAAAATAGTGCATTGCTGTTAAAAAAGCTAATAGAATATGGAATTAGCACGGAAATGCTAGAGAGCATATTTAGCAGTAATGCATCTTTATCTAAGCACGTGTTAAATATGAAAATACTGTCTGAGAGAGAACAGTCATTAAATGAGTTTAAACAAAATCTTGACAAATCGCAATCAGAGATATATTGGCAAAAATTTTTTTTAAAGAATCCTTGGATATTTGGTTACGGGTTTAATTTGCAGTTCTTGAACATTCTGATTGAACAACCAACTTATAAAGGCCCGTCTTATGACGGAACAGGTGCACAAAAAGGAGACTACCTTGCATCTACCGAAGCAAATTGTAGATTTACTGTATTAATTGAAATAAAGAAACCTGATACGAAACTAATTGAAGTTGGTGATTACAGAAGTAGTACGTCAAAACTGAATAAAGAATTAATTTGGGCTGTCTCACAGGTACAGGTAAATTGCAAATCTTGGGCAGAAAATGGATCTAAGAACCCTGAATCTATTGATAGTCTAGATAAAAATAACATCTTTACCGTTGAGCCAAAAGGGATATTGGTGATTGGGAATACTAACCAGATAAAAGATGATCGGAATAAAAGAGAAACATTTGAACTATTCAGAAGAAACCTTCATAATCCTGACATAATAACATATGATGAGCTATACGAAAGAGCGAGATTCATAGTTTACAATAAAAAGGGCTACTATGAGTAAAATCTATGAACAGCAGATTGAAACATTGGTGATGGAGCTTTTGGAGTCTTTGGAGTATGAGGGTGTGTATGGTCCTGATATTGCGTTTGACGGAATTCGACCAGAAAGAAACAGTTATGAAGAAGTAGTATTGGAAGAGAGAGTTCGTAAGGCGATATTCAGGTTGAATCCAACGATTCCTACTGAAGCGAAAGAAGAAGCTGTGAAACAGATACAGCGGTTAAATAGCCCAGAACTTATTACCAACAATGAGACTTTCCACAGAATGCTTACCGAAGGAATTCCTGTTAGTTTTCAAAAAGATGGACAGGTGCGGGGTGGGTTGGTTTGGCTAGTGGATTTTCAGAATCCATCAAACAATGAATATGTAGCCGTTCACCAGTTTACTGTCATCGAAAATCACTATCAAAAAAGGCCTGATGTGGTATTGTTTGTGAATGGTCTGCCCTTGGTTGTGATCGAATTGAAAAATCCTGTGGATGAAAATGCTACCTTAAAGTCTGCCTATAATCAGCTTCAAACCTACAAACAAATGATTCCTTCCCTGTTTACATACAACAGCATTCTTGTGATTTCGGATGGATTGGAAGCGAAAGCAGGAACTATTTCTTCTGACTGGAGCCGGTGTATGGCGTGGAAAACCAAAGATGGGGTGAAAGAGGCATCTCCTTTCATAGGTCAGTTGGAAACATTACTTCTGGGGATGCTGCAACCCAATACTCTATTGGATCTGATTCAGCATTTCATTGTATTTGAAACACAGAAAAAGGAAGATGAGGAAACAGGTTTAACTTCTATTCATTCTGTGAAAATTCTTGCCTCTTATCACCAATATTTCGCGGTCAATAAAGCGGTGCAATCAACCCTACGTGCCTCCGGCTTTTCTAGTATCAAAGAAAATCCTGAGTCCTATGGGCTTCCTGGTGTGCAATCACAACAATCAGGAGACCGTAAGGGCGGCGTGGTATGGCATACCCAAGGAAGTGGAAAATCTCTTTCTATGGTTTTTTATACCGGCAAAATCGTACTGGCTATGAACAACCCT
>JAQVSG010000030.1 GCA_028700655.1 Caldisericia bacterium
GAATATAGGTTTGCAAATGATTCACTTTCTCCATAAAAAGAAGATGTGTTTCTTCTTCTGTGAAGGAACTATACAGAAACAGTCGGAAATGTGTACGCAATTGAGCAATATAATAAAGTTTATGAAGTCCAAATAAAAAATGGTGATGTACCTGTTCTGAAATCTCCTCAAGACTCATATTTTTCTGGGAATACTCTTCAAATACGGGATGTCCCCATTTTTCGGAACACTCTGCCAGAAAAATAATATCGCCCCCTTCATATACTGCCCTTGAAGACATTTCAAGAGCTTTATGAGCTTGATACATATTGATATCTTTTGGATAGCCTCCCGCAGACACAATCAAACAATTTGTTTTTTGAGGAATGGATATTTGATTGTACTTCTGAAAGATCTGAATGCCTTGCTTCCAGGATTCAATAGGATCCCCGGCAACAATATCAACAATCTGCTGGTTTGTATCGCCCACCAAATGAATGCAAAAATCCAAAGGGCATAGTCGCAGTGAATCAATAAGTTCCTCATGAACAGGATTTCTCAATAAACAACCCATAGCAGAAGAAGGGTGTAGCATTTTCGCGTGATTCGACTGAATGGACTGCCTATCAGCTACACCAGGAAAAATACTTTTTCTTCCCCCTGAAAATCCTGCGTAATAATGAAAAAGAATTTCTCCTATAGACAACCGAAGGTCTGCGTTGACAACGTATGGATTTAGTTTTAATACGGTTCCTGTGCACAATTTCCCCACAGGGTGCAAATCGATAGAATCACAATCATGACAAACAATGTTGTACTGTCGAGAAACAGAAGAACCTACGATGGTTTCGATTTCTTGCTTTGTTGCTTGTCTATGTGTTCCCGTAGCAATCACAATAACAATTTGGTTTTGATGAACGCCCAGCTCGTGTAAGAAGGGTAAAAGAACTTCCATGACTTTCTTTGTGGGGGTTGAGCGAGTAGCATCATTTACAATGATCACAATCGATTGCTTCCGGTTTGTATCAATCATTGATTTTAGTGGGATCCCTGTTGTAGGATGAGATAAGAGAAACCGAATTTTAGAAGAAAAATCATGCAAAGGTTTTGTTATTGGGATTTGAGGAAACAGAATGTTGGTTTTATTGGGAATCGAAAAAGAAACACGTTTCCTTCCATAGGGGAGGGAAACATTCATGAGTATTAGGACCCTTTGAATGGCAAAGTTAGAGTATATGTTGTTCCAACTCTAATTTTAGAGGATATCTGTAAATCTCCCCCGTGCAATTGAGCAATTTTCTTTGATATTGCCAATCCAAGACCGCTGCCTTGTTTTCTTTTATACTCATCAGTGAGTTGAATGAGTGTAAAAGGCTCAAAAATCGATTGAAGATCACTTTCTGCAATTCCGATCCCAGTATCCTGTATTTGGATAATCACCTGTTTATCCTTTATAGAACAAGAAACAACAATGTCACCTTGCTCTGTAAATGTGATGGAATTGTGTAAAAGGTGCAACAACAATTTCACAATACTATCACGATCGTAAAGGACCATTGCATTTGAAACATTCTCATCAAAATATAGACGTAAGTTTTTTTTCTCTGCATCGGATCTTATCACAGCTAAGGTTTCTTTGATGGTTTTAACGATATCCTCTTCTCGTTTCACAAAATTTACACTTCCTTTTACAAGGTCTGTGTATTCCACAAAGTCACTCGCCAAGGCGTTTATCTTGTTCATATTATGAAGCGCAACATCACATAAATCAATCTGGTATTTGTTCAAGTCTCCAACAGAACCTTTTCTTATCATATCAACAGATGCCTTTGCATTGGCAAGGATGCCGCGAAATTGATTGGACATTGCATGCACAATGTTCGAATCTTCAATGCACTTGATAGAGGACAATTTTGTTGAATATATAGATCGTAGCAAGTCAGTTGTATTCAATTTGTTTTTTACAAGGATATCTTTTGCACCGATCAAATACATTCTACGAATGTCACTGGCCTGAATATTTTCGGTTAAAGCAATAACGGACAATGCTGGACAATGAGAAGTCAGGATAGATAAAGCTTCATATCCTTCATGCTCTTTCATGGTTAAGTCCAGCAAACACACTTGAAATGATTTTGATTGTGCAAGGCGAATACCATCATCCAACCGAGAGGCCCATGATATTTCGATATCAAAATCGTCAGACCCTTGTAGAAGTCCTTCAATTAATCTGGCATTCCCTGCATTCTGTTCGATTAATAAAATCGTTATATTGGTTATTTGTTTGTCCATATTTTTTGTTCCACTTTCTTTTTTATATCATGGTTGAGTATAATTAGCAACGTATAGAAAAGATTTGTTAGAGTAACGGAGTACACTATATGGCCAAAAAATTAGATCGGTCTATTGGTTTGTTTTCTGCCATTAACATTGGCGTTGGCACCATGATTGGATCGGCTATATTTGTTTTAGTCGGAACAAGCATGGAGTTAGCCGGACCCTCTGCTTTTCTTTCTGTTGGTTTAGCAGGTGTTGCAGCCATTTTTACCGCCTTCTCTTTTGCAGAATTGGTGACCGTTATCCCCACAGCTGGTGGTGGATACGCATATGTAAAAGAAGCCAGTCGAAATGGTGTGCTAGGATTTATGAGTGGGTGGGCTTTCTGGCTCGGATATGCTATGTCATGCGGTCTTTTTGCTATCGGTTTCGGAACATTTGTATCGTACTTTTTTCAACAAATGGGTATCGTATTTCCTCCTACTCTAGCTTCATATGGTCTTATTATTGTTTTTGTTATCCTTAATATAAAGGGATCAAAAAACTCAACCGAAATCCAAAACTGGGTTACTTCTCTATTGATTCTTATTTTAACGGGCTATATCGGATATGGCATATTCCATATTCAACCAGAACATTATAAACCCTTATTCCCCCATGGTTTCAAAGGCACCATCAGTGGGATCAGCATTCTGTACATCACCTACATTGGATATGGCCTTATAACCACCATGAGCGAAGAAGTGAAAAATCCAGAAAAAACAATTCCCAAATCTATTTTCATTTCCACCATTATTGTTGTCCTAATCAAGGTTCTCGTATTCTTTATTGCCGCCGGCATTCTTTCTTGGACAATGCTAACCCCTGCCATAACTAATACCCCCATGATTGATACTGCCACAAAGCTCGTGGGCCCTTGGGGTGGATATGTTTTTGCATTCGCGGGTCTTTTGGCCACTGTTTCAAGTATCAATACAGCCATTCTTGCCTCTTCTAGAACATCGTACGCATTAAGCAAAGATCGACGCTTTCCCAATGCTTTCAGCGCTATCAATAAATTTACTCGCACACCCGTTTTAAGCATTTTAATGGCGGGTATAATAGCAGCCATTTCTACCTCTCTACAAGACCTTGAAAGAATTTCCACCATTACTGCGTTGTTCTCTCTCATTGGGTATAGTTTCGTTAATGTCGCAGTCATTCAACTCAGACAACAAAAACCATCGATAAAACGAGCTTTTAAAGTTCCTTTCTATCCGTTTTTACCAATCATAGGTACTTGCATTAATGGTATTCTCATTTTCCAGCTTATTCGTTCGGATACGATTTCCGTAGTCGCATCTTTGGCGATCATTATCGCAGGAACTTTGTACTATTATGTTTTGTATCCCAAAATTCAACATTTGCCAAAGGGAATTAGTCCCGCGATTCTCCCCACTATTTCTCCCAAAAGTTTAGATTTTTGTGAAGATCATTACAACATTCTTCTTCCTCTAGGCAATCCAAATACTGCAGAGGCGCTTCTCCATATGGCCTTTATGATTGCCAAAGGAACAACCTGTGGTATCGTTACCCCCATACATGTCGTAGAATTGCCCGATGCTATTCCCATTAATTCAAAGTATACAGAGTTTAAAAATATTTTGCAGAATTTTGAAACCCTCAACACAGTGACTCAAAGGATATCTAAAACCTATGGCATGGAGACAGAGGCGCTTTTAATATATTCCAGAAAAAGAACCGACGCAATTGATCACTTTGCACATGAAAATGATGTTGATTTTACCATTATAGGTTGGCATAAATCTGGCTTGGCCTACAATATGCTAGATGGTATGGTTCCTCACCTATTAAAAAGCACAATCCCCTCCATTGGGATCTACCGCCCCATTAAAAACCATACGGAAAAGATTCGGAGAATACTGTTTCCCTACACTGGAGGTTTATACTGTAAAGCGTCTGCCTCTATGATCAAAAGAATCGCTAAGGCAAACAATTCTTTTGTCACCCTTTTAAACATCATTGATAAAGATAGCTCTATTGAAGAACGTCTTGAGATTCAAGAAATATTTTTAAAATCACTCCAAGCACTTCAGGTAAAAGGAGAGATTAAAACCGTGGAAAAAAGCACAATCTCTCGAACAAGCATCATTATTGAAGCCTCCGAAGATTATGATCTCCTTGTTTTAGGCATGGAACCTGCTTGGGGAATAAAAGAAACGGTTACAGGGTTTTCCACAGACACCGTAACAGAACACTCTCATTGTAGCGTTTTGCTGATTCGTGAAGGTTCTGCAATGACAAATTCAAGATTTTTCAGGAAAATTTTGGATAGCATTAACCGTATCTAGCATGATATGACTCAACGCAAACCCATTGTTTCTGGGTCCCAAAAAACGATTTGTTATTTTAATTTACCTGCCTGGGGTCATATATACCCAACTCTTGATCTGGTCAAAGACCTAACAAAAAAACACACTGTTTTCTATTTTTCCACACCCGCGTTTCAAGACTCCATTGAATCCGTTGGAGCCCATTTCGTGGATATATACTCATTTTGGCATTCGAGTTTGAGAGATGAATTTCGAAATCCAGAAAAAGTCATGTACAAGGCTAGCTACTTTTTTTTAGAAACCATTGGGTACTCTTTGGAGATAAGCTATTGGCTAGTCTCTCAACTTCGCTATAAAAAAAACCAATGGAAACCAGACATCCTTATTCATGACAATTGTTGTTTATGGGGTAAACTTTTAGCAACGGTGTGGGAAGTCCCTGCCATTTGTACATTTTCTACATTCGTACTACAATCGGTTTCGCTCAAAGGAATTCCTCTTCATTGGCTCCTTGATGAATGGAAAGGATACAAAGGAGGATTCCGTTTTGTAAAATATTACTCTCTTTTTCGTTTACACTACCCCTCATTGTCCATTGCGATAAAAGATATGGTGGTCAACAAAGAAAAAGAAAATTTGGTGTTTCTGCCAAAAAAACTACAAATCCATGCAGAAAAACTAGATGCAAGTTTTAAGTTCCTTCCAAGATCTTTCAGGTATAGGGCTTCCACAAACTCATTACGAAGATACCCATCATCCACATTTCTATATGTTTCTTTAGGAACAATTCATACCCACAACATCGCTATATTACAATCCATCGTTAGGATTCTGTCTTCTTTGCGTATTCCTTCCATAGTTTCTGCAGGAGTACACTATCGCAATCTCCAAAATCCACAACACAAACTCATCCAGATATATCCTTTTGTTGACCAGATTTCGATCCTACAACATTCCCATTGCAAAGGTTTTGTTACACATGGAGGTATGAATAGCGTGGTGGAGGCCATAACTTACCACATCCCTCTATTTGTCATCCCACAAACAATGGAACAACTTATCACAGGCAAACAAATACAAAGTTTAAAAATGGGGGTAGTGCTTCCAAAAAAATATCCCTCGTACCAAGATCTTTATACCTTTTTTTACCTTTCTATACCACTCCAACCCCTCTTCAATATGCCCCTGTAATAAAGACAACGCAAACCGTCCCATCTCCCTGTTTCATTCCTTCTCTTGATAACTATACTTGTACCCGATGCATTTTTTCAAAAGGAACAAGTATGTTAAAAAAGAAAAGCCAAATACAGGTTCTCAGTTTTGATATCTTTCGGACACTAGTTGATCTTGATAGTAGAGCACCCATGGTATACGAAAGAATACATGGGAAAAAAGGAACTCGTTTACAAATTCGTCGATTCTGGTCTGACATTGGGATGTTATACCGAATCGAGCTGAACAAATCCCTTTCTCAAAACATATATGAAGGATTTGCGCCTATTTTTGTACGAGTCATGGGATGGATCCAAAAAAAATACTCTTTGTCTGGATCTGCACATCAATTTACAGATATTTTAATGGACGAGGAGAAAAAAGCTCTGCTCTTTCCAGATGCCTTAGAAACTGTATCGGTTTTGTCTAAAAAATACTCGATATGTCTCGTAAGTGATACCGACCCAGAAATGGTCACCTCCATTTTACCAAAAATACCCGTAAAAAAGCTTTTTTTATCTTGCGATTATCAAGCCTACAAAGAAGATTCTAAGAATACGTTGTTTCAAGCAGTTCTTGATGATTATAAAATAGATCCTTCTCACATTATGCATATTGGAGACTCGTACTCTGATGTCTTTGGTTCAAAAAGAGCAAACATGAATAGCATATGGATCAATCGATACATGCCCTGGCTTCGATGGAAACATGCAGATATCAAACCAGACTACACAATTTCCTCTCTTTATCGTTTAACAATGTTTTTATGAGAACCCAACATGTTCTCCAGTACCTGTTCAGATCGGTACGTTTAATAAAAGTAGGTGTATGTGAAACGAGTTCCTAACTCCCTGCAAAAAAGTCAGGTATACCTTCTGGGGGAAGAAGCCATTGGAAAATCTCTTTTAACTCTATCAATTCCTGCTATTATTGGAATGTTAATTAATGGCATCTACAATTTGGTGGATACAATATTTGTTGGTCAAAAAATTGGCACCATGGGTATTGCTGGTTTGGCTGTATATATTCCTATTATGGCCCTTATTATGGCTGTCTGCAGCTTACTTGGTATTGGGGCAGGATCCTATTTTTCCCGCTCCTTTGGTAAAAAAGATCTTGAAGAAACAAATCATATCACCGGTATTACAATTGTTTTAAGTCTTCTATTTGGAAGTACATTCGGTATTTTTGGCTTCTTTTTTTCAGAACCCATTCTACGATTGTTTGGTGCAACAGAAACTATTCTTCCCTATGCATTGCCATATACAAAAATGATGTTTATTGGCACCATTTATTTCCCTTTTGTTGTCTCTATGAATAATTTACTTCGCGCGGAAGGAAATTCAAAAGATGCCATGTCGGCAATGCTTATTGGAGCCATTGGAAATATTGTCTTGGATTGGTTTTTTGTGTTTTATCTGGAGCTAGGACTTCAAGGTGCAGCGATTGCTACAAATATTGCGAAGGCATTTTCTGTTGGATACATGATTTGGTATTTCCGGTGGAGTGGCCATACGATGGTTCAGATGAAATGGAGACATTTTGTTTTAAAAGCTTCCGTTGTAAAAGAGATATTTTCTGTTGGGTTTTCTAGTTTTGCGATGAATATTGCTAGTACCATTACAATTTCTCTCACCAATTACTTTTTAGGTTCTTTTGGTGGAGATATTGCCATAGCCTCTTATGGTCTTATTTACAGAATTTTAATGCTGGAAGTAATGGCTTTAATGGGCTTTGTACAAGGCCTTCAACCCCTCATTGGTTATAATTATGGAGCCAAAAAAATGGATCGAGTCCATCAAGCTGTGAAAAAAACGGTCCAGTGGACATTTTTCATTGGACTTTTTGTAATGGGAATATGTGAGTTGTTCCCTTCGCTTGTGATTCGGGTATTTTCATCGGATCCTGCCCTACTACAATACACAATTCTACCCTTGCGCATCATCATGATTTCTACCTTGTTTATTGGGCTTCAGATGACCTATACGGTGTTTTTTCAATCGATAGGGTTGGCAAAAATAGCCTTCTTTCTCTCTATTCTTCGGCAACTAATACTTTTCGTTCCTTTCCTTATCCTATTCTCTGTCGTATTTGAGTTTGGTGTTGTAGGAATATGGGTTTGTTTCCCAATATCCGATGCGCTATCCACCTTTATTTCGGTTTTAGTGTATCGGAAGAATTCAAAAAAAATCATTCCCTCGTTTGTATAAATACTTGTAACCAATCTCTGTTCTAGGAGTATTTAATAATGTAAGGTTTCCCTCCATTTTGAGAATCCTTAACCATCAAATCAACCCGGCGAATCAAGCCGGGTTTTTTTCATCCAATGATTGGGAATGAATCATCCCATCTAACAAATAAATGCAGGATCCAACATCTGCCATATCAACAATCCCTACAGGACTATGCGCATATCGAGTTGGAATGGATATGCCACAACTAGGAACTCCTTTTTCAAAAAGATGAATAGCACCGGCATCTGTTCCTCCGCGAGCCAATACTTCTCTTTGATGGGGTATCTGGTGAGAAGCAGCATATGTGCATAAGAATGTCACCAATGAATCATCACATATCACACTTCCATCCATTACTTTTATAGCGGCGCCTTTCCCAAGTTTTGTGAAACCATTCGCAGCTCCGGGTGTATCAAAAGAACCAGTGATATCGACGGCTACACCAATATCGGGTTTGCATGTATGAACCGCCACTTTGGCCCCTCGTAATCCTACTTCTTCTTGTACAGAAAACACAAAAAAAACATCATGCATAGGAGGCGTTTCCATTTCAGATAACACGCGCATAAGAATATAGCAACCAATTCTATCGTCCATGGCTTTTGAAGCAATTAACCTGCCCGTTAAAGGAGTAAAAGGACCAATATACGAAGCAGGTTCTCCAATATCTATCAAAGACATTGCTTCTTCTTTTGAAGACGCCCCAATATCAACATATAAAGAGGAAAAATCTTTATCGTCTTCTTCTTTACCATTTGAAAGAACAACTCCAATAACACCTTTTCGAAATTGGATTTTTTGATATAGGGATACTTTATTGCTAATACCTCCCATATATCTTACTTTTAAGAATCCTTGGTCGGTAACATCTGTAACTGCGAAACCAATTTCATCCATATGTGCTGAAATCATGATTCTTTTTTTCGCAGGATGATCAGTTCCTTTTTTGAACACAATCAAGTTTCCTATTTGGTCCACAAAAATATCATCTGCATACGATTTACAAAACGATTGAATATATTCTCGCACTGACTTTTCAAAGCCACTGACTCCAAACAATTGGGTAAGATCATCTAAATACATTTTCACACTCCCAACAAATATTGTAAATGTCATAGATATTGTAACACAACGAAATAAAAGCTACGTATTGTAATCATTACAAATAAATTTATACCATATGCCATGAGTACAGAAGCGCTGAACTATATTCGAGTAAATGTTCGTTGGAACTTTATTGTAAACGCAGTAGATGAGGCTTTTTGGGTCTTGTCTAACAACTTAGCATCGATTATTACATTGCTCCCTGTTTTTATAGAGAAATTGGGCGGTTCTAACATCGTCATTGGAATGATCCCGGGATTGGCATTTATATGCATAATGTTGCCAGGAATTATCAGCGCAAACTCTGTCGAAAACAAACCCAACAAACTCGCGTTTGTCAAAAAAATCACTTTATGGGAACGTTTCCCCTTTGTCATTCTAGCTCTTAGCGCCTATTATTTAGCAATTCCGTATCCATCTCTTACGATATGGGTTTCCATCATTTGTGTAGTCCTAATATATGGAACCTCAGGGATTATCCAACCTGCTTGGTTAGGTTATATTGCCAAAGTCACTCCCAGTCGTAAATTAGGAAGCTACTTTGCTGCAGGCAATGGATTGGGGGCCCTTTTGGGAATTGGCGGTTTTGTTCTTGCCGCCTATCTTTTGGATACATTTGCATTCCCGATAAATTACTTTCTTTTGTTCTCTTGTGCTTCTGTAGCCGTCTTTATATCCTATTGGATGCTATTGCTCGGAAGAGAACCTGATGTGAAAGATAAACCGATTCAAACAACTTCCATAGACTTTTTTAAAGCACTTCCTGTTGTTTTGAAGCAGGATTCAACCTTTGTTCACTTCATTATAGTACGGAATTTACAATGTCTCGGTTCGATGGCCACTACTTTTTTCACTGTATACGCAATCAAATCTCTTCATTTTGCAGACTCTTCAGCAGGGATACTGTCCATTTTTTTAGCCTCTTCTCAGTCGTTGTTCTTTTTTGTTTGGGGTTATATTGGAGATCAAAAAAGCCATAAATTTGTTTTAACAGTTGCATCGTTGGGTCTTGTTTCCACTTCACTCATTTTAATGTTCCTTCAAACCTGGCCTGCATTGTGTGTTGTATTTGTCATGCTGGGAATTTATTATAGTGGCATTGGTTGTAGTGGATTAGCATTGCTCCATAATATGGCTCCAAAAGGTCGCTATCCAACCTATATTGCCCTGTACAACGCTTTACAAGTTGCTAGCGCTTTTATTGCTCCTGTTTTGGGAGGTTGGATATCAGAATTGTACGGATGGAAGACAATGTTTTCTGTTGCCCTCGTTTTAAGTATTGCAGGATTGATTTGGTTGTTGCTTTTTGTTCACGAAAAAAGGAGAGTGTTTTATGAAGAACCACAAATCGTATAATACAAGGAATCCTTTTCAACTCTTTGCAAACGCCTTTACACTACTACTTTCTCGCATCGAACATATTCTGTATCTTTCCATACCTACCAATTTACTAAAATATCTATTGTTTGCCATCGTAACGGGTTTTTTATCGAGCCTCCAGAGGGCATCGATAGGTACCTTTTTGTGGGTTGCCATTTTTTTCGTAGCTGTCTATGTTATCAATTCATATGTCACCCTCATCTATTCTTTGTTTCTGATCGATAAAAATGCTTCTTTATCGCAAAGTGTACAAAACGGGAAAAAGGTGTTTCAAACGATTCTTTCTTCCGATATATTGTTTCTGGGAATTTCACTCTTTGTATACATCCCATTTATACTTATTAGCCATCTTTCATGGCCAGAAATTCCCATGGAAACATCCCCACTATCCACCGTACACATGACCGTCTATATCGCATTGGGATGCCTATGGTTCCTTTGTATTTTCATTCCGTATCACAGTTCCATTCGTTTGTTTTTGTTAAATACTGATACACCCATGCTCCAAGTCTGGAAAAAAGGGTATAAAAAGTATTTTCAGAATTTTTTATGGATTTTTGTTTATTATTTTTGTTTCGGTTTTCTCTACATCCTCTTCAGCAGAAACTTATCAAATTACTTTCTTTTCGAACTATTGATGGTTGTTATCATCCCCTTCCAATCTGCTATTGACGTTATTTCATACAATACACTTCTCTCGGTAGAAGAAGAAAAAGAAGGTATTTTAAGCCGTAGGAACCCGGACGAGGGTTCCTGATTTGGAGGGCAATAGAAAGAATGATCTTTCACCTCTATTGTACATATCCTGTTTTGTAATTGGTTACAAATTGGTAAAGGAGAATGACTCATGACTAAGAACGTGTTTATTAATGACTTACCTCAATTGATGAAAAGGCTTATTGCCGGACAGGTGGTTCTTACTTCAAAAGTATTGGATCGATTTGCTGGGATGACAATCGCATGGGGATTTTTTGGGAACATGTGGAATCAACTGTATTTTACAGCAGCCGTAAGACCTTCCAGGCATACGTTTTCCGTTTTGCATCTTACGCATTCTTTCACGGTAAATTTTTTCGATGAAGGATATGAAAAAGAGCTTCACTATTTTGGAAGCATCAGTGGTTACCAAGAAAATAAATTTACCAATGATTCTCTTCATATCGACCTTCCTCTTCTGAGTCATTTTACAGCTCCCATCGTAGAAGCAAAATATGTAGTTGAATGCAAAGTAAGGGACACACATCCCATAAACGCATATCAAATCCAATCCCAAACAGATACCCTGAAATTCTATCCCCAAAACAATGACTATCACATCATGATCTATGGGAAAATCGAAGAGATGGTAAAACGTGTATAGTCGAATTCAAATTTGTGAGGATTTAGGATTTTGTGGTGGCGTCCGAAATGCTGTATGGAAATCTGTTTTAAGTATTGAGAAAAACAAAGAAATCATTGTTTTTGGCGATTTGATACACAACGACAGAGTATTGCATGAATTGTTACTGAACAATGTTCGCATAGTAAAAGATCTCTCACAAATACACCCCGACACTCGAGTAATTATCCCAGCTCATGGCATCACTAAAGAGAATTTAGAATGGTTGCATCAAAGAACGCGGGATATCATTGACATGACATGTCCAATGGTTGTAAATATGAGAAACAAGCTGATTCATTTATCCCATATTTGCGATCTTGTCATTTTACTAGGGCGAAAAAATCATACAGAAATTGTGGGAGCTATTAGTTTTTCTCAAAAAGATAAAATTCTCGTCATTGAATCTCTGGAAGATTTACAATCCTCTACTATTTTTAGAAACACATTGCTCACGCACCCCCAATGTAACATTGGATTAATAAGTCAGACAACGGCTTCTAGCAATGTTTTTTTCAACATTCAGCAATGGCTCCAAGCAAAAACTGATCTTTCTTTGACAGTTATGAATACTTTGTGCCCAACAGTTATCAAAAGACAAAAAAATGCAGAAAAATACGCACGTTTGTCGGATGCAATTATTGTGGTAGGGGACCGAAGAAGTTCCAATACCTACAGTCTCTATGAAATTGCTCTTTCCATCAATTCTCAATCCTATTTCATTCCCAGTAATTCAACAATAGAGGAAAAAGAAAAAAAATACTTGCAAAAAGCACAGAGCATATCCATTCTTGCTGGTACATCGTCACCATACTATGTGTTGGATGAGACATTGGAATCTTTGCATCAGACTATCTCTGAACAACCTTCTAAAAAACCAGTTGTTGTAATGTATGGTCCCACAGCCGTCGGCAAAACGTCATTTACAGAACGCTTTGCAAAAAAGTACTCGTGCGAAATTATCAATTTCGATTCAATGCAAGTATATGAACATTTATACATAGGCACTGCCAGACCAAAACAAGAAGATTCTTCAATTCCCCAACATCTTTTTGGGTACGTAAATCCACGCAACAGAATAACCGTAGCGGCATACCAAAAAAAAGCAATCAGTACGATCCAAGATGTTTTGCAAAGGAATCGTATTCCCATTTTAGTGGGAGGTAGTTATTTATATGTTTCATCTCTTATCGATGGCTTATTCGACATGAAACCCGATACAAATTCTAAAGAAGTCCGCGAAACACTTTCTCAAGAAAATCAAGAAATAGGTCTCTATGAAATGTACAATAGGCTTCTTGCAGTGGATCCCGAAGCAGCTCAAAGAATACATGCCAACGATCAAAAGAGAATACTTCGAGCCCTGGAGGTTTATGAGTTAACAGGAAAACCAATATCGCTTCTTCAAAAAGAATCGACAGAAAAAGCTCCTTTTTTCTTTGTAAAATTTGGGCTTCTACGAAATCCTGAAGAAATCTATTCTCGTATTCATCGTCGAACAAAAAATATGTTTGAAAATGGACTTTTAGAAGAAGTCCAATGGCTTCTTGATCAGGGGTATAAAGAAGCAATATATGAGATTAAAGCACATGGATACAGAGAATGTATCGAATACTTAGAAGGTAAAATGCCCTACGAAGCTACGATAGAATTGATGGAAAAGAATACTCGCCACTATGCAAAACGCCAACTTACATGGCTACGACAAAGATCAGACTTTCACCTTTTAAACCTAGATGCCTGTTCTGATGTAGAAACAATTGTATCTTCTGCGCTACATATCACCAAACTCTCAATGAGCCACTCCTTTATCCAGGGTGCATTCGATCAAACCTAAATCGCTTGCGATGTACATGATATTTTTCTTTTTTGGATGCATTTGCATGGAATAAAAACTTGCATCTGGAACCCCATCGATAGAAACACAAGATTCTCCATTCTCTGAAATATGGAAAAAGATCCCTCGATACAAATGTAAAATACAAGAGCCTTCCTCGTGGGTTGATTTGATTTGAAATCCAGAGGGATACTTGAAATAGTGAGTTGGATACTCTTTTGAAAAATCAATTTTTTCGATCCAGGTTTCTCCAAAATCAGTACTGGATAGAAATTTTCCATCTGTTGTTATACCCCACATAACCCCACTTCTACTCGCGTCTGTTTCCACCCATTGCAAACTAGTTTCTTCTTCCAATGCGTTCCAATGAAGTCCCCGATCTTCACTTTTGAAGAGTTTTTTCTCTCCAAAAATGGTTTTCCCAAGACCATAGATAACCCTGTCATCGACAGGGTCAAAACATAGAGTAAGTAGGGTGTTTTCTGTAAATGCAGGCTCCACCTTTTGCCATTGTAATCCTGCATTTGTTGACATCCACAAACCATCACCAGGTGACACTTTATCTTCCTTTGTACCAGCAAACCATACAGAGGTCATTTGAGGATGTATCCATACCTCGTAAACAATAGATGATGAAGGAATAGAAGAATAATGTTGCCAATTTTGTACACCTTCTTCGCTTTTATAAAGCACATTGTCCTTTACACCAAACCATGTTAATGATTCATCGGGAGAACCAAAGTAAAATTCGTAAGAATCCTTTTGAAGTAAATCATTCCACTCCTCGTAAGGTCTGAATAGTGCCAACACTTTCTGATCTCTCTGTACCACTATCATCTGTTCGCTTTCCAAGGGATGTATAGAAACATTTTTCACTGTATTTGCACTGATGCCCTCAGAGGAAGTTTTCCACTTTTGGTCTGTCAATGAATATGAATAGAAATGTTGGTTTGTCCCTGCAAAAAGAACTTGCTCTGAAAAACCACTCTCTATAGCATAAACAGGCTCCTGAAGAGTAGGAATGAAGCCCCAAGTATATCCTTGGTCTAACGACTGCCAAACACCATTCTGAGTACCCACATACATGATTCCTGTTTTGGTTAGAGTAAGAACGTAAGCAGGAACCGTCAGTGGTACTGCCGTTTCATAACTCCACGTTTCTCCTTCGTCTAGAGAA
Source organism: Caldisericia bacterium (assembly GCA_028700655.1). Lineage (GTDB taxonomy): Bacteria > Caldisericota > Caldisericia > UBA6126 > UBA6126 > JAGLCW01. The sequence continues at coordinate 14,912 of JAQVSG010000030.1, forward strand.
CCTATAACACCCCCCGGGTATAATATGGCTATGAACGAAGTAGAAGAGGGATGGATTGCGATGTCAGTCAGAAGCCGATCTTTAAAAACAGACGTTTCTATTTTTTTCCAGGACAATCCGCCATCTTTGGTTTGGTAGACATTTTTCCCACCTGATATTGCACTAATGTGCTTTTCATTCGTTTGTGCAATCGAACATTTCTCAAGAGGAGCTTCCCCTTCATTGCAAATATAGATTTGTTTCCATGCAGACAATTGCTTCTCTTGAACAAACAATCCCGTGGAACAGGATATAAATAAAGATCCGCTTGGATGTACTTCCAATTGATAGAAGGGCTTCATCATCAGATCGGATATGGTTTGAACTTGCCAGGTTTTCCCAAAATCTGTAGACATATAGAGAGCATCTTGGTCCAAAATGTAACATGTCGAATCAATCGATGGGTGAAAAGAAACAGAAGCGATCCGAGAATTTTCAAGAGGAATATGATTCCATTGAGATCCCCCATCTTTTGTGACAAAAGCATGTTCTGAAGAGGAAGCAAGAATAAATCGTGCATCGTGGTTGCTTGCAGCAATACAGTCAATCCTTCCCCCATAAGGTCCTAGGCAATAGTAAACACTGGACATTGTACCTGTAGAATTGACGGGTACTTCTTCGTTGGTAATGATTTCACCTTGACAGCCATACAAAAAGACAACAAAGATACAACTAATCAGAAGGAACAGATAGTTTTTTTGGTTCTTCATACACATCACTTTCTAAAAAAACAAGTTTATTTTTGATTATGGGTTGAAAATTCTGATTTTCAAGTACAATAGTAACTAGTGTCTTTTACTCTGCGGGGTGGAGCAGTCCGGTAGCTCGTCGGGCCCATAACCCGAAGGTCGGTGGTTCAAATCCGCCCCCCGCAACTTTTCTTACTTCCAACAATCATGATGAATACTTTCTTCTTAAGAACAATATCAAATATTTTTCACTACACCGGAATTTTGTTGATGCAACTCAGCTTTTTTTTAGTTCCTCCCTTACTAATGGTACTTATCGACAAAGAATACATATTTTCATGCTCTTCAACCATTGGTTTTTTAAGTACCTTTTTTGGTTCCTTACTTTTCGGCTTTCTCTTATTTACTATCTGTAAACCTTACAAATTCACCAATAGCACACCCTTTTTAATATGTACTTTCGCATGGGTTCTCTTTTCCTTCATTGGAGGGTTACCCATCTACTTCACCACAAAAGTTCCCTTCATAAATGCCCTATTTGAAGGTACGGCAGGGTTTACAACGACAGGTACCACCATCTTGGAGAATATTGAACAATTACCCAGGAGTATTCTTTTGTGGAGATCACTAATGCAATGGCTTGGAGGAATAGGAATCATTGCCTTCTTTATTTCCATTCAAAGCGGTACCCCTGGTTCTCACAAATTGTATGGCGCAGAGAGTTCGAAACTAGATCTTCAAAGACCTGTACCTGGATTGATTAATACGATTCGCATTTTATGGACAATCTACATCCTTGGTACAGTTTGTACAATTGCACTGTTGTGGATTCAAAAAGTGCCTTTGTTCATCTCCATTAACCACGGATTAACATGCATTTCAACCGGAGGTTTCTCCACTTTTGATGCGAATATCCAAGGATTTCAAACGATTCCTGGAATCCATCTAGGGTGGATACAAAGTACCCTGATTGTGGGAATGATTTTTGGAAGCACCAATTTTCTACTTCATTTTCGATTCTTTTCTGGTCAATGGAAAGCCATATTTGACACACATGAAATGAAGCTATGGT
>JAQVSG010000104.1 GCA_028700655.1 Caldisericia bacterium
CTCTTTAATTGGAAGCCCTTTGTTATACCAACTTTCTGGTCGTAGATATACAAGATCCACGAGTTGCCATTTTCCATCCAGATATTCCCACACCATTTCCGATATCGAGGCACCAATCCAGTGATAACTAAGAAGTTTGTTTAATCGTGCCTGCAGTCTACACCGCTCTAAATTTTCTCTTACAAATTGCTGAATCTCATCATTGGGATGAATATACTCTGCTAGCCCTGCCTGGATTATGGTATTGTAAAACCAGATCCCAATTTTGATGGTAGGTTCTTCTCGCATAGCCAGAATGTTTTCCAGTGTAATGGAAGAAGTTTTTTTGTATTGATCTTCGATATATCCACCGGTTTGCCTTTCAGCTGCATATATCTTCTTATCTGGATTGTTTTGCTTTTTCTTATTGCTCATCATCACTTCCTTTTCGACTTTTTCGCATCTCGCTTGCGGAACTTCTCCACATAGGGAGCTTCTTTACAGATCACTCCTCGGATCCACTCTGCACAATTGGCTAGTACATCAGGGGCATCATCGTGTTTGTTTTTGGCATATTTCACGTATTTACCTAGCCATGTAAGGAAACGATCGTAATCGGATCCTGGTTGAATATCCTCGCGGAAGTGAATATATTGCGTAATCCATTTGGATTGCTGGAGAATCCTGTATTCCTTATTCTGGTAGTTGTTTACCTCGTGAAATACACTCCTTGCTACTTTCCTTACTTCCTTTTTCAGCGCATAAGTATAAACGTGTCCCGCTCCATTCTCTTCAATAATCGTACTTTGCACATTGTTTTTCCGTATGAATTCAGCCACCCATGGAATTGTTAGGGGTACATCTTCCTGGGTAAATAAAATATCTGTGATATATAGGTGAGGATACAGAGAGGTTTTGGATGTGTACAGCTTCCCTGCAATAGCTGCCAGGTAGTCATCTCCCGATGTAGCAGTATCCACAAAACAAAGGATACCCGCGTAATTCCTTCGGAGTTTTTTCCCATCAAAGAATCGCAATGCACTTTTCGGGAAAAGTTTCCCTTCTGCTTCACTAGGATTTTGTTGATATTCGGATTCCCAAATAGAATCCTCTGTAATCTTTTTGATCTGCCAGAGTTTCTTTGTCGTAACGATATCTTCACAATAGGATTGCCCAGAGCTATTTAAAGCAGGAACGTTAATCACTTCCCATTCCTCTGGTTCCAAATTCAGAAGTTTGGCATGAAGATCCTCCGAACTCCAGCGCGTACCAATTACTATTTCTGCACAATCCCCTTCCATTCTTGCGCGGTGTACTCCCGTGTAAAATGCCCAGGTTTTCTTTTGAAATGTTTCGGATAATCCTTCCGCATGATTCTTAAAAGGATCGTCCATGATGGCCAATTTGTTACACCCTTTTCCCGTGATAGGGCCTCCCACACCTCCGCAAAAATAGGAGATTCGTTCCGCTTCTTTCAATTGCCAGGATTCAACCTTAGATTTATCTCTCCGTAGTTGCACCCAGGGGAATAGCTCCCTATATTTGGGAGATTGCACAATATCCCGTACTCCTCCCGACAACTCCCATGCTAGTTCTGCTCCATAAGTATTGCGCATAATAGATCCTGTCATATCAATTCCCAGTGAATATGCACATAGGTGAGAAGTTGTATAGGATTTCCCAGCACGAGGAGGCAAAGAGATCATCAATTTGTGCAATGTACCATTCAAAACTCTTTGAAATGCATCTGTTATTTTTAAAAGATGAATCCTGGTTTCCTGGAAAAACTCAGGTTTCATATATTGGCAATACTTCCAAAAGGATCTTCGTACAAGTTCCTTTTCTACTTCCTCTTTTAGTACAGCTCTTTCTTCTTTCGAAAGGCTAGGAAGAAGATTCTTCATGTTCTTCATCGGATAATATTTCAATCAGCTGCTGAAGCTTTTCAGAAGACAGGCTTTTTAGTTTGTTATCCTGGGGATTGTTTAACATTTCAATCCGTTCCAGGAATATTCCTAGATGTTGGCCCAATAATTTTAATGCACTAAGTTTGTTGTGCATCTTGATGGTGATACCGCTTTCGGTTTGCTTGATTTCAGATATGGCCCTTTGCTGGTTTTCTGTTAGGGTCTCCGTATCTTTTGCAATGACAAATCCTTCTTTGACATTGACAACATCGGTTATGTTGGTGAATCCAACCTTGATAAGTTCATCGATTACATCTTCTGCAGTTACCTTCAATTTTCTTTTTCGAAGGTCGATTTGCCTTTCAATCTCTTTTTTTACCGTAGCATTTCGTAACATTCTTTGAGCAGAAGCATGCGCTACATTATCATTTTTAACAGCATACCCAGCGCGTTTGTATGCCTGCGTAGCATTCATGTCCACCAAGTATTCCTGAACAAAAATTTGTTGTTTTTTTGTCAGGTTTTTACCATTTTTTGCTAATTTTTTGCTTGTTTTTGCTATATTTTTGCTCATTTTTGCTACAAAGTGAACAAAAAAAGCTATGGAATGTTTTGCATAAGTTTTATTTCATGCTTATATAGAGATATCAAAGAATAATATGGAGGTATCTATGACCAAAAAATATGATGAGATCAAGAAGCTTGTAACTGACGTAGATAATTTAACAAAAGATTTAGAGAAATTTAAAAATTATAAAAAATCTCTAGACAAGAACGCTGCTTCTTTCTGGTATCAATCCCATCTTTATGAATCAAAGATTGGCTCAACCACACACCGTGATGTACCTATTGATATCAAAGAGTTAGATCCACAACTTTTTGATATTTTTTATGAAGAGTTAAAAAAAACACTTGATGTAAAAATTTCTGAAACTAAAAAGGAAATAGAGAATTTACAACAACAATGCGAGTGATATTATTTCATCCATATTCTTCATCGGAACCTTGTACGAGTTTGTGAGATGAGATATAATAGGGTTCTAAATACTCATTTTCATCCCTAGGAGTTTATAGCTCCTAGGGTTTTTGTTACTTACCGATTACGATTGTCTTTCTATTAATTCATATACCAACTGCCTGGTTGCACTCTTTGCATTTAATGTGAGTTGCCTTTGCCATACTTGATTCTTTGGTGACCACTTAAAGCCATTATGTTTTAAGAGATTTCTAACATCTTCAGAAGGTTTGCCATCGAATTCAAGTTGCATTCTCATTAGCTCTTGGTTTTCAATAACCCTACAAATGTTCTGCATAGGATAGTTTGAATGTTCCTCACTTAACCTGTCAATCTCTATCACTTTGCTTTCCAAACGTTTGATTTTGTTCCGCAAGCTTGCCAAGTAAAAGGATGGAGCAGGAACTCCAGCATATTGGATATAATCCTCAAATTTTTGCAAGAGGCTTTTTGGGATCCTACTGCAGATATACACCGTCTGGATATCCTTTAGAGTCTTATGCGCTTTGTAATATTTGTTTGCTTCTTTTGCAAAAAGTTGCTCATCGGTGATTTTGTCGAGTTCTGCTTGTATTTTTTCTTTCGTCTGTGGATCGTCTGTTCGGATTATGCTCAAGCTGCGAGGAAGATTTGATATTTTGTACAGCAATTCTTTAATCTTCGTAAGCTCTTCCCAGTGCTTTTCCCTTGCCCTGTTCTGCTTTTCCTTTTTCGTAACAGGAAAATTAGCAGGGCCTGAGATCATAACCGATGGGCATCTTGTTTCAATTAAATTCGCTTTGTTAATCCACTGTGCAAGCTTTTTTGCATACCGATCTGCAAGAGCATAAGCTTTTTCTGCTAACTCCGGATGATCTTCTGCAATGCGATCTGCATCTAAATATGCACAATCCACTGCTCTTTCATAATCTTCTGTTCCACTGTTTTCCTTGTAGGATGAAAAACTGTTCATTTCTTTGGCCTGCTTGGCCAGTCCCTCATCAATTGGATAGTATTTCATTTTAACCTCACTTCATAAAAGCAATAACTGCATTCATGGCAGCTGATAGGAAATAAAAGAGTACCAATTTCCAATCATGCACAGCGATTTCACGGGCCATTGCACCCATAAATAAAATGACTATGGCAAGAGCGAACCAGTTAAACTTCATCGGCATTCTTCTTTCAAAATTGTTTCTATTGTGTCGCATGTAGTTTCATCTATACCCCGAATATCATCCATCCCATCACCAATGCTTTTGTAGGCACATAATTTGTCATATATAAACAACCTGCACCCTACATGTA
>JAQVSG010000105.1 GCA_028700655.1 Caldisericia bacterium
ATCTTATAAACATCAGTCTTTACTCCCTTTACATCTATAATCTCTTCTCGGCCGTCAGCATATAAAACTTTAAAATCCGCAAAGTATTTGCAGATTTTCTTTTTGTTTAGTGTGATTTGAAAAGGAACTTGTGTCTCGTATGAAACGACTCTATCTTCTTTTTTAGAGGCTTTTTTTAAAATATCTAGCGTTGCACAATATCCGGCTTCTTTTTTAGAGTCAAAAAGTATTCCGTTATATTCAGTCTTCTTGTTTCCGTATTTAGATTTTTTAGCTTTGTATTTAAAGAATTTTGATCTCATATTTACAGTATAACTCTTATTAAAACAATATGCAACTGAGTCTAAAAATGCAATACTGCTGGACATACTGCTGGACGCTTGACAAAAATACTGCTGAAAAGTATAATCTAAGAAAGGTCGAAAAATAATCAGTTAATTTATTTAGTATGGTCAAAAATAAAGACAATAAAAAGCCCCGAAAAAGAAAGCTATCCTCTAAAGATTTAAAAGAAGCTAGAGTCGAACTAGCTCGATCAGGAGGAAACGCAACATTTCAAAAATACGGACAATCTCATTATTCCGCAATGGGGCGAAAGCGTTGGGATAATGAAAAGAAAAAAAAGAAGCAAGAGAGTGCTTCTTAAACAAAAAAGACTCCCTCGAGGGAGCCAAAAGATAAACCTAATTTTAAATATATTATAACATTATGAGTGAAAATAATCAAGTTATAAAACTAGAAACTCCTAACGATTTAAAGGTGTTTCTATACAAGAATTACATGAATCAGATTAAAAATTTTTTTTCTGACGAAAAGCAAGCAATGAAGTTTCTATCTTCAGTAATTGCAGATGTTCAAAAGGCTCCAAAACTAATGGAGTGCGACGGGAATACTTTAATAACCTCTTACATAACAATGGCTCAGCTAGGGTTTATGCCTTCAGATGTTTCAGGAGAAGCTTATGTTTTGCCATATAAAGACAAAAATAGAGGAATGATCGCTCAGTTCCAATTAGGATATAAGGGTATCGTAACCTTACTTTACAAGGCTGGAGTTTCTTCTATCTTTTCAGACATTGTTAGGGAAGAAGATGTTATTGAAATTGTAAGAGGAAAAATTAAACATATAATTGATCCTAGAAAATCAATTAAACAAAGAGGTTCTGCGATTGGTGCCTATGTTATCTTTTCTTTAAACGGAGAAGAAATAGGAAAGTATATGCACAAAGACGATATTCTTGAAATCGGTAAGCGTTTTTCTAAGAGCTGGGAAACTAATTTTACTCCATGGAAAGAAAATAATGATCCTCAATTATGGCAATGGAAAAAGACGGTTCTAAAGCAGGGGGCAAAACTTCTTCCTAAAAATGAGACTATAAATAGAGCTATTGCTATCGATAATGAGGAGAGCGATGTTCACAACAACGGAGGAATAGTCGAATCCTCTGGCCTACAAATGGGCAACTTCTTAAAAGAACCTGAGAAAAAAGAAAATGCAACAAGTAAAAAACCACCAAAGAAAGCAGAAAAAGAGCAAGCAGAGGATAAGCAAGAAACTAATTCCGAAGCTACTCAAGAAGGAAAGTAATCCTAAAATAGGAAACGACTTAAAAGGATTTCCGGTTGATCATTATTCTTATTCGATGTTTACAAAATTCAGCTCTGATCCTCAAATGTTTAGAGTTGGTTATTTAAACGGAGACAGAATAGATACAACATATTCTCCTAGCAATGTTATTGGAAAATGTTGCCACGAAGGATTAAAAAAATACTTTGAAAAAACTCAGGAAGGAATCGAAGAGGGAGAGGCCATTAAAAAGGCTCACGAGGTCGCTAAAATGCACCTTGATAGCCATTCTGACAACTTAATCGGATATAATACCGTAGCGAGCAATAGATCGAAGCTAGAAGAAAGATTTGCGTTTTGCTTCTTCGGGTATATTAAAGACTTCGCATATAAAAACAACATCAAAGAGATATTGCTTGTTGAAAAAATGTTGGAGCATAAAATAAAAGTTGACGGGAAGCTTCTACCAATTCCTTTAAAGGGCTCTGCCGATTTAGTAACTAGAGATAAAGACAATAAAATAAGGATTCGTGATCACAAGTTTGTAAAAAATTTTTCAAACCCTGAAAGTATTGACGCCGGAAAGCTTATGCAAGGAGTCTTTAATTTCTTCTTAGTATGGGCAGAGTTAAAAGAGCAACCTTATTCTATCGTTTTTGAAGAATTCAAAGTAACTCAAAACAGAGATAAGGGGGCTAGTCAATTTAAGGAATTCGAAATAGTCTTTTCTGAAAACTCTTTAATGTTTGATTTCTTTTATAGATTTTATGACGATATAACAAACGCTCTTTTGGGTAAGCAGGCCTATATTCCTAATTTTTATGGAATATATGATAGAGAGGTTTCTATACTTTCATATATCTATAAATTAGACATCGTTAAAGAAAGAGAAAAACAATTTAAAAAAGCTAAAGTTGATAATGTTACAGATTTTCTTAAGAAGAAGATTCAAAAGCGTGGAGCAATGCTCAAGTATTTAGAATCAGTTTCAAAGAATTTTGTTTCAGGAAAAACTTTAAACTATAAAGACATGACAATTCAAGATAAAATAAAATTCAAATTAGCTGAACATGGGATAGGACTAGAGTTCGATTCTATGGTTGTCGGCGGATCAGTAACTCTTTATAGGTATGAGCCCTCTATTGGACTTAAAATGAGCAGAATAGAATCTTTTGTTAAAGATATTGAACAAGTTGTTGAAACATCGGGAATAAGAATTTTAGCCCCGATAAAAGATTCAGGCCTTGTTGGTTTTGAAATACCAAACAAGCAAAGAACATTCCCTGAGTCTTCTCCTAGAAATACAGGCTTTGAGCTTGCGATAGGAGCAAAAATTATGGGAGATACTAAATACTATGACATAAGAACAGCTCCTCATTTATTGGTTTCCGGTAGTAGTGGTTCCGGTAAGTCTGTTTTCTTAAACTCTTTAATTAAACAGTTAATGCAAATTGATAATGTTGATATTCATTTATTCGATCCTAAGCAAGTTGAGATGTCTCAATTCGAAGGAGAGAAAAACATTGTAGATTATCAATACGATCACAACTCAATCGAAACATCTTTAAATAATTTAGTTGAAGAAATGAACAAAAGATATTCAAAATTAAGAAATGCTAAAGCAAGGAATATCGAAGAGCTCGGAGGGGGAATGAAATATAAATTTGTAGTAATTGACGAATTTGCAGACTTAATGGCCGGAGAGAATACTTTAAACGCCATACAATTATTAGCACAAAAAGGTCGAGCTTGTGGAATACATATAATTTTAGCAACTCAAAGAGCTAGCACAAAGATTATCTCAGGAGATATAAAAGTTAATTTCCCTACTCGTGCAGTATTCAAAATGGCTAAGGCCGTAGATTCTAGAGTAATGCTAGACGAAGGGGGTGCTGAAAAGCTTTTAGGAAAAGGAGATATGCTATTTTTAACAAGTGAAGGTATAGAAAGATTACAAGGTTTTAACCTTTAAAAAATATGGCTCAAAAAAGAATGATAGATAAAAAAATTAGCGTCTCAGAGCAAGTTTCAAATCTTTCTTCTTTGGCTAAAGTTATCTTTACATGGTCTATTCCTCATGCTGACGATCTAGGACTCTTACCTTTTTCAAGTAAGACTTTGAAGGCAATGATTATTCCAATGAACGAAATGTCGATAAGCGTCTTTAATGTAAAATTGGAAGAAATTATAAAACAAGGTCTTTGGAAGAAGTTTGAGTATGGAGAGAATAAGTATTACAGGATAGTAAAATTTTTTAACCACCAAACACTTAAAAAAGACAGAAAACCCAATACCCTATTAGAAAACATAACATCGTGGGATCAAGTGGAAAAGCTTGGTTTCCACTTGGAAGACAATGGAAACCCAAGAGAAGAGAAGATAAGAGAAGATAAGTTAAATGAAGATAAGATAAACACCTCTTCTTCTTTGAAAAAAGCTAAAGCTTTTTACAGGCCTACGGGAGAAGAAATGAGATTCTCTAAAAACAAGTGGTGGGTTATTCCTGATTGTGGAGGTAGTTGGTTAGAATTTGCAGGAGACGAAAAAAAGGATATTGTATGGAGATAAT
>JAQVSG010000106.1 GCA_028700655.1 Caldisericia bacterium
GTATTCTTGGTAATTCCTTCTTTTTTGTAGAAGGGTTCCAACGTAACCCATATCCAGGTTGTCATCGGGGCAGTATTGGATCCAGCGCTGGCTTACCTTCCAGGCTTCTTCAAACCGGTCTAATGCCCACAAAGCTAGACATTCGCCTTGTAAAGCTCGAAGATAGGGTCGATTGTTGATCATACCCCAAGGCAAAAAAGCTGTAAAGTGGGGGCCAAGGAAATAATCACCTATGGCAACACCAACTTGGTAGTTACGAAGTGCCCACCTTACAAAAGGGATATCGGTAGTGTTGCGAAATCGCAAATGACCTAAATGGACATGGGCGTCAATACATCGTAAATCTTGGGAAAGAATATCGTGTAACACTTCGTAGGATTTATCAATCTCACCCTCGTGCTTCAACTGAACCGAGTAATAAATAGGATCGTAGTTAAGTTCCATATCTTCCCCAGGGATAACCTGGTCCATTTCAAAGTTTAATTTACCAGGAATCCAAGAACGAACCGGTAAAGGTTCTATTCCTACAGCAGAAATGTTGATTGCATGGTTGATTATCTTGCCAGAAACAAAATGAGTATGTCCAAATACCCACTCTTTGGAAGGTTCTATTTCCAATAGTTCTCCTTCTGCAATGAAATCATCTTCAGTTTGTCTGCCCAACCACACCGTTCTTTTCTTCGTGTTCAATTCATAACCACTGATTGAACCAAGTCCTGCTCTAGTTACTACAAGTATCATGACATTCCTTTCATCTTGGATAACGTGTTACTAATTATATCATCAATCACTTGCAAACAATGGCTCTGTGTATGAATTCTTGGGATTAATTTTCCGCAGAAGTGGATCTAAAATACTGGAACACCGGTGTTGTTGAAGGGTACTGTTCAATGATACTATCTGTCGTCCAGAACGGCTATCTCATATGAAGGAGCCGCTGAACGAGGAACGTTGGTAATCCGTATGATTATATTCGTTCCCATTTTTTCTGGTTGCTGTACCATTGCAAAAGCAACTCATCTTCATCTATGATTGCTGTCCACACAGGGTATAGGAACCTCTCGATACCGTTTATCACATCCGAAAACGGAAGTTCCCGCCCCCTAATTGTTTTTAAGAAATAGCGCCATTTGGTCTGCATATCTACATCTTTTGTCAATGCAACTACCCGGTCGAAACTGTCCCGCTCATAGGGTGTTCCGCGCGTGGAAAGTGTTTGTGCGATAGCTTCCTGTAGGCTACGCCCGTCGAAGTTGAAGGACTGAGATAGATAATAAATGTCGTAAAAGTCCTTCATGCGTCCAGTCAACTCAAAACGCTGGAAAATGGCATCAAGTTTTTCGGCGACAGTGCTCTCCAGTGAATAGGTAAGTATCTCTGGTGGATCATATCCCTCGAGCTGTGTTTGCATGGTGCGTTTCTGCGGATTTGGTACGATTACATCACCAATACCGACATCTATATCAAACGGGACACGAATGTTTTTGATGTGACCGATGATCTGTGTGCTTACGCCGGGATATTTTCTCTGTGGAGAGATGTGTTCTGCTTTCTTTGCGGTGAGAATAATAATGTTGTTGTTGCCAGTTGGGGTGGTGATGATTTCGTCCATAATTTTATCAATGTGATCGAGATCGCTGTTCATCCGGCGAAGAAGAAAGTCCACGTCCACTGTGGGGCGGCTCTCAAAATTTGTGAGTGTGTATATGAACAGACCGCCCTTGAGAATAAAATTCTCTGCGTACTTAGATTTTGAAAGACGCCGGAGGAACTCCTCCTGAAAGAAAAGCTGCAAACATTGCTGATACGGCATTCCAGACGCTTTTGATTTGTTCTTGAGTTTTGCCAGAATGGAAGCTTTTATATCTGTCATCACATCCACACTCCTAGGATCATTTTCACCTTCTGCATGACTCTCAGTTTTTTCGCGTATTCTGAAAGTCGAGGAATATTTCTTACACTGTCTGCGATATAGCTCTGGATGGCCTTGTTAAAGATTTCCTTATCCATCTTTCCCATATAGCGGAGACAGTCACAGATTGTACGCTCCTTGTTATATATACGTATGGGGTTTCCATCCATTTCACCGTCAACAGCACCCAGTTCCAGGATTGACGGCTCAAGGTAGTACGGCTTTGTAAACGGATAGTCTATCTTGAAGCGAGTTTTATTGCTATCTTTACTCACGGCAAGATGCCATGCGAGTGGTGTTCTGTAACTATATCGATAATAAAAAAGAGCCGTATCCATACACATGATGGCATCCGGGAACAGCCGTGTCACGGTAATTGCTTCACTGAAATTTTCATTATCTATCCACTGGTAATAACCATACCTGATTTTCTCAATAACACCGTTCTCAATCAGCTTCTGAATATCATTATAATAAATTCGCGCTTCGTATAGCTCTTGGGTACGCATTACTCCATTGTGCTGCTTGAATTTATCTTGGATGGTTTCGATTGAAAGCACCGGGACACCTCCTTTACAACTTTTTAACTATATACTTCATCAAGCGGATAAAGTTATAATGTAATTATACTGCCCGGAAATGCTTGTGTCAATACGCAGTGAACGAAGAGTTAGAGGAAAGTTGGATAGAACCCAGAATCTCTTGCAGATTACTTCGTGTAGAGAAAACATGCGGTAAATGTTAACACTTTCAGGTTATCACAGGGCGAACCTAGTGTATCGGGTTGAATGCCAGCTTGAATGTGTCTCCCATTTTTTGGGTACACTTTATTTTGTACAGTAAGTAGTGCATATTTGCTATATTGTGATATACTATATTGTGATATAGCAAATGGAGTGATTCTATGTTTATTGGTCGAAAAAAAGAGCTGAAAAAGTTAGAGAAACTGTACCTAGGCGAGCAATTCGAGTGCATTGTAATGTATGGTAGAAGACGTGTTGGGAAAACAACTCTGATTAATGAGTTTTGTAAAAACAAGCCCACAATATATTTTACTGGCATTGAAGCCTCATCGAAGATAAATTTAGAGAATTTAAGTGACAGCATATTCCGTTATGCTATGCCTCAAACTAATGCATATCCTATTTTTGAAAACTATCAAAGAGCATTGGACTACATACATGATTTGGTTCGTGAAAAACAACTAGTGGTTGTATTTGATGAATACCCCTACTTAGCATCTTCTGAGCGATCAATATCTTCTATATTGCAATTATATATTGATACAAAATTCAAAGATAGCAAAATATTTCTTATCTTGTGTGGTTCGTCAATGAGTTTTATGGAGAAGCAAGTATTGGGTTATCAAAGTCCCCTGTATGGGAGAAGAACCGCTCAAATGAAAGTGACTGCATTTGATTACAAAGATACTTCACTTTTTTATCCTCATTACTCAAATGAGGACCAAGCACTACTGTATGGTATAACAGGGGGTGTTCCATCCTATATTGAGAAATTTAATGCAAAGGATTCAATAGAGCAAAATATTGTCGAGAAAGTATTAGACGATTCTTCTTATTTATTCGAAGAGCCTGGAAATCTTCTGAAACAAGAATTGCGTGAACCGCAATTGTATAACTCTATCATTACTGCTATTGCTCGAGGGGCTTCAAGGTTAAACGACGTTGCACTGTCAGTTGGAATAGCTTCTTCTTTATGTTCTGTCTACCTTCAAACTTTGCAATCTCTTGGTATCATTAAAAAAGAAACTCCTTTTGGTGAAGAGAGAACCAGGAAAACCATTTATCGAATAGAAGACAATTTGTTTCTATTTTGGTATCGCTATATAGCGAAGCATATTTCATCTGTTACCCATGGCAACGGTGAATATCTTTTTGAAACGTACATAAAGCCATATCTAAACGATTACATGGGCATTGTATTTGAAAAAATGTGCATGGAATTTCTTCAAAGAGAAAATCACCTTCATTACTTGCCCTTCTTTTTTCCCTCCATAGGCAGGTGGTGGGGAACGGATCCGAAGCGTCGAACACAAGTTGAGATAGATATTGTGGCTGCATCGCAAATTGAGAAAAAAATTCTGGTTGGGGAGTGTAAGTATAGAAGCGAACGAACAGTATTAGAAGTGTATAACAATCTAATGAATAACAGTGAAGTGTTATCCAAGAA
>JAQVSG010000107.1 GCA_028700655.1 Caldisericia bacterium
ATAGAAGAGGTGATACAAAGAACATGATCATTAAGTTTTCACGTAAGTCACTTTTCATCCTTCTTTCAGCCCTGTTGGTTTGTTTTTTGTCTTCTGGGCTTGATCAAGCGAATAATTGGGTCACTGATGGCACCGAGACAGCACAATGGATGTGGCTCAACCAAGCACTCCGGTGGCTAGTTTCTTGAAATCTCGAAGTAACCATTTGAATTTACACGGAGGTTCTGCATGAAAGTGCTTATTTTAGTGTATGATGGAGTGTATCTCCTTGATTTTTGTGGACCACTGGAAATCTTTCATGATACCAGGGACGCAGCAGGACAGCCTGCCTTTGAGGTAAGCCTGGTTTCCCCGGATAAAAATGATATCCATGCTCATACAGGGATGACCTTTCATGCAGCGTATGATATAGAGTCTTCTCCTCAGGCTGATATTTTGGTGATTCCTGGGGGCAATCTACAACTTGCTAGCCAGGATCCTCGCATTGCCAAATGGATACTCAACCAAGTGCAAAAAGCTCAAATTGTCCTTTCTGTTTGTACGGGTGCTTTTATACTTGCTGAAATCGGTCTTTTGGATGATCTTCAAGCGACTACATGGTTTGGGGCTACCAAAACACTACAAGAGCAATATCCTTCTATCCAAGTACTTGCTGGAGAGCGTTTTGTAGACAATGGAAAAATTATCACTACTGCAGGAGTATCTGCAGGAATTGATGGTGCTTTGCATGTGGTTGAGCGTCTTTTTAGCAGAACGATAGCTCAAAAAACAGCTCAATTTATCGAATATGACTGGAAAGTTTAATAAATCTAACGAATGAAATGAATCCGCTTTTGGGGTGACTGATTGTACGATAGTCTCCAAACCATTCATGATTGGATATGGCCAAACCTTTTTGATACGAAGGGAGATCTTCTATGAAAGATTCAAAGTTAGTTATTGTAACCGGGATGAGCGGGACAGGAAAGTCATCTACATCCCAGCAGTTGTCCAAGCAATATGAATTCAATGCCATACCCTGCCGATGGGTTCACGAAGAGATTGATAATCACCCCATACGCAAAGAAGGTGAGTTTTCTATCGACCGTCTAGATACAGAAGAAGGGATGAACAACAATGTTGCTGAAATGCTTTCTCGATGGAGGGCACTGGTGGATGAAATTATTGAATCCAAGCTTGTGTATCTTATGGAAGGATGTTTTTATCAGAGTATTATTCGATACTTTTTTGCTAGTCATTTTACGGAAGAGCAGATCAAAACCTACTATAGCCAAGTGTTAGAGATTCTGAAACCCCTTCATCCTACACTGGTTTTTTTGTATCGACCTCAAGTAAAGGAGTCTTTTCAGCAGGCATTTAACGTTCGCGGTGAGCAGTGGAGAAAAATCATCCTTGGATGGGAAGATGAGGGCTATTTCAAATACCATCCTTACACTGGCGAAGAAAGTATCTATGCCATGTGGGAGCATTATCAACGTTTGATTAACGAGCATTTCGATCAGTATCAGGGTTATAAAATAAAATTGTTAACTGCCGATGGACAATGGCACAAGCATCTTCAAGAACTCACCGAATACATGGGACTCCACTATATCTCTAGAGAATTGCCTCTTGTAGAAAACCCTGAGCAATATGCAGGAGCATATATGGTTGAGAATGATCCACAGCAAGGAAGAATGATATTTAAGGTATATAACGGAAAGCTTTATGGCCAAACTTCTTGGTGGAACAATATGGAATTGTTGTATTTGGGAAACCATGAATTTGAAGTTCTCTCGTTTCCCATAAAATATCTCTTTCATCCAGATCGGAATCCCAAGGCTGTCACTGTAAATGAAGAGTACGGATGGGGATTAAATGGAAAAACCCTGCTCCTCCAACAGCAATGAGAAAATTTTTTTACATAGAGCTTGTTGGCTTGGTCCGAAATAAAAAAAAACACTAAAAATGTTATAAATGTAAAAAAATCACAAAAAAAGTTGTTAAAAAACATTTTTGGTATACAATGCTACCTAGAAAGGAGTCATTATGTTATTAGAGTTTTTAGTAGAAAATTTTCGTTCTTTCAAAAATGAAGTAGTCCTAAGCATGGTGGCGTCCTACGATAAAACCAGCGAAAGTGACAATGTAGTTAAGCTATGTAACGGCACAAGAGTATTGAAATCTGCCGCCATATATGGATATAATGCTACTGGTAAGAGCAACTTGATTAAAGCTTTGAATGTGTTCTTGAGCTATATTCTTACATCCCAGGACAACAATGAAAATGAAGAACAAAAAAGAAACATTCTCCCATTTTTGTTTAACACAGAAACTATAGATAAGCCTTCAACATTTCAGATTGTATTTGTTCATGAAGCGATTCAATATCGTTACGGCATTTCCATGGATCAAAAGAGAATCCATTCTGAATGGCTATATGCATCATACTCATCTAGAGAGTCCAAACTTTTTTCCCGAAATAAAGATGAGATCGTAATAGGTAGAAAATTTCCAGAAGGTAAGAAGTTGGCAAAGAATACAAGAAAAGATGTCCCTTTTTTATCTGTTGTTTCTTATTTAAATGGGGAGACATCAAGCAAAATCTTCAATTGGATAAAAAATGTTCAAATTGATCCAAGCAGAAATATTCATCCAACTTCGAAATTGTTACTTGATGAAAGCAAGAATAGGCCAGAACAATTGGCCGTAAGAAGAATGATAGAATTGGCGGATTTGAAAATATCTACTATTGAGGTTAAAGAAGAAAATGTACCTTACGCTATTCTAGATTTCATTATTAACAATAAAAACAATACTAAAAGAGTCATAGAGAATGATCTTATTGAGGGTCATGAAGACAATCCAAGTATCCCAAAAACAAGGATGGGGCATAAAGTTTTTGATAAGGATTCTGTAAAACCCACATCAACTAGTTACCTGGATCTCACAGAAGAATCGCAAGGTACGAAAAGAATCTATTCCCTTATAGGTCCCATATTGTTATCTTTAAAAAATGGGACATTAATGGTGATTGATGAAATAGAAAGAAGTTTACACCCAGAGCTTATGAAGCAAATCATTGCTATGTATCAATCCAAGAAAACTAATCCAAACCATGCTCAACTCATTTTTACAACTCATGACACCACAATTTTACGAGATAAAAATCTTCGGCGAGATCAAATCTGGTTCCTTGATAAAGATCATCAAGGAAGTTCAATTTTATTTTCCTTATTTGATTTTAGTGAACACGTAAGAAAAGATGCATCATGGGAAAAGGATTATCTTGATGGTCGTTACACTATGTCCCCAAAAATAAAAAATCTAGCACAAAATCTTTATAAATAATAGAAATGGCAGGTAAATGTTTACGTTCAAGAAAATCGCAAAAACGAAAACCAAACTGTCATATCTTCATTTTTGTAGAAGGAAAAACCGAAGAGCAGTATATTGAATCCTTGATACCTACTGGACTGTTCCAAAAAAGTAGACACTTTTTTTAACAATCACCAATAATTTGAGCATAGGTTATCATTTCTTTGGTAAGCTGCGTACAATCGGGTAAAGGAAAAGTACTCCAGCAAACAATCCAAGTGCTATCCCATACCATCTAAAGTAGAACAATGTATCGGATGGAAGAATGTCTTGAAAGAGGAATAGAAGACTGAGTAAAAAATAGGAATTCCATCGTGTAAAGGCTTGTGGTTGTAAGGAACCTCTAATAAACGCATCATTCATTTACTCCTTACTAGTCTTTAAGCTTCTTCTGTAAAGCAATAGTAGTGTCCAAGATTATATCCGCACCCCCGACCTCTATTTCTTTTCGGAACTAGCATTTTTGAATATGCCTTTCAATAATTTAACCACAAGAAATTCTCTTTTCATCAGTTTATTCACGTATACGGCTCCGTTAAAACTGCTGATGATGAATACAAGCCGAAAGAAACTAATAGTTAATCCCAAGGCAGGATTTACATCATCTATATGGTACAAATTTGGAATTGGTATAAGAATAAAAATAGACAGTAGAAAAACGACGATACAAAGGACTTCGATACACTCTAAAAGAAAGATTGATCTTTTATTCATAAGTTCTCCTTGTTCTAACTTTTTA